>NZ_CH724168.1:1083007-1383007 GCF_000153285.1 Synechococcus sp. WH 7805 | reverse complement strand
TTCGACAAACTGCAGGCGATCCGTCGGTCCCGCCTTTGATGCCGGTGCAACCCCTGCCAGAGACGCGACGCGGTTGAGTGAGGCCAGAGAACTGTTGCTGAGGTTGTCGACCACCACAAGCTCATGGCCCGCGTCCAGAAGGACGAGGCAGGTGTGGCTGCCAATGAAACCGGCACCCCCTGTGACGAGGATCTTGGCCATGAGAGCTGATTTGATCTCTGGGGATTGAAGCCTAACGGTGGCGATTTAACGTGAATTCTCTATTGCGAGTGCAATGCTTCGCGAATGCATCAGGTTGGGCTTGCGCAATCGGTGTCGGTTCATCTCAAGTGGAGCTAATCAGTTGTTGTTTCGATTAGGGCATCGCTCTGAATCTTGCGTTGACATCCGTCCCGAATGTCTTGATCAATCGCTCTTCAATTGTTTGCCTGTGTGAGGCCGCTGCATGGACTGTCGTCTCTCAGTGTTGGTTGTTTCAAGAACTCCGAGTTTGCTGAATCGCTTGCTGGAGTCATTTCCGTCGGCCTGTTCTCTGCCGCTGGCCGATGTTGAAATTCTCTGCTCCTGGAATGGTTCGATCGTCGATGAGGCCTTCATCCATGTGCCCGATGGATTGTTATTCCGTGTGGTGTCGAGGGCGCCCTATCACTTTGCTGCAAATGTGAATTCACTGGTCCGGTTGGCTCAGGCAGAGTCCCTGCTTCTGGTCAATGATGATGTCATCCTCGACCGTGGAAGTGTCGACTCTGCTTTGGCGGCCATGGCCTCTCAAGCTCAAGTGGCCCTGATTGGATCCCATCTGCGTGGTTTGGATGGACGCCTGACCCATGCTGGAATTCTCTTTGACTGTTTTGCCTCTCCCTTCCATTATTTGGAGTCGCTTGTCTCTGCGGATCACACGTTTGTACTCAGAGATGAGGCACGTGTTGTTGCTGCTTCCGGCGCCCTGATGTTGATCAGGCGATCGGCTCTGGTTCAGCTCAGGATGAATGAGGCCTACTGCGTCTGCGGTGAGGATGTTGAGTTCTGCCTTGATGTTTGTGAAATTCTCGGATCCAAAATTCTTTGCTTGCCAGAGTTCAGTGGTGTTCACGAAGCGGAATCAACCCGCTCGTCCATGCCTGGGCAGGGTGCGAATTCCAGTGATCAGGTATTGCTCAAGGCTCGACGCAAACGCTTTGAACGCCGTGCTGGGTGCAAGGTGCTGATCGATGAGTGGAGGTTGCAGCGGGATGTGGCTTGTTTGTGTGTACGAGAGGGGCATAAGTCGCTTCCCGGTGTTGCGTTGATGGCGGTGACTCTTCTTCGTTCCGGACTCTGGATCAGCTGGCGCGTCGTCAGTTCTGTGCTGTCCAGGTTTGCAAGGTGTTGAGCCAGTGGTGTCTGGCAAAAAGCGCTTGGTAGCGCCTGCGCGCCTCGATGCCCAGGTCGTGGCGTTTCTCAGGGTTATGCATCAACAAGGCCAAGACATTGGCAAGCTCGTCGGGGGTTTGCGCCCATGGCAGACCCTCCAGCTGACAGACCCAACCCATGCCTGAGCGCCGGCGATCAAACGCGAGCGCTGGAATGCCGGCGGCCATTGCCTCCAGCTGCACGATGCCGAAGGCCTCGTTGCTGCGATCTGAAGGAAGCACCAACACATCAGCTGCGGCGATCTGCTGCAGCTTGGCGGCTTCATCCAGTTGTCCCAGGAATGTCACCGGAGCGTCATGACCCATCAGGGAATGGCTCAGGGTCTCGAAGGCATCGCGATGGGGGCCGTCACCCACGATGTGGAGCTCCCACCCCTGACTCAATTCGGCCAGCGCGTTCAGTAACCAGTCCAGACGTTTGTAACTGGCGAGGCGTCCGATGAACAGCACGCGCATCGGTCGCCCAGGCTCGACAGGGCGGGCCGGGATGGCGAGGAGCTGTTGTTCCTGTGCATTGCTGAGGCAGCAGGGCAGCACCTGCACCCGCTTGGAGACACAGCCCTGGTGAATGAGCGCCTCCTCCAGCACCGGTGAGGTGGTAACAACTCCATCCAGGAGAGGCAGAAGCCGCAAGGCCAGCCACTGATACAAAAGGAACAGGCGACCACTGAACCCTGGAGACTGTTCGAGAAAGGAATGCCAATGGGCGGTGACCCGGCGCCGCGGCCTCAAGACCTTGGCGGCAACAAGCAGAAGCAGCACACCAGGAGATGGAAGGTGGCCATGGAGGTGTTTGCTGCTGAGCAGAAGCCTTCCCAGGATCCGTGTCGGCCAAGGCAGTTGCAGTCGCGCTACGGGCGGGCTGCAGGGCAGCACCTGTCGCGGATAGCTCACTGGGCAGGAATCGATGGCGTGGCTGGCCTGCCGTTGAGGATCAAAGCTGTAAACGCGGCCGCCCCAGACGCTGGCGAGCTCGTGGGCGACCCGCTCAACGCCGCCAAATCCGGGGGGCCATTCCCGCAGCAGCTGCAGGATTGTCTGGCTCACCGGAGGGCCGTCCTGTTGCATGAAATGGAGTTCTTCAGACCGCGTAGTACTGCCTATACCACCGGGCAAAACACTCCACACCGGTTTCAATCGGGGTGTAGGGCTTGAAGCCCACCCAGGCCTCCAGGGCTGTGGTGTCGGCTGCGGTGGCGACGACGTCTCCGGGTTGCATTGGTTGGAAGTCTTTGATGGCGGTTGTCCCCAGCGCTTGCTCCATCACCTCGATGAACCGCATCAGAGGCGTGGGTTCGTTGTTGCCGATGTTGAACACTCGGTGAGGAGCTGCCGCGGTGGCCGGATCCGGGGCCAGTGGATCAAAGTCGGGATTGGCTGAGGCAGGCTTGTCGCAACAGCGCAGCACACCTTCCACGATGTCGTCGATGTAGGTGAAGTCGCGCTGCATCTTGCCGTGGTTGAACACCCGGATCGGTTTGCCGGCAAGAATGGCTTTGGCAAACAACATCGGTGCCATGTCCGGTCGGCCCCAGGGGCCGTAGACCGTGAAAAAGCGCAGACCGGTCGCCGGCAACTGATAAAGATGGCTGTAGGTGTGCGCCATCAGCTCATTGGCTTTTTTGCTGGCGGCGTAGAGGCTCACTGGATGGTTCACGGGCTGTTGCTCGTGAAACGGCAGATTGCGGTTGCCGCCATACACCGAGCTGCTCGAGGCATACACCAGATGCTCGGTGCCATGGTGCCGGCAGCCTTCGAGGATGTGGCCGAAGCCCACAAGATTGCTCTGGATGTAGGCGGCTGGATTCTCCAGGGAGTAGCGCACCCCCGCCTGCGCTGCCAGGTTCACCACCACGCGCGGACGCTCAGCCGCGAAGAGCTCCATCAGGGCTGTTCCGTCTTCCAGGGCAAGCCGTTCGAAGCGCCAGGCTCCTTGAGGCGCCATGGCTTCAATGGTCTGCAGGCGCGCCTGCTTCAGCGAGGGGTCGTAGTAACTGTTGAGGTTGTCGATGCCGATCACGCGGTCGCCGCGCTTCAACAAGCGCTGCACGAGGGCAGCACCGATGAATCCGGCCGCACCGGTGACGAGGATCGGACGGGACTGATCGCCGCTCATGCCTCTCCCTCGCCCACGCGCCAGAGGCTTAATCCGGCATTTTCAACCTCGGTCGGAGAGACCACCGAGCGTGCATCGAACACCCAGGCGGGCTGGCGCATGAGCTTCGACAGCGCGCTCCAATTCAACTGCCGGTAGTCCCGCCATTCGGTAAGGATCAGGACAGCATCAGCACCAGTGACCGCTTTTTCCACGCTGGCACTGGGCCACCAGGTGCCTTCACCGCTGAGGGAGGCGCGGGTCGGGCCCGCGGATCCATCCGGAGCCTCGCTGGCCTGGAGCTGCAGATCCCGGGCGATCTGCTCGGAATCCACTTTGGGGTCGTGAATGGCCAGCTGGGCCCCTTCCACGAGGAGGTCTTTGGCGATCCGGATCGCGGGTGCCTCACGGGTGTCGTTGGTGTCGGCCTTGAAGGCGAAGCCCAGGATCGCCAGCCGTTTCCCCGTCACCGTGCCGAACAGCTTCTGCACCACCAAGCGGGCGATGCGGTGTTGCTGCCAGGTGTTCAGGATGACCACCTGTTCCCAATAATCCGCTACTTCCGGCAAGCCGAAATGGCGGCAGAGGTAAACCAGGTTGAGAATATCTTTCTGGAAGCAGCTGCCGCCGAAGCCGGGGCCCGATTGCAGAAACTTGGGGCCGATGCGGCTGTCGGTGCCGATGGCCCTCGCCACTTCACGCACGTCGGCACCAGTGCTCTCGCAGAGAGCGGCTACGGAATTGATCGAACTGATGCGCTGGGCCAGAAAGGCATTGGCGGTGAGCTTGGAGAGTTCGCTGCTCCAGAGGTTGGTGCGCAGAATCTTGCTGTCATCCACCCAGTGCGCATAGACCGAGGCGAGCGCTTCAATGGCTTCCTCTGTATTGCCGCCGATCAACACTCGGTCCGGTGACTCCAGATCGCGGATCGCGGTTCCCTCGGCCAGAAATTCCGGGTTGGAGAGGACAGCAAACGATCGATCACCCTGGGAGGTGTCTGCCGACGCGAGAATAGTTTGCACCGTTTCCGCGGTGCGCACCGGCAGGGTGCTTTTTTCCACAACGATGGTGTGGCCCTGGGCCGATTGAGCCACCTGTCGAGCGCAGGCCTCCACCCAGCGCAGGTCACTGGCTTGGCCTGCCCCCAACCCCTTGGTCTTGGTGGGTGTGTTCACGGAGATGAACACCATGTCGGCGGCGGCGATGGCGTCGGCAACCCCTGTGGAGAAGTGCAGGTTGCGGCCCCTGGCCCGCTTCACCACGGCATCGAGGCCGGGCTCGTACACCGGCAGCTTGCTGAGATCTCGGTCGTTCCAGGCATCAATGCGGGCCTGATTGATGTCAACCACCGTGACTTGAATCTGTGGGCAACGATCGGCGATCACCGCCATCGTCGGCCCCCCTACATAGCCGGCACCGATGCAGCAGATGCGTTGAATTGGTGATCCCATCGCTGCGTTAGCTGGCCCATTGTTGGGGCAACGTTACCGCCAGTGGCTTCCAGGCATCACTTCCTCTCTTGATACTCAACGGCATGCCAGGGTTTCCAAGAGCGCCGGGAGATCCACAGCGGGATCATTCCAGGGCAATGTGTGTTCCTCACCATCTCCTTGCAAGCGTTTGATCCTCACAATCCCCTGATCGACTTCGCCGTCGCCCAGCACCAGTGCTGATGGGGCCTTGCAGCGATCAGCCCGCTTGAACTGTTTGCCGAACGCGGCTCCTGAACCATCAAGTTCCACGGCGAGTCCGGCGTTGCGCAGGTCGCGGGCCAGGCCGAGGGCTACACCCTCGGCCTGGTCTCCACGATTCACCAGATACACATCCGGTGCTGCGTCCGACGCGTTGCCGAGCATCAAGAGCAGACGCTCCATGCCGAGAGCCCAGCCCACAGCTGGAGTGGCCGGGCCCCCAAGTTGCTGAACGAGTCCGTCGTAGCGACCGCCACCGCAGACCGTGGCCTGGGCGCCGAGCTGGTCGCTAGTGATCTCAAACGCTGTGTGCCCGTAGTAATCCAGCCCGCGTACCAGGCGGGTGTTGTGCGTGAAGGGAATGGAGAGTTGGGTGAGCAGCGCCTGCACGTGTTCAAAACGTGAAGCACTTTCGGCGCTGAGGGCTGCTTGCAGCGTTGGAGCGTCGTTAAGAAGGGCCTGGGTGGATTGGTTTTTGCTGTCGAGAATGCGCAGCGGGTTTGTGCTGAGACGTTTCTGTGAATCGGCATCAAGCTGATCGCTGCGCTCCTCCAGCCAGGTCACCAGGGTGTTTCGGTAGGCCTGGCGGTCTTCCGATGTGCCCAGGGTGTTGATTTCTAGCTTCACGTGTTCCAAGCCCAGATCAGCAAGCAGATCCCATGCCAGGGCGATGACCTCCACGTCGCTGCGGGCACTGCTGACACCGAGGCATTCCACACCGATCTGATGAAACTGCCGCTGTCGACCAGCCTGAGGGCGTTCATAGCGGAACATCGGGCCTGAATACCAGAGCTTCTGAACTCCCTGACTCAGCAAGCCATGTTGGACGGCGGCGCGGACAACCGATGCCGTGCCTTCCGGTCGCAAGGTGCAGGATCGTTCACCACGATCGAGAAAGCTGTACATCTCCTTCCCAACGACATCCGTTGCCTCACCGATGCCGCGGGCAAATAATTCGGTGACTTCGAGCAAGGGAGTGCGAATTTCCTCCAGGCCTGCACGACGGAAGTGTTCGCGCGCAACGGCTTCCACGTTTTGCCAGCGCCGCGTTTGCTCGGGCAACAGGTCCACCATGCCCCGCAGGCTCTGCAGTTGGCTCATCGGCTCTCAACTTGTCGTGAGGCAGTCTGACTGCCGCCCAAACTCTCATCAAAAAACCCGCCCATCCCAGAGGGTGGCGGGTTCGAACAAATGCAAGAGGCTGCAGTGATTCAGGCTGAACCAACGCCTGTGTAGGAGCCATAGAAGAACAGACCCACCACAAACAGCACAGCCATGCCACCGGCAGTGGCCACGAGCCAGAGGGGAAGGGTTCCTTCAGTCCAGCGGGAACGCCAGGCGACGGCGGGGCGACCATCAGGTAGACGGTCAGGAATTCTTCCGTCAGGAAGATTGGATTTCTTGCCACTCATGAATCAGAACCTCAGTTGAAGAAGTAACTGGAGAAAAGAATGCCTGTGGTGAAGACCACAAGAAGGCCCAGATAAAGACTGGTGCGGTTCAACTCGACGGGCAAGTTGTTGGGATTGGGATTGCGCTCCATGGTTCAGAGAGTTGAGAGATCAGCGGCGAACGAACTGCATGGCTGCCAGGGCGCCAAGAAAAAACACTGTGGGAACGCCCAAGGTGTGAACAGCGAGCCAGCGCACCGTGAAAATTGGGTAATTGCGTGGCGTGGAGGTGGCGGGAGATTGCGTCATGGTTCTGGTTTATTTCAGGCGCTGGTCAAGGTCGGACTTGCCTTCGTAGCGCTGGCTCACCACTGGAGCTTTGCTTTCGCTGGCCTGGAAATAGGCATCAGGGCGAGGTGTTCCGAAGGCGTCGTAGGCCAGGCCGGTGGACACAAACAGGAAACCCGCCAAGAAAATGGAGGGCAGTGTGATGGCATGGATCACCCAGTAGCGGATGCTGGTGATGATCTCGAAAAACGGGCGTTCCCCGGTGGAGCCGGCGGCCATGACTTCGGGCGTATCAGCTTGGTGATCCTAGGGGTAGGGCTCCGGCCATTGCGGCTGGAGCCTGCCCATGGTTACGAAGCGTTGTCCGTTCGCGGCTGATCCCTGCGCTCAGCTCACTGCCGTCCAATGCAGCATCAAGCCACGTTCTCCGAGAAGAAACGCGTGGTCTTGGCCTTCGCTGTCGTCAAAGACGAACCGATTGAAATTGGTCGGTGCCTGCCGGCTTTCGGGATCGCGCTCCCAGCTGTCACCTCCGTCCCGGCTCACCAGCAGGGTGCCGTTGCCGCCACCTGCCCAGATGGCACCATCCTTCGACCAGGCCATATCCATATAGCCGTAGCCGTTGGTGATGGGAATGATCGGCTTGTTCCAGCTCTCAGGGTCTTCAGCATTGTCATTGAGTCGGATCTGAGCGCCACGGGCCACCATCCATAGGTTTCCATCCGGCTGGTAGCCAATGCTCTGCAGCCTCTGGCTGCTCACGCGCTGATGCACCTGCCACACCTCTTGTCCCGGAATCCAAGTGGCGTAGAAATTGCCCAGGCTGCTCACACTCACGTAGCCGCCATCGGCACTGCGGCGCAGGTCGCGCACTGCACCGGCGGCATCACTCACCTCCGCTTCCCAGCTGCCGCCGCCGTCACGGGTGCGATACACAGCACCAACGTTGGTGGCCAGTTCAGCACTGTCGGCTCCCAGTGCGGTGATGAGATAGGGCTCGCCAGGCAGCTTGGTGTCGAGGAACAAGCGGGTCCAGTTTTGGCCGCCATCAGTGGTGTGCATCAGCAGGCCAGGCTGGCCTGCGATCCAGCCATCGTCGCCTTCAAAAGCGATGCTGAGCAAGCGGAAGTTCTCCTCATCGGGGAGGTCAAGGCTGCGTTCGTTCCAGCTGGACCCTCCGTCGTTGGTTTCAAGGATCAGGCGGTTGCTGCCCACCAGAAAGCCGTGATCCGCACTGGTAAAGGCCACATCCAGAGGATTGGCGTCGGTGTTGAGGTCCACCACCTGCCAAGGACTGCTCGTGGCCACGGGAACACGGGTGGTGACGCAGCCTCCGAGGCCGAAGCCGATGCAGGCCACCAGCACGAGCTGGATCAGGGGTTTGAGCAGAGAAGACATGCGAGGCACAGAAAACAACGGATCGACGCGCTCAGCGCAGGGAGTAAAGCGAAAGGAAAAAGGCAAATCCGAGGAGCAGGCCGCCAAAGATCAGAACATTTTTCTGTCCTGGGGTCAGTCGATTGACGCCCAGGCCGTAATTCAGGTTTTCCTCGAAGCCACTGGCCTTGGAGCGGGGGCCGATGTCTCGGAAGGCGCCGACCCTGCTGCGGCAAACGGGGCAACGGAAACTTGCCACATCCAGATCTTCGAAGGCGGTACCACTCGGAATCGCCAGCTTCTTCACCCCTTCATCGGGGTCGTACACATAGCCACAACTGCGGCATTCGAAGCGGTGGGTGCGCGGATCGCTTGCTTCGGCAAGGGTCTGTTCAGTAGGAGCCTGCGGGGCCTCGGCTTCAGAGTCCGCAGCTGCAACGTTGTCTGAGGCCTGTGATTCGTCGCTCACCGTCGCTCATCCGGGCTCGATCACTCTATCGGCGTGATCACAGCCAACGTCAGATGCTGCCTGCAAATGCCAGACTGACCCCCAGATCGGAGCCTATTGAATGTTTGTGCTTCCGGGATACGACGCCTTTCTCGGCTTTCTGCTGATCGCAGCAGCCGTACCGGTGCTGGCGTTGGTGACCAACAAACTGCTGGCTCCCCGTAGTCAGGCTGGAGAGCGACAGCTCACCTACGAGTCGGGTATGGAGCCGATCGGTGGTGCCTGGATTCAGTTCAACATTCGCTATTACATGTTTGCGCTGGTCTTCGTGATTTTCGATGTGGAGACCGTCTTTCTGTATCCCTGGGCTGTGGCTTTCCATCGCCTGGGCTTGCTGGCGTTCATCGAAGCGTTGATTTTCATTGCCATCCTTGTGGTGGCTCTCGCCTACGCCTGGCGCAAGGGCGCCTTGGAGTGGAGCTGACCCCATGACCTCTTCCACTGATCGTTCCGCCATGGCCGGAGACACCCCTTCCATTCAGGCTCTGCGCGATCTGCGCGAGGCCAGTTGCGGTCCAGTTGCAGGAGCTGCTGACGGTGCCCCCACGGTGACCCAGGACCTGAGTGAGAACGTGATTCTCACCAGCCTTGATGATCTGCACAACTGGGCCCGCTTGAGCAGCCTTTGGCCGCTTCTTTACGGCACGGCTTGCTGCTTCATTGAATTTGCGGCGCTGCTCGGGTCACGTTTCGATTTCGACCGTTTCGGGCTTGTGCCCCGCAGTTCACCGCGTCAGGCCGACCTGCTGATCGTGGCCGGCACGGTGACGATGAAGATGGCTCCGGCCCTGGTGAGGCTTTATGAGCAGATGCCTGAGCCCAAGTACGTGATTGCCATGGGTGCCTGCACGATCACCGGTGGAATGTTCAGTGCCGACTCCACAACGGCGGTGCGCGGTGTCGACAAACTCATCCCCGTTGATCTCTATATGCCGGGTTGCCCCCCCCGCCCGGAGGCCATCTTTGATGCGGTGATCAAATTGAGAAAGAAGGTGGCCAACGAATCCGTCGCCGATCGTCGTCAGCTCAAGCAGACCCACCGTTATTGCACCGTTGCCCACGCGATGACTCCAGTGGAGCCCATCGTCACGGGTGCCTATCTCCGTGCTGAAACCCAAGTGGCTGCTCTCCAACCCGGTGCAGGCCTGCCGATGCCTGCCTTGGAAACCGCTGACGCTGTTCAAACTTCTGAGCCCTCATGAGTACCACCCCTGACAAGCAAGCGAATGATGACGCTCCAGTCGCCGTGGCCCCTGCGCCTGGCCTGGTCAGCCAATGGCTGAGCCAGCAGGGCTTCGACCATGAAGTTCTTGAGCCCGATCACGTGGGTGTCGAGCAGATTGCTGTGGAAGCTCTGTTCTTGCCAGTGATCGCTGCGGCACTCAAGAGCCATGGATTCGATTACCTGCAATGCCAGGGCGGCTACGACGAAGGCCCCGGAGAGCGGCTGGTGTGCTTCTACCACCTGTTGGCGATGGCGGAAGTCACCGAAGGTGGCGCCAACCAGGTGCGCGAGGTGCGTTTGAAAGTGTTCCTGTCCCGTGAAGGGCAGCCCAGTGTTCCTAGTCTTTATGGGCTGTTTCGAGGTGCCGACTGGCAGGAGCGGGAAACCTTCGACATGTTCGGCATTCAGTTCGAAGGTCACCCTCATCCCAAACGCTTGCTCATGCCGGAAGACTGGACAGGATGGCCTCTGCGCAAGGACTATGTGCAGCCTGATTTCTACGAAATGCAGGACGCCTATTGATCAGCTGCTTGCTGAGCTGCTGATCCCTGAAGATCTTTCTTGTGTTTGCGATAGAAACGCATCACTGCCAGTGCCAGCGAACGTGGGTCGTGACGCAAGGTGGCTGTAGGCCTGCTTCCCTGTAATGGTGCCTCCATCACTTCGTACCCTTCGGAGATCAATTGCCGCCTGTTACAAACAACGGGGTCAGCGCCTCTGGATCGATAGTGAGCGATCAAGGGAGAATCCGCGATCGCTTCCTGGGCCAGTACCGCATCGAACAGTCGCTGGTTGATGCCAAGAGAGGCCAGCTGCGCTTCGATCGCTCGTAGGTGACCGCTCACATCGAGCCCATCGGTTTCTCCGGGCTGGGTCATCAGATTGCAGATGTAAAGCCTTGGGGCACGGCTGCGTTGAATCGCTGTCACCAGCTCGGGCACCAGCAGATTCGGAAGCAGTGAGGTGTACAAGCTCCCAGGTCCGAGCAGGATCAGATCCGCTTGGGCAATGGCCTCAAGGGCTCTCGGGAGAGCTGGTGGTCGTTCAGGTAAACAGCCCAGACGCACGATCGGATTCGGCGCTTTGCCAATCGCGGATTCGCCCTCAATGCGCCGCCCATCCTCAAGTTCCGCCCACAGCCGTACGTCGGCATTGGTGGCCGGTACCACCTGGCCCTGCACGGCCAGCACGCGGCTCGAGGCGGTGATGGCTGTCTCGAGATTGCCGGTAATCGCTGTCAGCGCAGAGAGAAAGAGGTTGCCGAAGCTGTGGCCTTCCAGTCCTGTTCCCGAGGAGAAGCGGTACTGAAACAGGCGCGTCAGCAGGGGCTCCTCCGTGGATAGAGCGGCAAGACAGTTGCGGATGTCTCCAGGCGGTTGCACCCCCAGTTCGCGGCGCAGCACGCCGCTGCTGCCTCCGTCGTCGGCCACCGTGACGATGGCGGTGATGTGGCTGCTGTAGCGCTTCAAACCGCTGAGCAGGGTGGACAAGCCAGTGCCACCACCGATGGCCACGATGTTTGGCCCCCGGTTCAACCGGCTCTTCGCGCGCAAGGCGTCGACAAGAACAGTGTCTTTTTCGGGAGCGAGAGCCTGCTGGATCGAACCGAAGCTGCGGCTCTGACCCCAGAGAAGCAGTCCGATCCCAGCAAGCAGCATGAGAGGACCCGTGATTCCCCGGGGTAGGACCCTGGTGATCCAGCCGAGCACTTCCTGAATGGCCCAGAGGGTCCAGTAGATCGGTTGCAGATCGGCCCATACGGCAGCACCGATGAGGGCCAGTACAAGCCCGATCCCTGAGGTGAGCAGCCAGCGTTTCACGACCAGTCCAGGCTGCAGCCAGCGCATCGCGCGGCGAGAGCGCAGCATCAGGTCGCGCTGCCGCTCAGCCTGCATGGCTCGGATGCGTTGACGGTTTCCGCGGCGTGAAGGACTGGTCAAATGCGATCCGTAGCGAGGGGTTCGCGTCCCTTGCGATCCCCAAACTGTACGGAAGCTGGCCCCAATGGCCATCCCTTCGTGTCGGACGCGGCAGGATGGTGGTTCATGCAACGCGGCCCTGACATGAGTCGGCCGAGCACCACCCCAGCAACAACGCCGACGCCCGTGGTGGAGTTGCGAGATCTCACCATGCAATGGGGCCCCAGGCCCGTGCTCGATCGTGTGTCGCTCACCATGAAGCCTGGCGAGCGGATTGCCGTTGTCGGTCCCTCCGGTGCCGGTAAATCCACGGTGTTGCGTCTCCTTGCTGGATTGCAGCTGCCAACGGGCGGTGAACTGAGCCTCTTCGGTGAACCGCAGACCTACCTGCGCCTCGATCAGCGTCGGCCTCCTGATGTGCGACTGGTGTTTCAGAACCCAGCCCTGCTGGCCTCCCTCACGGTCGAGGAAAATGTCGGTTTTTTGCTCACACGCCTGGGCCGTCTCAAGCAAGCTCAGATTCGAGAGCGGGTGCAGCAATGCCTTGAAGCCGTCGGCCTTCATGAAGTGGCCGACAAGTACCCAGGTCAGTTGAGCGGGGGCATGCAAAAAAGAGTGAGCTTTGCCCGGGCCCTGATCGATGATCCAGACCGGGAGGAAGGAGCCATGCCTCTGCTCCTTTACGACGAGCCCACTGCTGGTTTGGATCCAGTTGCTTCCACGCGGATTGAAGATCTGATTGTGAAAACCACCACGGTGGCTCGGGGCTGTTCTGTCGTTGTGAGCCACGTTCACAGCACGATCGAGCGCTCCGCTGAACGGATCGTGATGCTGTATGGCGGGCGCTTCCAGTGGGATGGAACTGTTGAGGAGTACCGCAATTCAGATAATCCCTACGTTGTGCAGTTCAGGACAGGTAATCTGCGCGGGCCGATGCAACCCTCCGACCACTAATCCATGCGCCGTAGTGTCCGCGAAGCCCTCGTCGGTTTTTCGATTGTTGGAGCGATCGCCGGATTTGCCGGCACCATGCTTTGGTTAAGGGGAGTGCGCTTGGGCTCTGAAACCTGGACGGTCCAAGCTGATTTCCAGAATGCAGGTGGTCTGGCTGACCGCTCTCCCGTTACGTTCAGGGGAATCACCGTGGGAACGGTGCGAGCGATTGAAGTCACTCCTCAGTCGGTAAGGGCCACGCTCGAAATCAACCAGGACTCCCTCAAACTTCCCCTGCCGGTTACGGCCATCGTGTCGGAGGCATCGTTGCTTGGTGGTGACGCCCAGGTTGCACTGAAAACCAAGGGCACCACGCTGCTCAAAGATGCACCGTCCCCCAAGTCGCGCGGGTGCAAAAACAGTGGGGTTCTATGCGACGGTGACACGATTCGCGGCCAGTCGGGAGCCACCCTCACGTCGGTCACCGCCAGTTTAGAGAAGCTGCTCGATCAAGCCCAGAAATCCAATCTGATCCCTGAACTGGTGAAATCCACGAAGCAGTTCGGGACGACCAGCCAGGACGCTTCCAAATTCCTCGACACCGCCGATGAGGCGGCCCAGAACGTGGATGCACTTGTGCAGCAACTTCGTGATGAGGTAGCCCGTGCTCAGCCCACGATCGACAACCTCAACCGGGCCACGGCCGAAGCTGCTTCAGCAGCGGCCAGCATCAATAACCTCGCTAAGGCGTTTGATAACCCTGAAACGGTCAGTGAGCTCAAGCAGACCGTGACCAACGCCAAGCAGCTCACGGCCCGCATTGATTCCGTGGGTGGAGACATTGAACAGCTCACAAAGGATCCTCAGTTCATGCAAGGCCTCCGCAGCGTGATGATCGGCCTCGGCGCCTTCTTCGATGAGGTCTATCCAGCCAGGACGGGCACCTCGAACTAACGGATCAGGGTCAGGTCACGGCATTGATGGCCTCCATGGCCACCGCTGCGATCGCTTGATCACTGGCTTTCGGTAGTTGGACGTATTTACCCCCAGCCGCTTCCGCCAGATCCTTGCCCATGCCGCTGCCGATGAATTTGCGCTCGGTGTCGATCACCAGCAGCTTGAGACCGAGCATTCGGTAACGGCTGGCCACATCGAGCACTTCCTGCTTGAGATCAGGCTTCTCGTCACCTTCAAGTTCCGGCTGGCCCAGAGAGGTGCTGAGGGGAACGTTGCCCCGCCCGTCAGTGATCGCCACCACCACCACCTGCCCGAGATCGCCCGTGGCCAGGGCATTGGCGCCGACGCGGGCCGCCTGGGTGAGGCCGTGGGCTAGCGGTGAACCACCGCCGCAGGGCATCGATTCCAGGCGCCGGCGGGCGGCTGTGATCGAGCGGGTGGGCGGCAGTAGCACTTCGGCCTGATCGCCGCGAAAGGGAATCAGGGCCACTTCATCGCGGTTTTCATAGGCTTCCGTGAGCAGACGGATCACGGCACCTTTGGCGCTCTGCATCCGGTTCAGAGCCATGGATCCGCTGGCATCTACCAGGAAGATCACCAAGGCTCCTGCTTGTCGCTGCAGCAGCTTGGCGCGCAGATCTGCCTCTTCCACAATCACGGTGCGATCCGGTTGGCGTGCCCGGCGTGCTTTTTGGTAGGGAGCAGCCGCTCGAAGCGTGGCATCGACGGCGATGCGCCGGACGGGACCGCGGGGGAGCATCGGTTTCACATAACGGCCACGGCTGTCACTGAGCACCACCGAACGGCTGCCACTGTTGCCGCTCTTGCTCTTAGCGGCGTTGAACAGCAGCAGGTCGGGATCGATCGCAATCGCCTCGGGATCCAGCATGAACTCTTCCGGCACTGATGGAGGTGCCTCGTCCTGCTCCGAGTCCTCGTCGTCGTTGTTGTCGTCGTCGCTGTCTTCTGGCGGATCGTTTTCGTCCTCGCCGGACCCCTCGGGTGGGGGAGGCGTGTCGTCGTTGGTCTGTTCACCGGAGTCCGGTGGCGGCGGAGTTTGATCGTCTGGTTGCTCGGGCGGTGGCGGTGGCTCCATCTGCTGATCCGGTGGTGGCAGCTGGGAGGCGCGTGGCGCAATCACCAGGGCCACCGCCACCTGCAGGTCGTCGGCTTCGACCTGATCGCGGCCACTGAGGGCCGCATGGGCCCTGGCCACGCGCACGGCATACAGCTCGGAGCGATGCCCTTCGACCCCACCGCGGATGGCTTCGGTGACCAGGTATTCGACCTGCTCGCGGCTGATCTGCACATCCGGGAGCCATTGCCGAGCCAGCAGCAGCTGGGTCGCCAGAGCGTCTGTTTCCTCTTTCCAACGCTCCGCGAAGCTGCGGCTGCACTGGCCATGACTGAGTACCGCGTTGGTGATTTCAACTCGCTGCTCGGTGCTCACCAACTGGTTGGCAGAGAGGGCGATTGCAAATCGGTCCAGTAGGTGATCACGAACGTTCCCTTCCTCTGGGTTGTACGTGGCAATCAACAGAGGCCGGCAGGGGTGGCGGAGGCTCAGGCCTTCGCGTTCCACCTGGTTCTCGCCGGCTCCCACTGCGGCCAAGAGGAGATTGACGATGCCGTCATCCAAAAGGTTCAGTTCGTCCACATACAGCACTCCCCTGTGGGCCTCGGCCAGAAGGCCAGGTTGAAACACAGGGCTGCCAGAGCTGAGAGAGGCGGTCACATCCACGGCACCCACGAGGCGATCCTCCGTGATGCCGAGAGGAACTTGAACGAACGGCGCCGGAATCACCCGTGAGGGTGGCTCAGTGCTCAGCTGCTCCCGGGTTGCTGCGTCCCATTCCTCCGCACGGCTGGGATCGAGGTTGCGCCCCGGGCCTGAGGCCAGTCCTGCCGCTTCTGGATCCAGCACGTCGATCGGAGGCAGGAGCGCATGCAGTCCCCGCGCCAGCACTGACTTGCCGGTGCCACGCCCCCCAGCGATGATCACGCCGCCCAGTCCTGGGTCCACGGCTGCCAGGAGCAAGGCGAGTTTGAGGGTGCCATGACCGGTGATGGCAGCCAGGGGAAAGGCGCGGCTGGCCTGATCGTCCTTCACCGCCACACTGCTTGCCACCATGAATGAGTTCAGCCCGTTCGTGAACTCCAGTCTCGCTGATGCCTGACATCGATCACGCACTTGTCGCTGTTGCACTTGGGGCCAATCGACCCAGTGCCGTGGGTTCGCCTCGAGAAACATTGGTGGCCGTTCAGCCGCTGTTAGAGGCTGAGCTTCGGCACTGGGGGAATCACGATTTGAGTTTTCGCTGGTCTGCCCTGCATGACACTGATCCTTTTGGCGGACCGCCTGGTCAGTCCCGTTACTGCAATGCGGTTCTTTTAGTGAAGGGACTCAACATGCGACCCACTGAAACGGCAGCTCTTGACCTCTTAGATCGCCTTCATCGTCTTGAGAATCGCTTTGGCAGGGATAGATCCAGCGAGGAACGTTGGGGCCCTCGCTCTTTGGATCTAGATTTTTTGTTTTGGGGTGAAATGAGGCTGAATCATGCTCGTCTTGTGTTGCCTCACCCTCGGCTTCACTTGCGTGCATTTGTTCTGGCACCCCTGCTGCAGGTTTTTCAATGAAGATCATTGCAAAATCGCTTATTTTCTCACTGAGTTAATGTAATGTCTAATTTTTTAACGTGCTCAATAATGTAAGTAAGCATGAATGATCTTGCTCTTCTTGAACAAGCCTATTTAAGTTTCAAGCGTCATGACTTTGAATCGGCATTGAGGCATTACCGGTCCTTGGCTGAGGCTGGGCGCTGCAATCAGAAAACATTGGATTTTTTCATTCGTTTATGTGAGGAACAATTAAATCAAGTTGATCATGTGCGTGGAAGCCCTTCCCTCCAGGTTGTTTCGTCAGGAAGTGAGTATCGATTGAAAGAGGTTGAGCGTATAAGGGCAAGTGCAATTTTTGATGAACGTTTCTACTCGAATTTGTATGGGCATAAGATCTCGTCGGGGATGTCCGCTCTCGAAGATTTTTGCTCTCGTGGCTGGAGGGCTCGTCGTGATCCGAATCCATTTTTTTCAGTCGCTCGCTATTTGCAGAAGGAAGAAAGTGTTGATCCATCGGGTAATCTTGTTAATCCATTGATCAATTATCTCGATAGTCAGTATGATTTAAAAAAGGCAAAGCATGCTGGTATTTTTGATTATTTTGAATATATCAATCACCCTCTGACAAGCCTTTGTTTTCCTTGCAAGACTGATGATCCAGAGAGTCTTGGGCATCCTTTAAAGATTCTCGTCGTCATTCATGCTTACTATCCGGAGAGTTTGGCGACAATTTTTCCTTCTTTGAGGCATATGCCTTGCCACTTTGATCTTGTTGTCACTGTTTGCTCTTGCGGTGATAAGGAAGTGGTAAAGGAGTATCTGGAAAAAGTTGATTTGCCGATTGATGTACTTGATATTAAGGTTTTGACCAATCTTGGTCGGGATCTATTGCCTTTTGTGCAGGTTATCAAGGGCTTAAAGCTTCAAAATAAAGCATATGATTTTGTTCTTAAATTACATACTAAGCGATCTGTTGCGTCCAGTAAAGGTAAAGAGTTTGGCGGAAAGTGGCTTGAAGGTAGTTTGTCTAATTTGTTGGGCTCGCCTGAGAACGTTAAATATATTTTATTGGAATTACTGCAGACGACTAACTGCGCTCTGGTGTCACCATTGATATCGCTTGACGTATTTCGATTTTGTAAATGGAAGAATAATCTTGCGCCGATATCTCATCTTTTAGATCGCTTTGGTGTTAGAGAAAGCCCTGAAGATTTTA
The DNA here is from genome assembly GCF_000153285.1 of Synechococcus sp. WH 7805. Taxonomy (NCBI): domain Bacteria; kingdom Bacillati; phylum Cyanobacteriota; class Cyanophyceae; order Synechococcales; family Synechococcaceae; genus Synechococcus; species Synechococcus sp. WH 7805. Next base: position 1,365,373 of record NZ_CH724168.1, on the reverse strand, counting down.
TTTGTTTCCCGGCTGGCTCTATGTTTTGGGTTGATTTTAAAGCGGCTGTCTTGATTGCATCGTGTTTTGAAGAGTCACGAGTGCCTCCTGAGCCTTTGCCGAGTAATGGTAGTTATTTGCACGCTTTCGAAAGGCTTGTTCCTTATATCCTTGAGTCCACTCAGAAAAGAATGCAATCCCATTGCAATCTTGACCTAGATCAACTAAGTCCGATCAACTTTAGTTCTTTGATTTCCTTTGAAAAGTTCGAAGAATGGATGACTAGTTCCATTCACCGGTTGGTTCAGTTGATGGCGACAGGTGGTTTCACTCGGAAGTTGCGTTTTACTGCGTATAAAAATTCATCGATCTCTTGTGTCGTGGTTGGTGGCGATCTTGAAAAAATCATGGCGACACTGATTTCGCTCTACTTTTCGAGATCGCTTATCGATTGTCACATTGTGGTTTACTCCTCCTCGCTTGCGTCTTGGGAAATTGAGGATTTGATGCATTTATTCCCTGGAATATCTTGTCAAAAAGAGATTTCAAGTGCTGATCCAGGAGAATGTTTTCTGGGCTTTTTGTCTCAATTGATGTCCGGTGGGGCTATGATTCTTCTGGCCGGTCAAATTGTCAATCCTGTTCAGTTCGGCCATATGCTTGCGCGCTTTTTTGAGGATAAGAGCCGGCTTTGTTCACTTCAATCCGATGATCGGAAGCGTGCAAATAGTGGATTTCCTATTCTGTTAGGTCGCTCTAGATTGTTCATAGAGCTATTGCAAAAGTTTAGCCTCGAAGGGGCTCAAGATTCCGACTTGATCAGTCTCTTGCGTCAATGCTCTTATCATGCTCAACAAGTGCGATCTGATGTATTTTGAAGTCGATTGTCCTACGAGCATGCCGTTGCATGAAGGTCTGTCTCTAACGAGCAATGTGGCCTTGGATGGTAGTGCCTCCATAAGAAGCGGGGCTGGCTCATTTCACGATCCCAGTCATTACTCTCAATACAAGGAATGCATGAATCTGGGCAGGCCGATCAGTGCAGATTGGTAGCCAAAGCCGATCAAAGTTTTCATGATGAGTAGCCATCATCGTTCACGGGGATCAGAGCCTCTGAGAATTTCTTGAGTCATTCCAGCGCTATTTGCAGTCGCCCGATCAGTTGGAACAGCTCAGACTCTTTCGTCTGGTTCTCGGTCTTGATGTTGCTTTTCATGCTCTTGGTGAAGAGCTCCAGTTGCGCGATCCAACAGCTGCTTCTTCCCCTGAGTCGCTTGAAGTGCGTGGTCAGCGGCAATCTCTTGGATCATTGTGCGTCCACTGAGTGATGGAATTTGTGTAGAACTACGGTCTACCCGGATCCTTGGCTTGCTTTTACTTTTGATCATCCAGCCACCTTTTAAGGCAAAACAACTGGCCTGAAATGATTTTCATGGATGTTGCGCCATAGGTAATCACTCGGTTGTCTCACCCGCCATGCTGGTATCCCTTCTTCCCTAACTCCATGGCACCGCTGCCAGCCCCCGAGCCCTTCGAGATGCTGGAAACCATCGAGATAATGCAGGCGCGCAAGATCCGGTTCGAGCGCAATCGCATCAAGCTGCCCATGGGCGTGGAGGGCACGTTTGGGCTGATCCGGCATCCGGGCGCATCCCTGGCGGTGCCGATCACCGATGCGGGCCGGGTCGTGCTCCTGCGTCAATACCGATTCGCCGTTCAGGCCCGCCTGCTGGAATTTCCCGCCGGCACCCTCGAGGATGGCGAGGATCCCCTGGAGTCGATGCAGCGCGAACTTGGAGAGGAAGCCGGCTACAGCGCTGCTCGCTGGGATTGCCTGGGTCCAATGTTGCCCTGCCCGGGCTATTCCGATGAGGTCATTCACTGTTTCCTGGCCCGGCAGCTCACCCCATTGCTGAACCCGCCGGCAGGGGATGCGGATGAGGATTTGGAGGTGTTGGAGATGACCCCGGCTGAGCTCGACGCGGCCCTGGCCTCCGGTGAGGAATGGCTCGATGGCAAGAGTGTTACAGCCTGGTTCCGTGCCAAACAACTTCTGGATCTGTGATGGCGTCAGCACGCACCCTTTTCTGGCACCGGCGTGATCTGCGACTGGCTGACAACACTGGCCTTCAGGCTGCTGTTGCTCTCGGTCCTGCCGTGACCGGGGTTTACGTCCTCGACCCGTCCATCATCACGCCACCTCCGCAGTTGCCGCCCATGGCCCCGGCACGGCTGTGGTTTTTGGTGGAGAGCCTGATCGAACTCCAGGAGCGCTGGCGCGAGGCGGGAAGTCGCCTGCTGGTGTTGCAGGGTGATCCGCTCACGTTGCTTCCCCAGCTGGCTGCGCTCCTGGACAGTTCCACCGTGGTGTGGAGCCGGGATGTGGAGCCTTACGCCCGCGAGCGTGACCGCGGAGTGGCGAAGGCTCTGCAGGCCGATGGACGCCAAGTGCTTGTGGATTGGGATCAGCTGTTGGTGGCTCCGGAGCTGCTGAAAACCGGCAATGGCGATCCCTATCGCGTCTATGGCCCCTTCCTGCGCAACTGGCGTGGGCAGGTGGAACGCCTGCGTCCCAGCACTGTGGCTGCGCCCACAGACCTCCAGGATCTGACAGCGGAGCAGCAGCAGGCGATCCGCTCCACGGAGACGGCGCTTGGCCGCCTGTGGGCGGATGGGCAGCAGGCTTTGCAGCGTCTGCAAACGGAGCATGGATTCGCCGGTATGGATCTCTGTCCTTGCCGTCCAGGTGAAGTGGCCGCTGTCGATCAGCTGGCCGTCTTCGCGGATGGTCCTCTGCTGGGTTACGAGCCCGATCGCAATTTTCCTGGCACCGCTGGCACCTCTGGTCTGAGTGCTGCACTCAGTGTGGGCACGCTGAGTCCGAGGCAGGCCTGGTGCGCGGCTCAGGCCGCTAAGGATCTGGCCCGTAGTGATGAACAGCGTCAAGCCATCGCCGTGTGGGAACAGGAGCTCGCCTGGCGTGAGTTCTACCAGCAGGCCCTGTTCCATTTCCCCGAGCTGGCCGATGGTCCTTACAGGGAACAGTGGCGCCGATTCCCCTGGGAGAACAACGAGGACTGGTTCGACTTCTGGAAGGACGGCCAGACTGGGATGCCGATCATTGACGCGGCCATGCGCCAGCTCCAGCAGAGCGGCTGGATGCACAACCGCTGTCGCATGATCGTGGCCTCATTCCTGGTGAAGGATCTGATCTGTGACTGGCGCTGGGGTGAGCGGGCCTTCATGGAGCTGGAAGTGGATGGCGATCTGGCCGCCAATAACGGCGGCTGGCAGTGGAGTGCCAGCAGTGGCATGGATCCCAAGCCCCTGCGCATCTTCAATCCCGCCACCCAAGCGTCCAAATTCGATGCCGATGGGGACTACATCCGCCGCTGGGTTCCAGAGCTGCGGCATGTGTCCACAAAAGATTTGCTCAGTGGTGAGATCGGTGCTCTGGAGCGCAGGGGTTACCCGGAACCACTGGTGAATCACAAGATTCAGCAGGCCAAATTCAAAGTGCTCTACGCCACCATCAAAGCCTGAAGCATCAGGCAGAGATCAGGCTGCAACGCCGCAGGACTGGCCTGCATTGAAGCCGCGTTGATTCAGCAAGCTTTTGAGCACGGTGATCACCCGGTCTTGTTGTTCCAGACTGAGTTCGGGGAAAATCGGCAGGCTGAGCACCTCACTGCAGAGTTGTTCCGTGACCGGTAAAGACCCAGGAGCCAGATTCAGATCGCCGTAAGCAGGTTGGCGATGAATAGGGATCGGGTAGTAGATGATCGTGTTCACGCCCTGTTGCTGAAGACTTTGCTTCAGCCAGTCGCGGCAGCGGCTGTCTGGCAGTCCATGCTCACTGCGCACCTCCGGGCAGCTGCCGCCGCAGAGTTCCTGCCCGCTTGCGCAGGGATGAACGCGGATCACGAATTGATTCCAGCCATGGCCGCCATGGGCGTCTGGTTCCGGAAGCTGCAAACCAGGAAGATTATCGAGGGCTTCGCAGTAGCGGGCTGCAATGGCACCACGGCGCTCCACCCAGCGACTGAGATGGGGCAGCTTCACGTTGAGCACAGCCGCCTGGAGGGCATCGAGCCTGCTGTTGTAACCGAGCTCGGTATGCAAGTAGCGTCGCGGCATGCCGTGCACGGCCAGTTCGCGCATCCGCTGAGCCAGCTCAGGGCTTTGGCAACACACAGCACCGCCATCGCCTGCTGCACCGAGGTTCTTGGTGGGGAAGAAACTGAAGCAACCCACATCCCCCCAGCTGCCCACGCCCCGTCCGTCCCAATGGGCACCGGTGGCCTGAGCGCAGTCTTCAATCACCCGCAAGCCATGGCGTTCGGCGATGGCCATCAGTCGCGTCATGTCCACGGGCCTGCCGAACAGATGCACCGGGAGCAGCACGCGGGTTCTGGGGGTGATCGCCGCTTCGATGCGGCTTAGGTCGATCAGATAGGTCGACGGGTCCACGTCCACGAAGACCGGCGTGGCACCCACGGCACTGATCGCTTCCGCTGTAGCAAAAAAACTGAAGGATGCGGTGATGACTTCATCGCCGCTGCCGATACCCAGGCCGCGCAAGGCCAGGACAAGGGCATCCGTACCGCTGTTGCAGCCCACGGCATGGGCTGACCCGACAGCCTCTGCGAAGGAGCGCTCGAACGCCTGGATCTCGGAACCGCCGATGTACTGACCGCTGTGCAGCACCCGAAGCGCTGCGTCATCGAGTTCCTGCCCGAGATCCGCGAGCTGTTGGCTGAGACTGAAGGGTGGCACCTGCATGGGGGGCACCTTAAGCCGGGCCCCCGAACCACGGCGGTTCTTGTCCGGGATGCCATTTGATGTTGCAGCCGATCGAGGGGTTTTGTTGGCTCCGCAACGGCTGCCCAGCAAGGACGGCATCCATGGCCTGCCTTAGATCACGGCCATCAAGTTCTGCCGGGTTCCCCGGCCGACTGCCATCCAGCTGCCCTCGGTAGCGCAAAGTCTGCGTTCCGCTTGAACCCGGTGCGAACAGATAAAACTCCGGCGTGCACGCGCCGCGGAGAGCTATCGCCAGGCTCTGCTGCTCATCGAACAGATAAGGAAACGACCAGCCCATGCGTTCGGCTTGCTGGCGAAGGCCCTCAGGTCCGTCCTGGGGATGGGTGATCACGCTGTTGCTCGAAACGGCGAGCAGCGAAATGCTCTGGCCATAGTCGTGTTCCAGGCGGCTCAGTTCCGGTTCCACGTGCTTCACAAACGGGCAGTGGGAACAGATCAGCATCACCAGAACTGGACGAACAGGCAGATCGTCGCGTCCAAGGGTTCCGCCAGGGGATTGTTGCGCCAGCTCGCCGCACACCACCGGCAGATGGAATTCAGGGAGTGGATGCCCTAAGGGAAGCATCGTGGATGGCGTGAGCACCATGCGACCAACCAGGAACCTGCACTGTCGTTGATCTTGGTTCAGAATCCTGCTCTGCGGTGGAGAAGCGTTGGTGCGCTGGGTTCAGACTGCTTTTGCAGGCCTTGCAGTCATGGGTTTCACACTGGCGGGCTGTGCTTCATCACCTGAGTCGTCCTGGGCGGTGTTTCCCCTGCAGCGACGGGTACCCCATGACGGACTGGCTGTGGTCAGTCAGCCCGATGGATTCGGTCTTCACTTGTTCTTGGAAACGGATACCCGTGATCCGGCGGTCTGCAAACCTCGCTGGTTTGTGGATGCCGCACGCCTTTTCAACGGAAACGGAACAGCACCCTTCAGTGCCGGTCTGGCTCCGCGTTCGGAGTTTTTTGAGGCTGTTCAACGGGATTCGGTTTTGACGGCCCTTCAAGACGAGTTGAAGGCTTTATGTGCAGATCGGGCGCCGAAGGCCCGCTGGCAGTGGGTTCAACCGCCGACCAAGGCCTCGGAGGTCGTGCCTGTTGCTCTTCCTGCACTGGAGCAGGAAGACTTGCTCACCGATCCCGCTGAGGAGCTCAAGCGTGAAGAGGCGTTGTTGAACCCGAGCCAATGAAGCCGAGTGACCTCGGCGCTAGAACCCTTCCCAGACCACCGGTTCTGCTTCACGCCAGTAACGGCTGAAGCGGCCTAGGCGCGGTGGCCGCGGCAGGTTCACGAAGGGCTCCGGTTCAAGTCGTTCCAAGGGGTATTGGCTCTCAACCCGTGCTGCGATTCCCGCCAGACGCGGATCCACTGGCACGCTGGTGACGACTCCATCGGCCTGATGCCGCTGGGCAAAACTGATCACCTCGGCCGCCACATCTCCTTTGCGCAGGGTCACGGCACACTCGAGGGCGCTCTCGTAGAGAAAGCCAAGGCGTTTGCGGCTGATGCCGGCGTTCTCGATCCACTGCGTGTCGAATACGAACAGTGCAGGGGCGTCAGGCCATGCGAGCCGGGCAGGGTTGTGGGGGCCAAGGGCTTCCTCGTGGATCCAGAGGATCGGGTTTTGGAACGGCATGGGGTGTGGGGGTTTCGGAATCGGAGGCTCAGCGCTTCGGTCTGGCGAAGGCGGCGCTGGCACTGCCTCGGGTGTTTCCGTTTCTGCGCCGGCTGGGCACATCCCGGATCGCCGGCTGGGGCGCGAACAGCTGCGACTCCAGCTGGTCGTAACTTCCCTCAAACGGGCAGGTGTCTGCGCTCGGGCAGCTCTTGCAATACCTCCCGTCGCTGTAGCGCTCCAGGTTGCCGCGGTTGAAGACGTACGGCTTGTGACTGAAGCTGCTGGCAACCCATTGCCAGCTGAGGTGGTTGCTGGCGGGATCGCCGTCAAGCAGGTGCTCCAGGAACCAGTCGGCTCCTGCTTTCCAATGCACCCTGCGCCAGTGCACCAGATACGCCGCCATCCACATCCGTGCGTGGTTGTGGAGCCAGCCACTGCTCACCAGCTCCTCGCTGAATCCATCCATACAGGCCAGCCCCGTGCGGCCTTCACGCACGTCGTCGGGAAGCTCCCGGCTGTAACTGGAGGGATCGTGGCCGGTCTTCAGCTCCTCTTGGCTCTCATGGATGCCATCGCCGAGATCGCCCCACATCCGCTGCCAGAAATCACGCCAGCCCAGTTCATTGATCAGCTTGCTGCCGTCGTCTCTGCCCTGGCCGCGATCCCGCAATTGGGCAAAGACCGCTTCCCTGATCTCTGCCAAGGTGAGAACGCCGTGTCGGATCCAGGGGGATAAGCGTGTGACGGCCCCCTTGAGATGGTTGCGGCTGCGGCCGTAACGCTTCGCCTCCATCCGCTGAAGCTGGCTTTCAGCCGCTTGTCGGCCGCCTTGAATGCCACTGAGTGGCCCTTGGGCGGAGGGGAATTCGTTGGCAAGCCGTCGATCGAGTGCGTCGCGATCCGGTAGGTCTCGAGGCAGATCCCCTGGCTGTTCAGGCCAGGACAGGGGTGTGATGGGGGGTAAGGGCAGCACCACGGGATCACAGGAACGCCGCCATCCTGTCGATCGCAGGAGATAACTGCGACTGGCTTCTCAGGGCAGGGGTGCGGGATAGGAGAGAATCCCAGCAGTGTTCAATATCAGCCGGTCCGATGCTTCTCGATCTCACGGGCAAGAAGATTCTCGTTACCGGCATTGCCAACAACCGATCGATCGCCTGGGGCATTGCCCAGCAGCTCAAAGCCGCAGGCGCTGAGCTGGGTATCACCTATCTCCCAGACGACAAGGGTCGCTTCGAGTCAAAGGTGCGTGAGCTCACCGCACCCCTGGAGCCCTCGCTATTTCTCCCTTTGAACGTGCAGGATTCGGCTCAGATGGAGGCCGTGTTCAGCGAGATCAAGAGCCAGTGGGGTGTCCTCGACGGACTGGTGCATTGTTTGGCGTTCGCTGGCAAAGAGGAGCTGGTGGGCGATTACAGCGCCACCACGGCCGAAGGCTTTGCCCGTGCTCTCGAGATCAGTGCCTATTCCCTGGCTCCGCTTTGCCGTCATGCCAAGCCCCTGTTCAGTGAAAAGGCGGGGGTCGTGACCCTCACCTACCTGGGCGCTGAGCGCGCGATTCCCAATTACAACGTGATGGGCGTGGCCAAGGCGGCTCTTGAAGCTTCCGTGCGCTACCTCTCTGCCGAACTCGGCCCCGAGAAGCAGGTGCGCGTGAATGCCATCAGTGCCGGTCCGATCCGCACCCTGGCTAGTTCGGCCATCGGCGGAATCCTGGACATGATCCACAACGTGGAGGAAAAAGCTCCTCTGCGCCGGACGGTCACGCAGACCGAGGTGGGCAACACGGCCGCTTTCCTGCTCAGCGAGCTTTCCAGCGGGATCTCGGGGCAAACGCTTTATGTGGATGCCGGGTACTGCATTAACGGCATGTGAGCCGGCATGATCAGCGCATGCGTCCCCGATCCTGAGGCCGATGAGCATGCGTAGTGGTGAAATCCACCGGGTCACCGGAGAAACCGATGTGCAGGTGCGCCTGAACCTCGATGGCAGTGGTCAGTGCCAGGCCAGCACCGGTGTGCCGTTTCTTGATCACATGCTTCATCAGATCAGCAGCCACGGCCTGATCGATCTGGTGATCAGCGCGCAAGGGGATACGCACATCGATGATCACCACACCAATGAAGATGTGGGCATCGCCGTTGGCCAGGCCCTCGCTCAGGCCCTCGGCGATCGCCGCGGCATTCATCGCTTCGGCCATTTCCTCGCGCCTCTCGACGAGGCCTTGGTGCAGGTGGCGTTGGATTGCTCAGGCCGTCCGCACCTGAGTTACAGCCTCAGCATTCCCAGCCAGAAGATCGGCACCTACGACACTGAGCTGGTGAAGGAGTTTTTCGTGGCTGTGGTGAATAACAGCGGACTCACCTTGCACATCCGCCAACTCGATGGTGCCAATTCTCACCACATCGTGGAGGCTTGTTTCAAGGCCTTCGCCCGGGCTTTGCGCCAGGCCACGGAGATCGACCCACGCCGGGCCAATGCGGTGCCAAGCAGTAAGGGGGTGCTGGAGCAAGCTGGATTGAACTGAAGCGCGCGCTTCACAGTCCGTTACGAGAAGATGGGGTCAACTGCTCCATCTTCTGTGACCGTCGCTCCTGCCGTTGACCGTTTCGAGCGGTCGGAATGGGCTAGTGCCTTTCGCAATGTGGAGCAGGAGCTCACCGATGTGTCCCTGACCCCGGTGCGCGGCACCATCCCTCCCGACTTGGTGGGAACTCTGTACCGCAACGGTCCCGGTCGACTCGAGCGCAACGGTCAGCGGGTGCATCATCCCTTTGACGGCGATGGGATGATCACGGCTCTGCGCTTTCAGGAAGGTGCTGTTGCCCTGAGCAATCGCTTTGTGCGAACGGCCGGTTGGCAGGAAGAGGAAGCTGCAGGGAAGGTGCTGTATCGCGGTGTGTTCGGCAGCCAGAAGCCTGGTGGGCCTCTAGCGAATGCATTTGATCTCCGCCTGAAGAACATCGCCAACACCGGGGTGGTGCAGTTGGGCGATCAGTTACTGGCGCTCTGGGAAGCGGCGGAACCGCACGCGTTGGATCCCCGCACCCTTGAAACCCATGGCATCAGCCTTCTGGGAGGTGTGCTCAAAAAAGGTGAGGCCTTCAGTGCGCATCCTCGTTTTGATCCTGGCCATCACGACCGTCCACGCATGGTGACCTTTGGGGTGAAAACCGGGCCGCGCAGCACCATCCGCTTGATGGAGTTCGCCACTGAAACCGATCCTGCTGCAGGCATTAAGGCCGGCGATCTTCTCTGTGAACGTAAAGACAGCTTCAACGGCTTCGCATTTCTGCACGATTTCGCGATCACACCCAACTGGGCGGTGTTTCTTCAAAACGCCATCGCGTTCAACCCGCTGCCATTCGTGCTTGGTCAGAAAGGTGCGGCTCAGTGCCTGCAGTCAAAACCTGATGGTCAGGCGAAGTTCTGGTTGATCCCCCGCGACAGTGGTGCCTTCGCCGGTCAGTCGCCTCGCATTGTGGATGCCCCGGACGGCTTTGTGTTCCATCACCTCAATGCCTGGGAAGAGGAGGGTGATGTGGTGGTGGAAAGCATTTACTACAGCGACTTTCCCTCTGTCGGTCCGGAGATGGACTTCGCCGCGGTGGATTTCGATCTGATTCCAGAGGGTTTGCTGGAGCAATGCCGCATCAGCTTGGAGAGTGGCCGGGTGCAAACCACTCGCTTGAGTGAACGCTGCTGCGAATTCGCCATGGTGAATCCCGAAAAGGAGGGCCTGCCATGCCGCTACGCCTGGATGGCCGCGGCTGCCCGGGAGCAGGGCAATGACCCCCTGCAGGTGATCAAGAAGCTGGATCTCAGCAGTGGAGAGCGATGGATCTGGAGTGCCGCACCCCATGGCTTCGTCAGCGAACCACTGATGGTTCCCCGCCCCGGTGCAACGGCTGAGGATGAAGGCTGGGTTCTCGAGCTGGTCTGGAACGGTGACCGGGAAGGCTCTGATCTTGTGATTCTCGATGCGTCTGATCTGCGAGAGATCGCTGTGGTTGAGTTGCCTCTGGCGATCCCTCATGGTCTGCATGGGAGTTGGCAGCCGGCCTGCTCTTAAGTCATGCTTGCTGCCCTGATTGGCAGCAATGCTCCCTAACGTCCTCGAGCGGCTTTCGCTCTTGCGTACAGCTCGCTGTCGACCATGGTTTTGCCATCGGACGCAGCCATCTTTTCGATGCTTTTGCGAACGACAGGCCGAATGAAGAAAGGAACCTCTTTCAGGGTTTGTTCGGCATCAAGACTCCATTCCATCGTGGTAACTGGGGTGTAGTTCATTGAGACAGACATGTCTCAACATCAAGCTGGGAGAGTGGTGCTCTTGAAGGAATGAGCTGCTCCAGGTCTGCGTATTTGGTGTCTTGTGCATCGTTTTCCGAATAAATCTGTTGCTTCGTTGTCTCTTGGTCTCTAGGTGTGAGCTTAGAAAGCTTCCTAAGGGCGGTGCACTATTGCCTTTTGTCCGAAATACGAGCTCCTCTCAATTTTTGTGTGAATAGCGTTGTTTTGTTCGCTTGATGCTCAGCGTGCGATTCCTATTCCACCATCTGCTTGGGAGCAAAATGAGATTCTCGTAATGGCACTTAGTTCACTGGATCAGCAGCGCCTGTTTACTCGCAACAGTCTGGTTGAACGGATAAACACTGATGATGTTGCATTGGAAGCATATTTTTTATATAAAAATCCGCCTGCATCGCAGTTGGTTGCGGGCGATATGGAAACAAGTAAGTTCGATGGAGGCGCACGATGTGATGCCTTTTCAATTCCCTTTATAGATGAGAGAGTTGGTTTTAGATGGTGTCAATTGGTAGGCGATGGTTTAAGTGTTGGCGAGCAATTTCCCGAAAAAAGAGAAGCTATTGGAAGTTCAATAAATCATTTGGAGTGGGCGGACTTTCGTTGCCTGGATTGTAATCCTCAAGCGGTTATTCTCTCAAGAAGTGAGTTGAGTGATTTCGTTTCTTGGGTTAAGCTTTCATTGGAGATCGCTGATCAGTCAGCGCATGGGCAGTCTTCAAGTGCACTTTTCTATCAATGTCTTTCTACAGCTCTCTATAACGGTTGGGAGTTTTTCGGCGGCGCACCTGAAGCTTCTACGCTAAGGGTTAAGCACAAGAAAACTTTTATTCAACGGCTTGAAGAGTTGTCTTTGGGTGAGTGCTTTTTTGATGCTTTCAGGGAATTTTATGCAGGCCTGTCAGACAAGAGCCAGTTTAATCTGAGTGTGAATCTGCGCCAGGCAGTGATGAATATTGCGGTGTTTAATTTGTTGGCAAGCAGCAGTGCACTTGCATTGGCAGAGAACGAATTGCCATCTGCAATTGTCTCGAAGATGAATCGACTGCTTCAGCGGAATCTTCTGGTATTGAAGTCGAGCTCTGGGGACAGTCTTCTTCTTGAGGTGGCAACATTTGTCGCAGCTATCGTCTCACAAGGGATTATTGTTATCGCGAATGATCAGTCAGGATCTCAGCTTTTTTTAGATCAAGTGAAATCGCAGTGTATCTCTGCATTTGAATCAGGCAAAGTTCGAGGGAATTTAGATGCCCTCAGGACTCCATTGTCCGATCATCCGATGAACTCATTGATTCCTCATTTCAAGGCACTTGAAGAAATGATGGACCAAATGACATTGTGTTCTTATGGAGTGCCTCACAATGAATCTCTTTTGTTGGAGAGTCAACCTCAGGAATGGCAGGGAGTCGTGACTTCTTACAACCGACTTGCGGAACGCATTCAGCATGCATGGACACAGCAACAGCTCTTTATGCGATCAGTGAGTCACGAGCTGATGACACCGTTGGCATTGATCAGTGCGACAGCCCATCGTCTTGGAGATCGTCTGAAGGACGTACCTGACTCAGACCTTCAACTGATGCATTTGTTGGAAAATGAAGCGTGTAAAGCCGACCGACTCGTTCGCGATCTGACTGATTTGTCGTTGTGTGAATCTGGTCGATTGACTTTGTCTTTGGAGAAAATTTCTGCATTTGATGTGTTGCAACAGATGTTCAGACAGCTTGAATTACTCCCCTGGGGCTCCAGAGTTCAGCATGATCAACTTCAGGATTTAGAACAATTTAAAGACTTGTCATTGCTAATTAATCTTGAACGTTTGATTCAGTGTCTCATTAATGTACTTGAAAATGCTGCAAAGTATTCGCCTGAAGCATCGCCGATTTATTTAAGCCAGGGCACATCTTCGGAATGCTTCTTTTGTGAGATTAAGGATCATGGCCCTGGGATCTCAATCGAGGACCAAGCCAATATCTTCAAACCTTTTTTCCGCGGAATGCAGCACAATCAATCTGTACCTGGCTCTGGGGTCGGTTTGGCACTGGTTTCACAGCTCGTGGATCTGATGAACGGTCGGATTGCTGTGGCTGATTCGAGTGCGTTGGGAACAGTGATCAGATTGGAGTTTTCAGTTGTTCGCTGATTGTTAATTCAGCACGCACACCGTCTGAATCCCTTGACTGTTGGCTTGTGGCTCTGCGTTGATCAGTGAGCTTCACGCTGCTCTCTGCTATGAAGGATTTTCTGTTGTTGGGTCAGGCTCGATTGAACAGGTCATAGTCCCTGTTCAGTTGAGTACTGCGAACTCTTCCTGGTGCTATCGCCTCACGAGCTGTTCTGCTCGTGAGGTTTGTTGCGATTGAGCAAGGCCTGGTTGCGTTGACCTCTCCGAGGTTCGTTGACAGACGGGTGTCGCGTTGCGCCAGAGATGGTGAGCTAGAAGAGATGGATACTGATGCGTCAATGCTCTGAGAAAGCAGATGCATGCGTTTACTTGAAATGTAAACACGTTTACAAGCTTTGGTTTTCAGGCGCAGAGAAGTAGTCGTTGTGCAGTCTTTTTCTTGTCGATGTCGGTGTGGCGCACCGGGATTCATATGGTTGAACTGTAGGTGCCACTCTTGGGCTTACAAATAATGCAAACCTTTTCTCATTGAGGTAAAACTAGTGGCTCAAAACAAGCAGTCTAAAGACTTTCAAAACAATTCAAAGAAATTTATTGAAGAAGAATTTAAAGCAGAGTTTGGCACCGACATCAGTGGAGTTGAGATTAATCGAACGACAGAGCTGAAGCAAGACTTCGCTCTCGGCAAGGCAGATCTTTCGATGCTGCTGGACAAGTTCATGATGGACGATGTCCGCATTGTCGAGGTAGATGATGGCGGCTCACCGTTTGAGAGAATCTCCTCTGTTAATAATTACCCCGGAAGGGGTAGTCGTTCTCAAGGAACGATTGATAAAGCAGTGGCTCAGCTTGGAGAGGATAATTCTCCTACAGCCGTTGAAGGATATATTCAGAGTTTTGGTCCGGACGGAAGACCTTTCCCTAATTCTCGTCAAGTCAGCAACACGATTTCTGACCAGGGTGAGTGGTTCATGCCGGAAGAGGCCGGTTATAACAATCTCTTTATGGGCACTGGTCAATACATTGACCATGGCTTGGACCTGATTCCTAAACAGTCAGGTGAAGATGCAGATAAGATGACCGTTTTCCTGCCAAAGCAGGATCCTTTGCGAAATAAATCATTTGACTTTAATGGCCAGCCCGTCAAGTCGCTCCAACTTCTGAATGCAGCCGAACCTATTGAAGGCACTGATGCGCCTGGTGAAGGGGAATTCCAGAATGTCAAGACGCCTTTCTTTGACCAAGATCAATCCTATGGAGCAAATATTGAAATAAATAGCTATCTGCGTGAAAAAGATGCCGATGGTAATTTCACTGCAAGACTCCTTAATTCATACTGGTCAGCGACGAGTGATTTACGCTTTTTCAGAGAGTACACAGGGGATGTTGCTTCTCTCCCTAGCTTTTACGATGTCATCATCAATTCAGCCCAACGCTTGGGGTATGCATCACAGTCAGAGCTAAAGAATCTCGTTGATAGTCTGCTTGATAGCCGCTCTCTTTATTTCTCTGATCAAGTGGTCCGTGAGTGGGATCGCCAAGTTCGTGGTCAGGAATTGGGAAATAAAGTCACTGGAGATCCGCGGGTTGATGTCATTACTCTCAATATTGCAGGTAAAGACAAAACTTTTTCAGTGATGGAGGAGTTAGAGAACCTTCGAGCACAGCGTTCTCAATTTTTTGCTCAATTATCAGCAGGATCGAGCAACGGTACCGATTTTGAGCAAGTCTTTTCGATGCTGATTGGTGATGCAAGCCCCCTTGCGAATTACAGTGCTTTTTCAGCGCTCGGCCATAAAATTTCGGGTGATGCACGGACCAATGAGAATTCACAACTCATGGCCATCACAGAAGTCTTTTTGCGCAATCACAATCATCTTGTAGATCGTATTGAAGACCAGTTAGCTCAAGTTGCTGCAGAGTATGATTCGCTTGAGCAGGTAAGGCAAGAAGCACCTGGTTTAGAGCATATTGTCGCTTTGGCAAAGGGTTGGGATATTGAGCATGCCAATGCAGAGGGGCAGACACTGACGCTTGACGCCGCTCAAGCGGTGTTCGCAATGGCGCGTACTGTTAATAATGCTGGGTATCAGCGCATGATCGCTGATCAATATTTAGTGCATGCAACGGGTGGTATTCCTTTTGGTATTTCTGAGGCTCAGGATCGGGATCTGATGCCTGACACAGACCGGTTAATGCCACAAGAAATCATTCTCAATGAGCACGGATTTAACGGTGTTCATCCTGAGGTCAATCCTAATATTTCGACTGAGTTTGCCGGCGCTGCATTCCGTTATGGACATTCACAAATTTATTCTGAACTGAATGGAGCCAAGATTGAGGAATTGGAGGAATTGATTCGTGTCACGGAATTGATTGAAAAGCCTCTAATTGACGCTTTTATTAATCCAGCTCTTTACGGTGAGCTTGGTGGGGCAGAGGGAATTATCGCTGCCAATGTTCATGAGCGTTCCCAGGCTGTCGATACTCTGGTTGTCGATGCAGTTCGGAATATGCTTGTTGGACAGCCTAATGATTTGCTGGCCTTTAATGTTGAGCGGGCGAATGACATGGGTTTGCCGACTCTCCAAGAATTTCGTCGGTCGGTCAGCGAGTTGTTCTTAGAGACTGGTATTGGTAACGAACTCCAGTCTGGGGCTTCTGATGTTTCAGCTGGTATTTTTGCGCCTGGCTCGGAGCGTAATGAGTTTCTTCGGCGAATGAAGCCTTACGAGAATTGGGAGGACTTTTCTAAGAATCTCCGTGATACCGATCTTGTTTTCGATTTCATGGCCCTGTATGGAGGTCCCGATGCCGCCCTGGATAATAGTATTGGTTTAGATAATGTTTCGCTCTACGTGGGTGGACTTGCTGAGAAGCAAGTGAAAACCCCAACTGGTGAAGGGCTCATGCACAGCCTGATGGGGAATACATTTACATTCTTGCTGATTGATAGTTTTGATCGAGCACAAGATAGAGATGAAGAATATTACAAAATCAGTATTCCGGGCTCAGAGACATTGAGGCAACTGGGTCACCAGACCTGGACTGCAATGATTCAAACGGCACTGGGGGATGGAGCTCAATATGTCCATCAAGATACGTTCCGTGTTGCAAAGATCGATACCCTCGCTGATGGCACGAAGGATTTCGTTGCAGTGAATGAGCGTGATTGGGATGGCAATGCGTTTAATCGCATTATCGCGGGCAATGAACTGAATAATGTTATTCAGGGCAGTAGCGGAGCAGCGAAGAAAGGATTTGAGACGCGTGTAGCATCTGATGATATTCGTGGTGGTGCTGGTGATGACATTATCAATGCCCTTGGTGGTGAAGATTGGGTTTACGGCCAAGACGGTGCAGATCAACTTCGGGGAGGAGATGATCTCGACTTGGATCATATCTTTGGTGGTAATGATAATGACACTCTTTATGGACAAACCGAGGACGCTCTATTTGGTGAGAACAATGATGACTACCTGCTTCGCCTCAGCGGTTCTGGTCTCCATGATGCTGGCCTAGGCCATGATCTAGTTCTTGCAGGTGATCTGTTCGACGTTGTCTTTGGTGACTCTGGGGCTGCAGATGCCCTTAACGTGGAGGGCAATGACATTCTCTTTGGTGGGGCTGGGCCAGATGAGGTTGCCGGTGGTGGTGGTGACGACATCGTCGTTGGTGATGGTTCAGGCGGTCCTGGTGAAGAGTTTGGAGACATTCTCTTTGGCGATGGTGCGGCTCCTACCTTCAATGCCGAGATGCTTGCTCGTGCCTGGGAAAACCGTAATCGAAGAGGCAAAATTGTTAAGACCCTTCTGCCTCTCAAGACTGAAATTGGATATGGCGTTCTCGTTGGCGGAATCAATCCTTTAACTGGTGAGGCTTTTACTTCAGAACAGATCACTGCTTTCCGCGAATATATCGAAGGTACGCGTAAGATTGTTGATCCTGATGATCCTGGTGAGCGCGGTCCAAGACCAACGATGGTGGTGATGCCTTATGTCGGTCCAACTGGTAACGACACGATTTACGCCGGTAAGCATCATGACATTGAAGCTCTTCTCTCTAATCAAGTTGATGCTGAGGAATTAACAGCTTGGATGGAGCGTAACGGCTATATCGACGTTGCAGTAGAGGAACCACCCGTTGCTGAAGTGGTAGAACCGCTTGTAGAAGATCCGACGCTTCCGACTGATCTTATCTTTGCAGATGGAGGCGATGACACTATTTATACCGACGGTTCTGACTCAACTTATGTCTTTGGTGGTCCTGGGTACGACACCTTAGTGGCTGAAGTTTCACCTCAAGATGGTGTTCAAAGTGTTGCTGTTGATCTTTCATCTCTGAATCCATGGGGTGCAGAGGGTGTGGCCACTAGAGACGCTCTCGAAACTCTTGATCAATTCTTTGGCATTGAGCATGTCGTTTTGGATAAGGCGGCATACAAGCAGTTTGGAGCAAATTCATTTGTATTTAATACACCGGAGTCTGGTCTCAAGGTTGAATTTCAACCTGATGAAAGACATAGTGTGCTGTTAACGTCTGCTGATGAAGTTTCTCAGTCTTTGAAGGTGTCCAATGCCAATGATTTCGATTTTACCCGCGATAGCGGAGACAACACCGCAGTTTTAAAGCTTGGTGGTGAAGTTGGCAAATACTCGATTGATTTTGATGGACAGGCCTTGAATGTTGAATGGCGCAGCTCAGGTGTTAAGTCATTCCAAGGCATTGATAAAGTCGTTTATCAAAGCAATGGTGTTGTTAAACATGTTCAACTCGCTGACATGACGCTTGAAGTCGATGGTCATTTTGATCTAGGCACCGAGCTGATTGACGGTGGATTCTCGAACTTGGTTCGAGCCGGCTCGACCATTACTCAAACGAATTCTTGGTCGAATATTGCTGGATTTAAAGTGAAAGACCTGTCGCTCGAGAATTTTAGTAGTGATATCGCGCAGGTTTCTGCTGTGTTCGCTAACGGTGAAACTTTCTTAGAGACGCTTCCGGTCGATCGCTCTGTTGAAGTAACAGCAACGTTTAAGGTCAACGATGATGCTGTTGGTGAAATATTAAGCACCTCTGGTGATGCCGGTGCCGGCTATGAACTGACCACGAAGTCTTGGAATAGCTGGGATACTCGAGATATCAGTAATCTACATGTTAGGCATCTGGTGACTTTCCAGGGTGATCTTAATCTGGATGGTCGTGTTAATAATAAAGATGTTGACTTCTTGCAGAATGCAATCAATGCCGGTACTAATCCATCCCAAGCTGATGCCAACTTTGACGGCATTGTGAATGTCAATGATTTCGAGGTCATTGAGCAAGACATGTTGATTCCACGCCGTGTACGTAACCAAGCTTTCTCTGATCTTTTCCCAGAGGGAAATCTCGATGTCGCCGATGTCGAATTCTTGTTCGTGCAAGAACCACTCATTTGGGATAGCACCGCTTTCACGGAGCAATTGGGTGTGAATACACCTGATTTGATTAATGGAGGTTTGTTCACTCCATCTGGCGTTGATGAATTCTCCCCTAATGCTGACAGTAATGTCCTGGTATGATGTCAATTATTAAGATGGTTGTTTTCCTGTACAACGGCAAAATATTCTCAACCGAATCTCTTTGGCCCGTTGTAAACGACTAATGTTCTAGTCTTATCATTCTGAATTCAGCCCCAGAGTAAGTTCTGGGGCTTTTTTTATGGACTGACATCCACTATCACATGGTAATTTGGAAGGACATTGCCTTCACTGTATTGAGACGTGGACGATCTGCATTCATCCGTGTTTGATTCTTCAGGCATGGCAAAGGTATTGTTTTTGTCTGAGTCTTGTTCTCATCTCTTTGAACCATTGGTGATTCATCGAATTGTTCTAATGGCCATCGAATCTCTGTTAACGCATCACTTAATACTGCTTTCAGTCAAATTTCTTCAGATCCTTAATCCATTTGTAGCGTGCAAAACTCTCCGTGATGAAGTCCGTCTTGTCGCTCTTGAGTCTTCGTTCATTCCTTTTTTGCTGAGGCCTCTTGTCACCTCTGCTCATAAGTCACTTTCTTGCTAGTCGTTGTCCATCCATCAAGCCTTGCAATCCTAGTGGGGTGGTCATTGTTGCTGCCACAAGAAATCTTTTGCTTTGACGTTGTTCTTTAGAATTTGTGTCCCCGATGGGTCGTCAACATAGCAGTGAACGAGACATTGCCTCTATTTTGATTTGAGCTTCAATTTAGGTTGGCTTGAGATGCCTCTCAATACTTTTCTTCCGTCACCAATGGGCAGGTCACGTTTGTGAGCCGTTGCTTTTCAAATTTCAATGAATTCCTCAAGGGCATTGATGAGTGATTGATACTCATATCAACGCATCGGGATAAATTCCGAGGTCTTATTGTCTCTGCTTGCTTTAATCAGTGGCCTGGTCTGTAATTTGTTTTATGTGTGTAATATCCAGCATTGTTTTAATCCTCAAGCTTGATGAGTAGGCCAGTCTGATATCCTTGTTCGTTGTTCTGTCTTAACCAGGAGGGTTTTTAAATTTTTTTTGATTGCACTTGTTTTCTTGTGCTCTCATTTGATTTCTTGTATGGCTTGGGTATCACTCGTGAAGTGGTAACCTTCGTGTCGTTTTGACGTGATATATGTCTCATTTGGATCCAGAAGTGTTATTTTCTTTTTTAATTTCGAAATTCTTACATCAATAGTCCTGCTATTGCTGCTTTCTGTTTCCGTTAATGATGCTAGTCTTTGCCTGCTGATTGTCACTCCTTTGTTCTCGCAAAGTAGCAGAAGTAGGTTTACTTCTCCCTTGGTGAGCGATACGTGCTGCCCACTTTTGCTTTCTAAGTTTTTTGTTTCTGGGTAAAATTGTAAGTTGCAAATTGTATATTTTGCATTATTGTCCGTGTTTGCCGGAGTCGTGTGTGACCTGTTGGTTAATTTCGCGGCTCTTCTGGCTCTTGATACAAACTCTCTTTTGTTCAATGGTGAATGCAGATAATCATCGGCGCCTTCTTCTAGTGCTATGATGCAGTTTTCTGCTTGTAGTATCTTGCCAATGCATAGTATTGGAAACGTTATCCCCTTTTTTCTGAGCTCTCTAATAAGCTGATTCCCGAATGTAGACATTATGTCACTACACAGGATAAGAATGTCTGGTGATAGCTGACTAGCTAAAGACTCAAAGTAATCGAGTGATTGGATGGTTACAATCGGCCATTGCTCCTGTTTTAAGGCGTTGATTACTTGGCTTCTTTCTTCTCTGTCTCTTCCAAATATCCAGGCTTTAAATGTGCTTTTTTGCTGACTGAGGCTGTTTTTGTTTATTAAATTGAGATCTTCTTTGTAATATGACATGATGGCTACCCTCGTTTTTGTGTCTTAATTGGGACTTTGTTTGCAAGAAGACTAGTTTGCTTCGTTTTTGTCTGCTTTTATTGCCTTTGATTGCATCAGAGTCTGCTATCTATCTGCTTACAACTTAGTTGACAAGGATGATTTGAGCCTTGTGTGCGTATTATGTGCCTTATTGGCACATTGCTTTGCGCATCCGTCATAGTATTTGCCAATTGTCTTTTCCGGTGTGCCGTTCAATAGGTATATTCACTGATCTTTGGTGGCGTCAACAACCCTGGGGCTCGATCATTTTTTGCTTTCGCTCAGTGGTTTTCAGTACATTTATCGATGGCTATAGCTTGTGTGTTTTGCTTAAAACTCTTGTTCTGAACGTTTTCGCAAGTGTGATTTAAACGACTATTGGTTAGCGCTGATGCCTGTTTCTATGTGCATTGATCAAGATCCGTATTGTTGTTTGATTTTACCGCTCTGTAATGGTGGATATTTGTTGGTGTATTCTGTTTTGCGTAATAATTCGGTGGTTTTTGTGAAGCCGCGTTGTGGCTCGATCTTTATTTTTTGCTCATAGTGTTGTTGTTGAAGGCCTTTAAGGTTGCCTCTATGATTAATCGTGGATGAACCTAGGTCTTTATTCTTATGGAACTAGACGTTTGTTCTCGTCTGTCTTCCTGGTATGCCAGCCATAATGCTCGAGCGATTGCTCCTGAATCGTGTGATACGCCACCTTTTATAGAGGGTTTTCATTATGAGGGTACTGATCTTTGCGTGACTCGTCTCGAATTGCAGGCAATTGACAAGTTTTATTTTCGTAATCCAGAGTCTAGTTTCTGTTTTTTTATTCCAGAATTTGGTCAGTTTCGGGGTATGGTTGCTGAGCGATCAATCTGTATGACTCCTCAGCGCCTCGCATTTGTGATGTTGCCGGGAGAGTCGGCCAAGTTAGTTCCCAGTGCTGAATATGTAAGGCTTCTGCAAGTTAGTATCGGCGTTGAATTCTTGTTAAAAGAGGCTTCCATGCATGGAAGTCCATTTGTGAGTTTGATGTCCTTGAATGAATTAATCCCTGGTCACGAGCAATTAATACTCGCCTGTGCGCTGCATCTTTTTAAGTTCTCGTTAGCAGTTGATATTTCCCCCGAAAGGGTTCTTCAGCCTTTAGAGGCATCCATTATTTCTCTACTTGCTGCTCTGCTTGGCTCTAGCTCCGAGGTTCTTCAGCCAGTTGAGTCTGATACGACTTCTCATTCTTCCTATGTTCAGATGGCGTTGACATATATGGAAGATAATCTTGCGAAAGAAATTTGTCTTTCTGATTTGTGCAAGGTTTGTTGTGTGTCCTCTCGTACGTTGCAAGTTGCATTCAAAACTGTCATGAACCGCACTCCATTGCAGGTTTTGCATGAATTACGTCTAACGCAATTGCGAGGTTTGTTGCTTCAAGGTTTAGAGGTTGGTCGAGCTTGCGAAAGTGTTGGCCTTTTGCATAGTGGCAGGATTTCGGCCAATTACAAGCGTATGTTTGGTGAATTGCCGCGCCACACGCGTAGTCATCGTGTCCGGACCATCGAACCGGTTGGTTTGCTGTGAATTTCCTTTCAATATTTTTCGACTGTACTCGTAATGTTTTTTCGGTGATGTGGTATTGACGATGTCTTCGATTTTGCCTATAGATTGCGAGGGCCTTTCTGTCGTCATCCTTGATGATGATCCTAGGATTCGAGCATTATTAAACGCTCAGCTCAACGATTTCAATGTCACCGCGGTTTTTTTTGACAATGCTTTTGATTTGTTGCGAGACTTTGAACGCCATGAGCCTTCTTGCATTTTTTTAGACTTAATTCTTCCTCAGATGACAGGCATTGAATGTATTAGTAGTTTGCGTGATAAAGGGTATGCGAAGCCAGCATTTATTTTTTCAGCGCTCTACGATTCAACGCTACGAGAGCAGTCTCTTCGTGCTGGTGCAGATGATTTCTTTTTAAAAGCTGATTTTTTCAAGGATCTTGGCTCCATTCTGATGCGCGTGAGAGAGCATCATTGATGCTTGCTCTTGATGCTTTTTGAGTTCATCTTTCGCACGAGTTTGTTGGTTCGTTGCGTTCGTTTTCGACCATCTTTGATGACTTTTTTATGGTCGATGTCAGCTTGTATTGCATTTGGCTGATGAATCCTTGTTCAATGCGTTCTCCATGGTTTTTATCGCATCAGTTTTACTGCCATGAGTTTGGCTTGGGCCTAGTCGAGATTTCTTGCCTCGTGATAGTTGCGTACTTGTTTAATCCTGTTGCTCTCGATGCCTTGGGTCGTCGTTTCCCATGTTGCTCGCCATCCTTCACCGGGTGAACTCCCATGGCTTTCCTTGCAACTGCTGTGATTCCCGATGCTCAGATGGATTCTGAGATAACTGAACAGTGACACGTCACCTTGCAGTCACTAGCTCATGGCTCCCATTGATTTAGACAGCACTAAGGCTTTGTGTTCGTTCTTCGCCATGTGTTCCTGGAGATCCACGGTCTCTCTGCTTGCCGTCCCATTGACAATGCTGCTGTATCCCTCGGTTTCATCGGCTGCTTGGGCTGAGGTGAGTGGACCTCGTTGCAGTGGCACTGTGTTGCAGCTGAGTGTGCAGGAGCAAGGCGACACGCGCACCGACCGTTTTCGTTTCACGCTGCGTCTGGAGGCTGAAGCATCCAGCACTGCTGCTGCCCTCGAGCAGCTCAATGGTCGGCTCGCCCGTGTTCGCACTGATCTCACCCCTTTGGCGCTGGGTGGTCTGGACGTGTCTGCACCCAGCACATTCCCCATCAATCGTTCGCAGTCGTCTGATCGCTACCGGGCGTCCACAACCATCCGAGGCTCGGTCAGTCGCAGCAATTACGACACGGTGATTCAGCGGGCCGGTCGCCTGCCAGGGGTTCGCCTCCAGGGCATGACGTCCCTGGCTTCAGCGCAGGGCCAGACGGAGCTGGAAGAGCGCCTGCTCAAGCGGGCCTTGGATCGTGGTCAGTCGCAGGCGGCGAGCACGGCTTCAGCCCTGGGGCTGTCCCAGGTGAAGCTGTTGCGCATTGATCAGCGCAGCCAGCCCGCACCCCGTGAGCTGGCGATGGCGGCAACCGCCGCTCCCCGCTTCAGGCCTGGGGAGGCCCCACTCCCCACAAGGACTCTGATGCTCACCCTCGATTACTGCCTCTCATAACCCGCATTAGGCTGGTTTGGGTGGAGACCCGTCGTCGGTATCACTCCAGTTCTTTCGGATCTGACTTTCTTTTCAGTTCAACAGACCTGGCTCTGAATTTGGAGGTATCGGCCTCTCCCTTACAGACGCTGCTGACGTTCTTGCTCAGGTCAAATTTGAACTTGCTGACGCTGCTTCCACTCCCTCCATGCCAGCCGTGGCGCTGTCCAGAGAGTGATCAGCACGAGAGGAGTGACTGGAACGGCGGAGATCACAATGAAGGCCTGGAGGGCATTGATCGAAGTGCTGTCCCCCAGGCTGGTACCGATGCGCAGCAGCACCAGGGTGAGGCTGCCAATCATTAGTGCCCAGAACAGCCGCAGCAGTGCAGGTGGCTTGCGTTGGGCACTCACCACCATGGCGGCGGCGTAGCTCATCGAGTCGGCGCTGGTGGCCATGAACAGCACCACCAGGATCAGGCCCACAGGAATCAGCAGCCAGGGGAGTGGCAGCTGGCCAAGGATGGCGAGCAGAGCGCCAGCTTCGCCGCTGGCAGCCAGTGGTCCAGTGATGGCTCCCGGATTGCTCAGCTCCAGTTGCATGCCTGTGCCCCCTAGCAGCGTGAACCAGAGATTGGTCACGATCGGGCAGAGGATCGCGACCGCCAGCACCAGTTCACGAAGGGTTCTTCCCCGGCTGACGCCAGCGGTGAACAGCCCCATCAAAGGGGCGTAGCCCAGAAACCAGCCCCAGTAGAACACCGTCCAGCCATTCACCCAGTTGTCGGGCCCACGGTTGGCAGCCAGGGCCATCGGCACCAGGTTTCTCACGTACAGCGTGAAGGAACTGGCGAAGTGCTGAATCAGCCAAAGACCTGGTCCCAACAGAAGCAAAGCCGCGGCTAGGCCGAGCGTGAGCCAAACGTTCACTTCCGACAGCCATTTGATGCCCCGTTGAATTCCGCTCACCGTGGAGGTGGCAAACACCGCGGTAAGAAGTATCACCACTAGCGATTGCAGGCCTGCACTGTCGCTGAGGCCCGGAAGCATGCCCGCGGCGTTGCTCAGCTGCAGGGAAAGAAAACCGAGGGGCCCAACCGTGCCGGCAATGGCAGCCACCACAGAGAGTCCGTCGGCGATGTCTCCAAGCGGGCCTTCAACCCACCGATGGGGAAGCAGTCCCACCAGAAGAGTGCGCGGCCGCAGGGATTCACCGCGTTGTTCCTGGATCGAAAGTGTGATCGTGACCGTGGTGGCGACCAGTGCCCAAGCCAGGAATCCCCAGTGCAGGAAGCTGACGGCCAAGGAGGGATCGACAGCTGCCGCTGTGGAGCCTTCAACGTTGCTGAAGTAGGGCGCCGGCGTGCGGAAGTGGAACAGTGGTTCGGCCGCTGACCAGAACACACCTCCACCGGCGAGCAGCGTGCAGATCAGCACGGCGCACCAGTCGAAGAATTTCAGGCTTGGTTTGGCATCAACGCCTCCCAAGCGCAGGCGTCCCACTGGGCTGATCGCCATCACCACGGCGATCACGAACAGCACCAGCACCATCCATTGCCAAAGGCTGCCCAGGGAGTCGCTAACGATTGCTCTGCCCGAGCTGGTGAACTCCTGGGCCAGTTTCAGGTTGACGGCCGCCAGCACCAGAAAGGCCAGCAGTGGGCCTGCTCCGATCCAGAGGGGTGGGCGACGCCACCAGGGCCTTGGTGTACTTGAACCGTCGTCGAGATTGGTTGGATCGCTCACGGACAATGCTGAATCGAAGAACTGGCGGGTTGCGCTTCAGGCGCGCACGGCTTCGCGCTGGTGACCCCAGCAGGAGAGATCCACGGCTGGTGATTCTCCGCAAGCCAGTCGGGCAAGGGAATCCCCAACCAGAGGGGCGAACTTGAAGGCTTGGCCGGAGCCTCCGGCGAACAGGCTGAGCTTCGGCGAGAGGCGATCGAGAACGAAGTTCACATCGCTCGCCATGGAGTAAGGACTCATCACCGTCTCCACCCGTTCCTGTACACCGTCGAGTTCGTTGAATAGGAAGCTGTCGAGTAGTTCGACCAGTCGAGCCGGCGGTTCACTGCACATGGCATTGGGTTCGGCGACCCGCAGCTCTTTTGGAGCCCAGTCGATACCGGCCTTGATCCGCGGACGTCCATCCGCGGTGCGGCTGAGGACAGGGAATCCGTAGTACAGGCCACCATCGTCGCCGCGTTCCCGTTGGAAGCAGAACCATTGCGGGTAGCGATCCGCCAGGGACGGATCAACGGTGTAGTGCGCCCACAACATTGGCCAGATCTCGAGCTTGGGTGAAAGCCCGAGCGGAGCCAGCAACAGATCACTCCAGATGCCGCATGCCACCACCACCTGATCGGCGGCGATGTGATGACCGTCGGCCAGAGTCACGCCGCCGCCGTCGGAATCAATCTCCTTGACCGGAGTTCCCTCCAGCAGGCGATGCCCCGCCTGTTCCACTGTGCGTCGCCAGTGGGCGATCACCTTGTCGCTGCGCACGGCCCCGGCGGTGGGTTCGAACAGACCGGTGAAGTCTGGTCTGGGTTTGAGCGGAAAGCGTTCGGCGATCTCCTTCGCGCTCAGAGCCTCATAGGGAATGTTCTGTTCATCCATCACCCGTCGGGCGCCAGGGATGGACCCCTCGATGGTTTCTTCATCCCAGCTTTCGCCGTAAAACAGCAACCCGTGGGTTTCCCTCAGGCGCTCCCCGGCGTGCTGCTCTTCTTCGCGCCAGAGCCGATTGGCTTCCTGGGCCAGACGGCAGAGCACCGGGTCGGAATACATCTCCCGGAACATCCTGGTTTCACCGAAGCTGCTGGCCCGTGCATGGGCCAGGGTCTTCGCTTCCAGAAGCACCACATCACGCACTCCTCGCCGTGCCAGAGCTGCTGCACAGCTCAGGCCGGCCATGCCGCCACCGACGATTACGACCTCGGCCTTGACAGGCATTGGTGGCTGGCTCATTCCGCGTCTCCGAAGCTCAGGCCGATCGGATCATGTTCACGTTCTGCGGCCACTTCCACGAGGGCAGCCCCCACCGACAAGCCCTGATCACGCTGATTGAGATAGTTGGTTGCGCGTTGGTGCACTTCCTGGCGAACGAAGGCATAGACATCGTTTGCACCCGCTCCTTCCCAGGCGTCCGGTGAAAAGCGTTCGATTGAATCAGCAATCACCGCACCGGCATTCACCAGCGGGTCGGGAAGCACCCGAATGCCGCGACGGCGCAGCTCGTCCGCGAGCTGGGGGTGCTGGAAGGGGGCATTGGCGGCTGGTACCACTGCAGCAACCTTGAGGGCGGACGCCATCTCTGCGTTGATCAACCCGGAAATGGAGCAGGGGATCAGCAGATCCACCTTGATCTCCCACCAAGGGCAATCACTGGGCAGGGGAGTGGCTCCGGGAAAACTCGCCCGCGCCCGGTCAAGATCGGCGGTAAACACGGTCCAGCCGTGTTGGACCAGCACGCGAGCCACTGTGCCTCCCACGGCGCCGCAGCCATGCACGAGAGCGCGGCCAGGGGTTGCTTGGCTGAGCTCGGCCTCCAGCACGGCTTCAACGGCGCCCAAGGTGCCGTGGGCCGTGGCCGCACTGGCGTCGACCGGGCTTCCCACAGCGGCCAGCACATGGGGGGTGAGCGCCGTCAGACGCTCCATGTCTTCCAGGCTGGTGTTCAGATCACAGCCGGTGATCATGGCGCCATCGAGGGATTCGAGCAGGCTGGCGGTGACTTGGATCAACTCGTCTTTCACAGCGGCCGGCTCAGTGGCCCGCGCCACGATCTTGCCCCCGGCGAACCCTGTTCCGTAGAGGTCATGCTTGTGGGTCATCAGTCCTGCCAGACGTTCACCGTCGGCGATGCACGCTGCGTCGCTTGGATAGTTGAGCAAGCGCAGTCCGCCATTGGCGGGGCGCGCGGAGTCGGTGTCCTCTGCGACGACAAACACCGACAGGTGATCGGAGACATGCTCAGCGAGCACCGACACGGTCGGCTTGGTGTGGGTTGTGGTTGTCATCAGGCCACTTTCTCCATCATCTGGTGGTGTTCGACGTAATCAAGGCTCCATTCACTCGGAGCATCGGCGATTCGTTGCTGGAGGCGCTCATAGACCAGGTCCGCGGCTTTGTCGCCAGCGGCACTGGCGAAGCTGTGTCGACTCCAGCTGCGGATCGTGGCCATCAGGCCCGCCGCGAAGGTGGCCGTGTCGCCATCCTCGTTCCAGCGCCTGCGGTAAGGGCATTTGACATACACCGTGCGCTCATCCACCAGACGCAGGCCGTTGCGGTAGGGCGCTGAGGATTCATCCTTCAGCGGCGCCATGAATTCGTCAGGGGACTTGTAGAAGTTGAGCACCGTGCCGCTGCGGTACTGCTCCTCATTGATCACTCCCTCGTCGGCCAACCCACGCCAGATCTGATGCAACTGGTCGTGCACATTGCGAGTCTCCCCGCCGTTGTGTCCGAGATAGCGGCCTTCATGGTCCCGTGACAGGTTCACAGTCAGCAGACGACCACCCACGATCAGCTCACGGCTGCGCAGTTCGAGCACGTAGGTCCAGTCCTTGAGGGCCTGGCTTGTAAACCGCTGCAGAGCGTCGGCGTCGGCCGAGGCCAGCACGTGCGTATGGGTATCGAGCGGTCCGGGCGACTGGCTCAGCCAATGCATGGCTGTCGCAGAAAAGCCGAAGCTGATGGTGTTGGGACCGACAGAGGGCTCGTAAAAACTTCGGGCACTCACCAGAACGGTGGGCTTGGGCTCCCTGGGAATCTGCAAAGCCAGGTTTTCGGCCAGGGCCACGTTGTCGTTGCTTGGCAGGTCGTTGCCGATCAGCGTGAGGTGAGCCTGCGGCTGATTGGCGTGCAGGCGATCGAGGATCTGGTTCCAGAGCCCTACGGCGGTGCCTCCATCGGCTGCTCCGTAATCGATCAGCACGTGGCTGTCAGATACAGGAAGTTGATCCACACAAGTCAGGGCCCAGTCCGAGGCGGCTTCGATGCAGAGGAGAGCGCCTTCGGTCTGCGCGCTGTAACCCGTGGTCATGGCAATGGCCATGGACCTCGTCAGCGACAGCGTTCACGGTACAGGACACTTCTGTCAGGACTTCGTGACATAGGTCACCCCGGTGGCCTCAGGCCTTGAAGAGGAGTTGCCGCAGCTGGGGTTCCAGCAGGGCGAAGGCCCGGCCCCGGTGGCCGTGCGCTTTCTTCTCGGGTGTGGACATTTCGGCGAAGGTGCTTGCGGTGCCATCCACCTCGAAGATCGGGTCATACCCGAAGCCCCCCTCGCCCCTGGGGCTTCGCGTGATCTGTCCTTCGCAGCGCCCCTGCACCTCAAGCAGCACACCATCGCCAGGTGCCGCCAGACATAAGGCGGCACAAAAATGCGCGCTTCGGTCGTCGTGATCTTGTAGGGCCTCGAGCAGTCGGCTGATGCGTTGCGGGTCAGTTGGGGCATAGCGGGCGGAATGCACCCCAGGGGCTCCGTTGAGAGCGTCAACGCTCAAGCCAGAGTCGTCGGCGAGGGCCCAGGAATCGGTCGCGTTGGCGACGGCTATGGCTTTCAAGCGGGCATTGGCCGCGAATGTCTGACCCGTTTCCTCCACCTCCAGCCCTTCTGGTTGGGCGGTGATCCGAAGCGGAAGACTGCTCAGAAGGTGTTCGAACTCACGGATCTTGCCGCGATTGCCACTGGCGATCACCAACGTTCGCGGGGACGGACTCATGCTGCCTCCGCGAAGCTGCGGGCCCAGGCGAGCACTTCGGCTACACGCCCAGCGTCCGGCGCCTCGCAGTAGAGGCGCAACAGCGGTTCGGTTCCAGAGAAACGGAGCATCAGCCAATGGCTTGGGCCAAGTCGCAGTTTCACGCCATCGGTGGTTATCACCTCCTGAACGGCAACACCAGCCACCGTCTGCGGTGGCTGGTCCCCAAGCAGTGCCTCGAGGCGGCGGCGCGAGTCCATGTCGGGCAGGCGCAGGTCGAGGCGGTCGTAATGGCTAGCCCCTCCGCAGCGATCCCGCAACGCCGCGAGGCGTTTCCCCAAAGGCTGGCCGCCCGCAACAAGAGCCTCAAGAACCAACATCGCTGCGAACAGGGCGTCCCGTTCCGGTAAGTGCATGCCGAAGCCGACGCCGCCGGATTCCTCGCCGCCGATGAGTACCTCTCCGCTCAGCATCTCGGCAGCGATGTATTTGAAGCCAACGGGCAGTTCGAGCACGGTTCGACCGAGATCCTCGGCAACCAGGCGCATCAGATCAGAGCCGCTCACGGTCTTCACAACAGCGCCAGGTAGTTGTCTCGACCCTGCTAGATGGTCGATCAGAAGCGGCATTAACTGCTGGGTGCTGCAGAAACAACCGGTTTCATCTACCGCTGCGATCCGGTCGCCATCGCCATCAAACACCAGGCCCACAGCTGGATGGCCAGATTGCGTGGAGGCCTGTACGGCGGCGATCAGCTGTTTCAGGTGAGGGGCCAGAGGTTCCGGCGGGCATCCCCCGAAGAGAGGATCTCGGAGGCTACGGATCTCGGAAACGATCCCGTTGGCCTCGGCACCCAGGAGCTCCTGCACACAGCCTGCGGCGGAGCCATGCATCGGATCCACGATCACTTTCAGGCCCATGGAGTTCAGGCCCTGGGTGATGGCGCTCAAATCGAGCTTGTTGCGCAGCCCTTGGAGATGCTCGTTCCGAGCATCAAACCGTGGCAGGTCACCAGGAATAGGAACAGTGATTCCACCGGCGGCCAGGCGCTGTTCCACCGCAGCCGTGAAATCACCCTCCACGGAGCCGCCGAAGGGCCCTTTGATCTTGAGACCCAACCATTCCGGTGGGTTGTGACTGGCGGTAATCACGAGGGCTCCAAGGGCCTGGCGCTGGACCACAGCCCAGCTGCAGGCGGGCGTGGGCACCGCTGTGCTTGTCAGCAATGGATCCAGCCCAGCGCCGCGTACTGCGGCGGCGATCGCCTCGGCCAGCTCCGGTGCCAGAAAACGTCGGTCATAACCGATCACCACCGTTCGGCTTTTGTGGTCCTCAGGCGCCTGATAGGCCAGTTCCCGAGCAGCTGCAGCTGCCACCTGCAGGAGCCGTTCCACGGTGATGTCCACCCCAAGAATTCCGCGCCATCCATCAGTTCCAAAACGGATCGGTGCTGCAGTTAAAGGAAGAGGAGCCGACGCCATAGGAAGCCTGCGATGCATTGGATCTAGCAGCTGGCCGCCGTAACGTCGGCCCATGGGTGACACCCCCTCTGCTGACAAGCCGCTTACAGATCGTCTGCTGCGCAGCTGGACGCGCTGTCGGCGTCGCGCCTGGCTCGATCGCCATGGCGACGACCGGCAGCGGCTCTACACAGCCCACCGAACCCTCCAGCTCGACGATCAGCAGCGCAGTTTTGTGGCTCTCTTGGCCAAGAAGCCTGGCCATGGACTGCAGGCCTGTGCGCAGGGTGAGGCCGGTGTGGTGGGGTTGCGGCTTCGCTCTACCACCCGGGATGGTCTGGCTGTTGAGGCTCATCCCGCTCTGCTTCAACGTCGAGCGGGCTCCAGTCGTTGGGGATCTTTTGTCTACCGACCTGTGCTGGCACGGCAGGGGCGACGGCTGACGCGCGAACACAGACTGCAGCTGGCCTTGGCCGGGCGTCTTCTCGAACGGTTGCAGCAAGCACCTGTCCCCGATGGCCTTGCCTTGGCTGGATCCGGTCGTCGCCTTGAGCGGGAAACAGTGCCGCTCGGTGGTGGACTCCAGCATCAGCTGGATGAGTCCCTGTCCAAGCTTGCGACGGATCTGAGTCGCCCCACTCCGCCGGCTCTGGCGGCGGACCGACGCAAATGCACGTTGTGCTCATGGCGTGGCGTGTGCAATGCCGACGCCGCCCGTGAAGGCCATCTCAGTGAAGTGAGCGGCATCGGTGCCAAACGCCGGGAGATGCTGATGGAGATTGGCATTGAAGGCTTGGCGGCTCTGGCCGACGCCGATCCGGAGCGGCTGGCGCTGCAGCTCGAGCGGTTTGGTGAGCAGCACGGTGCTGTGGCGGCACCTCTGGTGGCGCAGGCAAGGGCCCAACGCGATGGATGTGCTGAGCCACTGGCTGCACCACCAGTCCTTCCGGAACTGGCTGAAGCGCCTGGGGTGCTGTTGTATGACATCGAATCCGATCCTGATGCCCGCGACGATTTCCTCCATGGATTCGTGCGCTTGCCAAGAGGACTGGATGGTCGCTGGGATCCCTCGCTGGCGACTTATCACCCTTTGCTGGCGCTGCAGGAGCACGGGGAGGGGGCCTGTTGGACGCGTCTCCAACGGATGCTGCGGCTTTACCCCGATTGGCCCGTGCTCCATTACGGAGAAACCGAATCCCTAGCGCTGCGTCGCATGGCCCAGCGTCAGGGGATCGGGGATGGGGACCTGATGGCGTTGCGACGTCGGCTGGTGGATGTTCACGAGAGATTGCGCCGTCATTGGCGCCTGCCGCTGAACAGCTACGGGCTCAAGACCGTGGCGGATTGGCTTGGCTTCCGTTGGGGACAGACAGGCGTGGATGGAGCCCGGGCACTGCTTTGGTGGCGGCAGTGGCGGGGAACCGGCCCGGGGGACCGGGGCCACGTGCAGGCTCTGCGCTGGATTTTTGCCTACAACCGGGATGACGGTATGGCGACCTGGGCGGTGGCCGCCTGGTTGTTGGCGCAAGACGAAACGGAGCGGAAGGCTTAACGCCCGCTTGGTGGATCTTGAAAGGCTCCGGGGCGCTGCAGCGTCAAGGTCAGTGGATGGGGTCGGGACTCCGTGGTTTCGCTCTGCAGTTCCTCAGCCTCGAGCGCTTGTCGTCGGATCAGGGCCAGCCCACACTGGGGTTCACACGCGTTGGGATGAGCAACGCTGGTGATGCGTCCGGCTCGTTCACCGTTCAGGGTCAGCCCATCCCCTGGCTTGAGCTCTGCAGCCACTGGATCTGCGCATTGCCAGGAGCGCAACTGCTGTTTCACCGCACCGCGAGATCCCAGTTTGGCCAGGGTCTCTTGGCCCAAATAGCACCCCTTCTCGAGGTTCACCCACCCCGCCAGGCCCAGCTCAAAGGGATTGGTGTCGCCATTGATCTCTTCGGCGCCGAGGGGCCAGCCCTGCCGAAGCCGCCAGCGCTCCAGGTCGGCCGCGGCGCACGCTTGCGTTCGATCCCATGGCGGAGGAGGGACGGCGGCGTCATCCAGCCACAGCACGGTCTCCGGGCCTGGTGCTTGATCGCTACTCAAGTGCTGCAGGCGCCTTTGCTGTCGCGCTGGACCGAGCCTGACGCGGTCCGCTGGGAAGATCACACGATCCAGGCCTTTGGCCAGATGGTCAGAGTTTCCGTTGAGCACAAGCACGTCGGCGCCTTGATCGTCGAGGCGCAGCTCCAGCAGCGCCTGCACCCGGCCCGTGGCATTGAGCCAGCACGCCTGAAGCAACTGCCCTAAGGCTGCGCCGTCCACCCTGGCGCTTGTCTGGCCATGCAGGAATCCCGCGGAGCCCGAACCCTCGAGTCGGATGACATCAAAGTGTGCGTCCCAGAGGAGGGCTTGTGGTTTCGATCCATCCATCGTCAAGCCGTCAGCTCCTTGGCGCGGGTTGCCACCTGGTGCAGTTTGAACAGGCTGACCAGCTCGAGATCGGTCGCGGCCATCGCGGCGCTGCCCCCTTCCTCACGATCCACGATCGTCACAACCCGACTCACGTTGTACCCAGCCTCACGCAGTTGCTGCACGGCTTTGATCGATGAGCCCCCGGTGGTGACGACATCTTCCAGCACCGTGACGCGGGCGCCTGGCTCGGGCAGAGGCCCCTCGAGCCAGGCGCCAGTGCCATGGCCCTTTGCCTGTTTGCGCACGATCAGGGCATCGAGTGCACGACCTTGCTGCGCGGCTGCCATCGCCACACCGCTCACCAGGGGATCAGCACCGAGGGTGAGTCCCCCCACTGCAACGGCCTCTATGTCCACCAGCGCGAGCATCGCTGGACTCAGCAGGGCCAGGCCGCTGCCACTGAGAGCGACGGGCTTGCAGTTCACGTAATGGTCGCTGCTGCGGCCGGAGGCCAAGGTGAAGTGTCCAAACCGATAGGCCTCCCGCGCCAGGCGGTCGAGAAGAACATCGCGATCCATGGATGGGTCGGAACGATCGGTCATGGGGGGCTGGTGCACGGCGAATCCTCTGCCTAGTTTGCGCGCAGAGTTGCCTCCGTTCCGTGGCCAGGCGTCGCCCCAGCCCATTGCTTCTGTTCATTCCTCTGGCCCTGTGTCCCAAAGGAATGGCCAGACCCATGGTCTGCACCACAACTTTGGAGGCACCTGCAGGGATCTCGGCTTCGGCTGAGGCCGTCGCCCAGCAGCCTGTGGAGGTGACTCGATGTGCCCCTGTGGAGGCCACCGAAGCCCTGGTGGAGCGTCGTTTCTACACATGGACGTCGTCTTATGCCCGAGGGGTCGACCTCCTACACCAGGTCACCGATTTGTTCGGAATCGCGCTAGCTGGGTCCGATGGCCAGCGATTGATGGGCCTGGGGTTCCCTGATCAGACAATCATCTGGGATGGATCTGCACTGCAGAACACCACCCGAATCCTGCTTGAAGAGCAGAGCGCACCGATTCCCTGGCGCACGGTTGATTTATCCAATGGATTTGGCAGCAGTCTGGCGGAGGAGATGCAGCAGCCCCCGTCCGTGCTCAAGCCGTCACCAAACCCCTTTCCTGCTGTTCGGGCTCTGTGGTAAGACCTCAATTGTGGGGGTCTAGCAATCTGGTGAATGCAGCGAACTCATAATTCGCCTAAGGCGAGTTCGATCCTCGCGACCCCCATCCCCTCTCCCGAATGCGCCCCCTTCTGCTGATCGCGCTGCTGGTTCTGCCGGCTCTGTTTTCAGCAGCCGAGGTGGCGCTGCTGAGGCTCAGACCGAGTCAGGTGCATGAGTTCAGCGAGCAAGGTCGCCCCGGTGCTCAAGCCCTGCAAAGGCTGCAGCGTCGCCTGCCGACAGCGCTGCTTATGACCCAGTTCGGTACGACGCTCTCCCTGGTGGCGCTTGGCTGGACGGGGCGGGGTTTCGGTCAGCGCTGGTGGCCGCTTGATACGCCCGCCGGTCGCTGGTGGGATCTCGCCTGGTTCCTCGTACTAGTGGTGATGGCCACCTTGCTTGCGGGGCTGTTGCCCCGGGCCTGGGTGCTGAGTCGTCCCGAATCCTCAGCGCTGCAGCTAGGGCCAGTGCTGGAGGGAGCGATTCGGGCGCTGCAGCCACTGCTCACGATCCTCGATGCTCTGGCCACACTTCTTCTGCGACTCGCCGGCCTCAGCCAGCGCTGGGGAGCCACCGTCTCCGCGCTGTCGGCCAGTGAGCTGGAGACCTTGATCGAAAGTGGCGGTGTGACAGGACTCAAGCCCGATGAACGCAACATCCTTGAGGGTGTGTTTGCTCTGCGCGATACCCAGGTGAGAGAGGTGATGGTTCCCCGCTCAGGGATGGTCACCCTGCCGGTTGAGGTTCGTTTCGCTGGGTTGATGGAGGCAGTGCATCGCACCCGTCATGCTCGTTTTCCCGTGATCGGTCAATCGCTCGATGACGTGCGTGGTGTTCTCGATCTCAGGCGCCTTGCGGAACCGATCGCCCGGGGAGAACTGAAGGAAGACTCTTCGTTAGAGCCCTACCTGATGCCTGCTGAGACCGTTCTGGAAACCAGCAACCTCGCTGAGCTCTTGGCGATCATCCGTTCAGGCCATCCCCTTCTTCTCGTTGTGGATGAACATGGCGGCACGGAGGGCCTGGTCACCGCCGCTGATCTCAATGGCGAAATCGTCGGCGATGAGCCAGCGGAGGAGACCGATGAACCCGATCTTCAACCGGTGGAAGGTCAACCGGGGACCTGGCTCGTCGCAGGCGACTTGGAGATCTTCGAGCTGAACCGCCAGCTGGCACTTGATTTGCCAGAGGCCAGCGACCATCACACTCTGGCTGGTTTTTTGCTGGAGAAGCTTCAGCACATCCCCTCGCCAGGGGAAGCACTGCGTCATAACGGGCTCCAGTTTGAGATCTTCGCCATGGCGGGCCCCCGCATCGTGCGGGTGCGCTTGGTGCTTCCAG
Organism: Synechococcus sp. WH 7805; assembly: GCF_000153285.1. Classification (NCBI taxonomy): domain Bacteria; kingdom Bacillati; phylum Cyanobacteriota; class Cyanophyceae; order Synechococcales; family Synechococcaceae; genus Synechococcus; species Synechococcus sp. WH 7805. The sequence continues at coordinate 1,329,898 of NZ_CH724168.1, read as the reverse complement.
ACCAGGAGGTTTCCACCCAGGATTCTCCAAATCCAGAAGAGCTGTAATTCCGTTTCACTAACCGTTCAGTCGATCAACGATAATCAGCGCGTTCGCGCAGGCTCGTTGATGACCGACACCATGGTTCCGGTGAAGGTCGGCGTGATCGGCATCGGCAACATGGGCTGGCACCATGCTCGCGTTCTCAGCCTGCTGAAAGACGCTGACCTGATCGGCGTGGCCGATCCGGATGAGGCCAGAGGGGCGCTGGCCAGGGAGCAGTTCGGATGTCGCTGGTTCGCTGACTACCGCGACATGTTGAGTGAAGTTGAGGCCGTTTGCATTGCCGTTCCGACACTGCTCCATCACTCCGTGGGTCTGGCCTGTCTTGAAGCCGGTCTGCACGTTTTGATCGAAAAGCCCATCGCTGCAAGTCAGGAGGAGGCTGCCGCTCTGATTGATGCAGCGAGTAAGGGCGGACGTCTGCTTCAGGTTGGTCATATTGAGCGGTTCAATCCTGCCTTTTGTGAGCTCACCAAAGTGGTGGCCAATGAGGAGGTTGTTGTGTTGGAGGCACGCCGGCACAGTCCCCACGCAGACCGCGCCAATGATGTCTCCGTGGTTCTGGATCTGATGATTCACGATCTCGACCTCGTTCTTGAACTCGCCGGTTCGTCTGTGGTGCATCTGTCCGCGGCCGGTGGTCGCAGTTCTTCAGGTCCGATCGACTACGTCAATGCCACGCTCGGGTTCGAGAACGGAGTGGTGGCCAGTCTCACCGCCAGCAAAATGAGCCACCGCAAGATCAGAAGCCTTAGCGCCCACTGCCGCTCCAGCCTGGTGGAGACGGACTTTCTCAATCACAACTTGCACATCCACCGCCGCGCCCACGAGTGGTATTCGGCTGACCATGGTGAGCTGCTCTACAGAAATGACGGGTTCATTGAGGAGGTGAGCACCACCTCCATCGAACCCCTCTACGCCGAGCTCGAGCATTTCTTGCAGTGCGTGCGAGGCCAGGAAACTCCAGCGGTGGATGGGCAACAGGCCTCAAGGGCCTTGCGATTGGCTGATTTGATCGAGCAGGCGGTCGAACAACCTGGTGTTGGCATTCCGCTTGAGGCGCCGATCTGAGTTGGGTCTCCCTCGCCTCAGGGGCTCAGGTCAAGTGAGATTGTCCTGATCGGCGAGCTGACGCAGGGCCTCGATCTGCCAGTGACGGCAGAGGGCAGGGGATGACCGGTAAAACTGATCCCATGCACTGGCTTTGTGCTGGGCGTAATCAGCTTCCGTTAAGTCGGGGTGGGTGGCGTGCCATCCAACGCGAACGGCATGACCGATCACCACATCCAGCGCGATGTCGTCATCGATCTGGATCTTGGGATTGGCGGTGGTAAAAGCCATCAGTGAGAGCAGACTTTCCGTGCACAGTTGCCGGTACTCGGGCGCGGTGATTCGGCTCAGAAGATGTTCAACTTGGATCGCGAAGTTGCGCTCGCCGGGTGTTTTCTCCAGCAGGAGGGCACTGGTCAGGCGATTGCGGCGTTCAAGTTTGTCTCCAATCACCAAGCCCCGGCAGTGGTGAAGAAGCGACCAGATGCCTGCGTAAAACTCCTTGGGGACTTGCTGGAGGGAGCCAAGACGGATGCGATGTTGGAGCCAGTCATTTCCACCGGGACCCGTTTCAAGGGGGGCCGGCACACTCCATTGCACCGTCCCGCGCACATGCAGCAACTCCCGCCGCTGCAAGGCGTCGCGGGCATGATCGACATCCTCCAACACCGTACGTAGCCGTTGGCCAAGGCGGTGCGGCGGTTCATCACACACGGCTTCGAAGGCTTCGTCCTGGCTGAGTTGTCGTTCAGCAGCAAGCTCAGACGTGAGCAGTAGCAGCAACTGTCCGAGCTGGAAGGTCAGAGAACCTCGGATCATGTCCGGTTCGCGCCGAGCGATTCCGTCGAGCGCCAGCAAGAGTTCCTGCTGCAGCATCCACTCGCGACCGTCACTGCCGCATGTTTGCTCGATTAGGGCTGCAATCTCGTGGCTGGACACGGGAGTGCTCAGTCGTGAAACCTTGGTGTAATTCCGTCCAACCACCACCTGCTTCTGCCGGCTGAGCAGGTCGATGAGTGCATCGTCGAGCTGCGGGTGAACGAGTCCCATGGCACCGGCGCAGCGACGGGCCACGTTCCAGTCCTCCTGCTGCAGCCCCCGTCTGTAAATCTCTTCCAGCAGGGTCTTGATCTCAACCGGAGCACCCTGGGGGCCGCTCAGGATCGATGCGCTTCCCAGCCTGCGCGTGAGTAACTCCAGTACTTCGGCCTGCTCTCGCAGGGAGTTGCTGGACCAGAGACGGCGCCGCAGCTCCTCCAAGGATGTGTCGTCCAGCTCCTGTTCCTGGGCAGCGGTGAGATCACTCAGATCTGTTGAGGCCCGCAGCAGTTGTTTGGCACTGGGGGCGGCGGGTAGACCGGCGGTCCCCAGCGAACCCGGCAGTTCATGCCACTGGGCGCTGGCCGCCAGGGTTTCTAGGGTTGCAAATTCCACACTCACTTCCTCCACGGAACCACTGCCGAGGCGCTCTGTAAGGGCGAGCAGATGCGTGTCACCCCGCTCCAGCAAGGAGGCTTGCACCGGAATCAAGAGCAGGGGTGAGCCAGGCCCCTGCCAGTGTCTCTGCAGCAGATGCAGCTCGTTCACCACACTGTCCACCAGGTGTCTGGGATCGTGACTGAGGTAAAACGTTCCCTCCTCAAGGACTGCGGGAAGGAAGGCCAGCTGCCTCTCACCCAGTCGGTAGAGCCTTGCGCTGGCAGCAGTCTCAGGTCGCAGAGGTGGATGACCGCTCAGGCCGAGAGCCTCGTCCACGCCGACAGCGCCCAGGTGTTGCCGCAGTGCATCGGAGCTCAGAACCTCGATCCCTGCAGTCTCTAAATCGCAGACCGGAAGGCCCAGCTCCTTCAGCCGCGAGGCCACGGTGGAATCGTTGGGTACCAGGCAGACCAGCACCGACTCGGCGCCAAGAACGGACGGCAGACGTCGGCCGCAGGGATCGAGGTCTGCCGCCTCGATCAGCCCATCCATCAGCATCTCTCCAAGCCAGGCCAGGCTCTGCGTCCAAAGCAGGGGGACATTGTCATTGGCGACCCGTTTCTGGCTCCCTGGGACTTGGCGTTCACGTTCCAGGGCTTCGGCAGGAACGAGGTACAGCTCCGGGTAAAGCATCTGGCCGTTGCGTTCCACGCGTAGAGCTTCCAGGCGATGGCGCCACTGCCTGGCTTCATCCCAGCGCTCCTCAAAACAGGCGGTGACCAGTTCATACGCCAAGAACAGGGGCCACTCCGACTCGACCCCCTCAAACGTGGCCAGTTCATCGCATTCGTAGTGCAGTCGGGTGATGTCTTCCACCACGGTCTGGTGGCCGTCGCGCCGGAAGCGCTTGTACCCATAGAGACCGCCCAGTTCCCTGCGGATGCGTCGGGCCGTGCGTTCGACGAGCTCAGGATCCTCGAGAGCCCAGGCGGGATAGCCGATCACCGAAAGGCAGGCGCTGTCCACTTCTTTGCTGGCGGATTCGCGAGGGAGAAGCCCTTGCAGCGCTCGCCGGAGACGCACCACCGCACCATGGGGGATCAGGACGGTCACGCTGCCATCGCCGTGCGCGGCAAAGAGATCCACGCCGTCCAGAGCCTCTAGGGCCGCCTTCGCCATGCCGATCGAGCTGGCATTGCGTTCTGGCAGTCCGTGGTTGCCCTTATCTCCCCGTTCCCAGATGCCGTAATCGGGGGTCTGGTAAGCCCGGGCGACGTAATAAACCAGGTTCTGAATGAAGGCCGCTTCATGGCGGTTGTGGATCACGGCCAGGCCACTGCGGCTCAACTGGGCCAGTTGGAGCAGAAAGAGTGATGTGGCATCCAGCTGGAGGTGCCCCCAGCCGTCATCGGGCACCACCGGTTCACCATTGCGGCTGTCGTACTTGGCATGGAGTGCATCCAGCGGATCCAGGCTGTGCTTGAAGCGTTCAACCTTTTCCGCTTGTCGCATCATGGCGCTGAGCAGTCCGCGCATAAGGTCGACCACCCGCTGCTCCAGTTCCCAACTGCGTTGGCATGGGCCTAGGAGTTTGCGGTGGGCAATGGCTAGTCCCCAAACGCACTGGATCGAGTACACGCAGTCGCGAACCCAGGCATCGCCGTAGTTGCCATGAACGGTGTGAGCTGTGCTCGCCGGAAGGAGTCCGCTGAGAGGGTTCTGCCGTTGCAAGACCACGGCTTCAATGGCGCTGTCCAGGTGCTGCAACTGGACCAGCTTCTCTTGGTCATTCCCGGCAACCGGATGGGACAGAACCATGGCCTCGCGTTCGACCGGACTTAGATTCTCACTCGGAGCCGTTTCGGAGATGGAAACAATCAGCACTGGCCCGCGAGATCGCCGTCGCTGCCACGTTCTTGGGGTTCCTGTTGACGCTTGCCGGGACGTGGCGGCTGCTGCCATCGGCCTGCATGGAGAGGGTGGCGGTCAGATCGTGACGCTCAATGCTGAGATGACGATGCGGGCCCGTCAGGACGCAGAACTGGGTGCGGTGATCGCCCAGGCCGACCTGGTGGTTCCGGATGGAGCGGGAGTGGTCTGGGCCTTAGGTCGCCAGGGGGTCAGGGTGCGTCGCAGCCCTGGAATTGAGCTGGCTTGGTCACTGCTCAGCTATGCCGAAGCCCATCACTGGTCCGTCGCCCTGGTGGGTGGTTCACCCGAGGTGATGGAGTGTTTGAAGACCACGCTGGCTCGGAGCCATCCCCGCTTGAGGTTGCTGATGGCAGAACACGGATTTCAAGCGTCAGATGCTTGGCCAGCTTTGGAGTCTCGTCTGCGTGGTCTGCGGCCTGATCTCGTGCTGGTGGCTCTTGGTGTGCCCCGTCAGGAAGTCTGGGCGAAGAGCATGCGTCAGTCCCTTCCAGGTCTCTGGATGGGTGTGGGCGGCAGCTTCGATGTCTGGTCCGGTCTCAAGCAGCGCGCACCGGAGTGGACCAGTCGTCTGCAGATGGAATGGCTGTTCAGGCTGCTCCAGGACCCATCACGCTGGCGGCGTTATCTGGTGCTCCCCCAATTCGCTTGGGCTGTGCTTCGAGCCGGCGGTCGCCGGCGTTAACGCGCTTAACGAAAGCCCACAGAGGCCTGCCAAACGAAGGCCAGAAGCAGGAAAAACACTGGGATGATCGGCAGGATGTCGATCAGTGGGCCGAATGCCTGGTAGGCCTCGGGAAGTTGGGCCAGCAGGTCAAGGGAGAAGGCAGCCATCCCGGCGAACAGTTCGGTCAGTGAGCGGACGCTACCACGTGTGATGGGCCGGTGAGTCCTCGTTCCAGGGACGGAAATCCTCTGCAAAACAGCCGTCGCGAATGGCGCGTTCCATGGCACTGGTGAAGCGGATCAGATGCGTGAGGTTGTGCAGGCTCAGCAGGGTCAGTCCGAGCAGCTCTTCACTACGAATCAGGTGGTGTAGATAGGCCCGGGTGTGCTGCTTGCAGGCGATGCAGGGGCATGTGGGGTCGAGCGGTGTGTGGTCGTGCCGGAAGCGGGCGTTGCGGAGGTTCCAGCGTTCCCCGGCCACCATGGCTGTGCCGTGTCGCCCTAGGCGGGTGGGGAGCACGCAGTCGAACAGATCGATTCCATTGGCGACAGCGACTGCCATTTCCTGCAGCGTGCCGATGCCCATCAGGTACCGCGGACGGTCTTGCGGAAGCAGGGGCGTGACCTGCCGAACAATGCGGTGCATGTCCTCCACCGGCTCTCCTACGCTGACGCCACCGATGGCGATGCCTGGGAGGTTGAAGTCGGCGACCGCTCTCGCGCTGGCTTCCCGCAGGTGGGGGAAGCATCCTCCTTGCACGATCCCGAACAGGGCCTGGTCGGTACGCGAGTGGGAGGCCACGCAACGTTCGAGCCAGGCATGGGTGCGCCGGCTTGCTTCCTCCACATCATTTTCCGTGGCTGGGTAGGGGGGGCACTGGTCAAACGCCATGGCCACATCCGCTCCCAGGGCCATCTGGATCTCCATCGACCGTTCCGGCGTCAGCAGGATGCGGCTGCCGTCCCGGGGATTGCGGAAATCAACGCCATGGTCGTCGATGCGATTGAGGTCCCCCAGGCTGAACACCTGGAATCCCCCTGAATCGGTGAGCATCGGGCCCTGCCAGCCCATGAAGCGATGCAGCCCGCCGGCGGCCTCCACCACGGCTTCACCGGGTTGGAGATGCAGGTGGTAAGTGTTTGAGAGCACCATCTGTGCTCCCGTGGTGGCGAGTTGATCGGCTGTGACGCCCTTCACGGTGGCCAGCGTTCCTACGGGCATGAAGCGCGGCGTACTCACCGGTCCATGGGGAGTCTCAAAACAACCGCAGCGTGCAGCGGTGTGCCGGCATGTTGCGTTGATCTGGAAGTCGAACACCCGCATCTCCGCCCAGGTCTTGACCCTACGGTGAGGTCAGATCGCCGATGCTGCCCCCTGAGAATCGCTTCTCTGTTCTGGGTTCGGGATCTTGCCGGTGCCTGGATTTTCTATTCAGTACTCCCCGCCTGGCCTTGGCCTTCACCACGGTTCGAGCGCATTGCCCGCTTTGCTCCCTGGATCGGTCTGGTGATCGGTAGCCTTCAGGCGTTGCTCTGGCTACTGCTCAGTGCCATGAACTGGTCGGCTGAGAGCTGTGCCTTGATGGTTATTGCCCTGGGAGCCTGGCTCACGGGAGGATTGCATGTCGACGGCCTGATGGACACGGCCGACGGTCTGGCTGCAGGGCAAGAGCGATGCCTTGAAGCCATGGACGACAGTCGTGTCGGAGCCAGCGGTGTTCTGGCCCTGCTGCTTGTTGTGCTTCTGCAAGCGGGGGCCTTGATCAGGCTGGGGACATGGGGCCCGCTCGCGCTGGTGATGGCTGCTGTGATCGGCAGGATCGCTCCTCTCGCTGCAATGGCACGGTTTCCCTACCTTCGCCAAGGCGGGACTGCGGCCTTTCATCGCCGGCATTGGCGCGGGTTCTGGGACTGGTTTCCGGCCCTGGTGCTGGTTCTCCTCCTGACCATTGGAGTGGCTTGCGCAGTGCCCAATTCCTTTGTGGCCGTGTCTTTGGTGCTTGTGCTGGGACTGGCGGCGGCACTGCTGATGGTGGAGTGTTTGGGAAAGCGCCTGGGTGGTCACACCGGCGATACCTACGGAGCCTGTCTCGTGTGGGGGGAGACGTTCACTCTTTTCAGTTCAGCGCTGCTGTTTCCTGTTCTGTGGGGGGCAGGCTGAGCAGAAAGGCATTGCCCTCAGTCGGTAGACACGGATCAAGTTCCGCCGGTGAATGCAAGAGTTCGAGCTGTCCTCCCCGTTGCTCGGCCAGTGACTGCGCCAGGGCCAGACCGAGACCTGAGCCGGCTCGTTCGCGGCTTGTACTTCCACGCACCCCCTTGAGAAAAATTCGCTTTCGTTCATCCGCAGGGATCGGGGGGCCGGCATCCCACACGCACACCCCATGGTCGTGCAGGTGCAGGCCTAGGTCACAGCCATTGGGGCTGTAGCGAAAGGCATTGTCAAGCAAGTTGGCCACGATCTCTGCCGTCACGGCATCGGCCGCCGGACGTTGTCTGTGCGTCCAGTTCGGCCATTGCTTTGGTTCTTGCCACAACCTTCCCTGCAGTGCGGCCGTCGCAGCAGCGCGTTCCACCAGAGGGCTCAACAGGTCGGCAATTGTGAGATCGGGTGCATTGGAAGGCACCGGTGGTAGCAGCAGTGGGGTGGAGTTCTCTGGCTCAAGCCGCAGGTCCTCCCGGCCGATCTGGTCAAGAGAGCTCACGTAGCGATCGAGCTGCACTTGTTCGCGGATCAGGTTTTCCACCAGCGGTCGCTGTTGGTCGTCAGGACCCAGGCGTCGCAACAACAACTGGGCATAGGTCCGGAGAGCAGTCAGCGGGTTGCGCAGCTGATGGACCATCACGGAGAGCTGTTGGCGTTGCCCGTTCAGTTGCCCGTTTAGCCGTTCCTGCTCGAGTTCCAGTCCGAGGATGCAGGCCAGTGTTTCGGCGCAGGTCTGCAGGCGGGGAGCAGGGGCCACAGGCTGTCCATCGTCTGCGTGCTGTTCAGACCGCAGCACCCCCAGCAGCAAGGAGCCATGACGTAGGGGGTACCAGCGTCGTTCTGGTGCTGAACTGCGCATATTTGGATCTTGCGCAATTGATGCAGGTAGAGCGGCATCCTGCGGTGCCTGGGCAACCAAAGTGAGGCTTGGTGTGTTCTCTCCGTTGCGTTCGGTGAGGTATAAGGCCAAGCGATCGGCGACTCCGTCGGTGATCAGAAGGCTCAAATGCTGTTGTGCCAGAGCCAGAAACCGATCAGAGAGATGCATCAGCGAGGAAACGCTCAGACGGTCAAAAGGGCGACAGACATCGTCAGCTTGCCAATTCGGAAAAAAGTCTTAAGATCAGATGAACGACCAAAGGGCTCGATCTCGTGGAGATCGGACTCAGTCGATTGTTTGATCGAGGTTGCGCTTTCAGCACGACCAAGGCTACAGCAGAGGTTGATGAATCCTCTGCTGTCTTCGTCATCACTGTCGAAGATTTCAACGGTGCGTCTCCTCATGGCCGATGCGGTTTAACGAACCGCATTGGCAGAAGGAACGCAGATTTTGGGTGCTCGTGATGAGCCACCTGCGGTATGCGCTGAATTCACGGCTCTCCCCGCTCTTTCACTGTCCTTTCCTTTCTCCCCACTTCGGGTCGACGATTTCCATGTCAAAGAAGCGCAAGCGGATCAGCCGCCGTCGTCTTGCCGGCCAGAGGGTTCTTGCCCATGTTCCGACGTTCCATCTGGAAACCGGTGAGCACAAGCCTGTCACAGCAGCCCGTCGCTTCATTGCGGAAGGCGGACTGGTGCCTCCTGCCCTTCTGAACGTTCGGCGCAACGAGCACACCACCGACCGTTTCTTCTGGGGTGAAAAGGGCCTGTTTAGCGCTCAGTACGCCGAAGAGAACCATTTTCTGTTTCCATCCTTGCGCTTGATTGTCGACAAGGTCGGCGAAGAGGTGATCTTCGAGGGCCTCGAGCTTGCCTCCGACGATTGGGAAGAGATGGAAGAGTACGAATACGCGTTCGTTTGAGCTGACTGCCTAGGAGTCCTGGCTGATTGGCTTCAGCCAGGACTGCATGGCCTGAATCATCTGAGGCTGAGTGCTCTCAGGAATGGTGTGCCCTCCTGAGAAAGTAATCAGCTGGCAAGTCTGGCTCTCGCCCCCCAGTTGTTCTGACAATCTCTTTTGTGCTTCGAAGGGCACGATGTCATCGTTCCGGCCGTGGATAAGCAAGACAGGCGGTCGTTCTGTTCTCGGTTGCCAGCCGGGGTGCGGATAGGCACTGCAGGCGATGATTCCCGCCAAAGGGAGTTGGCATCCCACATCGATGGCCATGGCGCCGCCTTGGGAAAACCCCAGCAGGACTGTTCTTGAAAGCGGAATTTGCCGTTGATCGCCCCCCTCCAGGCGCTCTCTTAACTGGCTCACAGCCTTGGGAACATCGGCCCACTGAGGTGGAAATAACCCATACCACTGGCGCCCAAAACCCGCCGGATGAGGTTCAGGGGCATGTAAGGCCATGCGCTCCATGGCTAGTCCAGAGCCTGCAACGAGCGAATCTCCTAAAGGAATCAGATCATTTGCATCAGCCCCCCAGCCGTGCAGAAGCACCAGACGTGTCTGGGGGTGTTCCTCGCCGCAATGGATCAGGAGGTCGCCCATGGATGACTTGATCGACTGCTGCGTAGGTTGGCGAATGGTGTCCCCTGTGTCCTGCTCCCATGGCTCCCACAGCGCTGCTCAGTGTGTCTGACAAGAGTGGTCTGGTGCCACTGGCCAAGACCCTGCATGAACGTTGTGGGTATCAGCTTCTTTCCAGTGGCGGCACGGCCAAGGTGTTGAAGGAGGCCGGCCTGCCGGTCACGCCAGTGGCAGAGCACACCGGTGCCCCCGAGATCCTTGGTGGTCGTGTGAAGACGCTCCACCCCCGCATCCATGGCGGAATCCTGGCTCGTCGTGGTGATCCAGAGCATGAAGCGGATCTTCTGGCTCAGCAGATCACACCGATTGATGTGGTGGTGGTCAATCTGTATCCCTTCCGTGAGACCGTCGCTGATCCCGCTGTGGATTGGGAGCGTGCGATTGAGAACATCGACATCGGAGGGCCCACGATGGTGCGTTCCGCAGCCAAGAACCATGAACACGTGGCTGTACTGACGGATCCGGACCAATACGACCGCTTTCTCCAGGATCTGGCTCAATCAGGAGGAACCGTGAGTTCTGGGCTGCGGCGGCGGCTTGCCCTGGAGGCGTTTGCTCACACAGCGGCCTATGACGCTGCGATCACGCGCTGGATGCAGAGCAGGTCTGAGCTGCAGCAAGTCGATGACCCTTCAGCAACTGCGCTCCCATTTTTGCAAGCACTGCCCCTGCGTCAGCGGCTGCGTTATGGAGAGAATCCTCACCAACGTGCGGCCTGGTACAGCGCACCCAAGACTGGCTGGGGAGGTGCCATCCAGTTGCAGGGAAAGGAGCTGAGCACCAATAACCTTCTCGATCTTGAAGCAGCCCTCGCCACGGTGCGGGAATTTGGCTACGGCAAGGGTGGGGCCTACCCGGCTTTGCGTCCGGCGGCTGTTGTGGTCAAACACACCAATCCCTGCGGAGTGGCGGTCGCCGATGGCGAAGCAGCCGCTCTCACCCGAGCCCTGGATGGCGATCGGGTCAGTGCCTTCGGAGGCATTGTGGCGGTCAATGGTCGCGTGGATGCCCACGCTGCCCGTGAACTCACCAGCTTGTTCCTGGAGTGCGTGGTGGCGCCGGAGTATGCGCCTGAGGCCAGAGAGATTCTCGCGTCGAAGGGCAATCTCAGGGTTTTGGAGCTTCCACCCACTGCCATCGATGCTGCCGGGCATGACCATGTGCGCAGCATCCTGGGTGGTCTGCTGGTTCAGGATCTCGATGACCATCCGGTCGCGGCGGACGGGTGGACGGTGGCCACCGAGCGGGCTCCTAGTCAGGCTGAGCACGATGACCTGTGCTTCGCCTGGCAGTTGGTCCGTCATGTCCGCTCTAATGCCATCGTCGTGGCCAGAGACGGTCAGAGCCTCGGAATCGGCGCAGGCCAGATGAATCGGGTTGGATCAGCCCGAATCGCCCTCGAGGCTTCAGGGGATCGTGTCCGCGGTGCCGTCCTTGCCAGTGATGGCTTCTTCCCATTCGATGACACGGTGCGACTGGCTGCGCAGCACGGCATCACGGCTGTGATTCACCCTGGTGGCAGCAAACGTGACGAGGATTCCGTCAAAGCCTGCAACGAATTGGGGCTGGCGATGCTGCTAACAGGCCGGCGACATTTTCTGCACTGAGTTTTTCAGTACCGCTTTTGATGACCACGGAGTCCTAACCTCGCGCCAACCTCCACGGGATGACCTGTGATGACGCTTGCCGCGCTGCCTTTCGCCTTGAGTTTTGTTCACCCACTGATGATGTGGATGTTGCTTTTGGCATCTGCCTATGCGATGTATCTGGGAATTAAAGCCAAGAAGACCCGCACGGGAACGCCTGAAGAGCGCAAGGCTTTGATCCCTGGAAAGTTCGCCCAGCGTCATTTCCGTTGGGGTGGAGTGCTGCTTGGACTGATCGTTCTGGGCAGCATTGGCGGCATGGCGGTCACCTATCTGAATAACGACAAGCTGTTCGTTGGCCCTCACCTCCTAGCCGGTCTCGCCATGACCGCCATGATCGCGGTGGCGGCGTCCCTGACTCCGTTCATGCAGCAAGGCAATCTGATTGCCCGTAAAGCTCATGTGGGTCTCAACATGGGGATGATGACTCTCTTCCTCTGGCAGGCGGTCAGTGGAATGCAAATTGTCAACAAGATCTGGTCGAGTCGCTGACTGCTCCTGGGCTGATCAGAAGGTGGCCCGCCTGCGTGGCGGGCAAGCCAGCCCATGGGTTCCATGAAAATCTTCCTGCACCTTCCAAGTGAGTCGTCGTGAAATCTGTCTCACGATCTGACGCAGCAGTCGATCACCGCTGGATTGCACCAGGCCATCGGGAAGCATGGTGATCACTTTGGGAAGTGAGATCCAGATGCTGAGATCAAGCTCCCAGCGCACACAAGTTGCAGGGAGACCCTGGTCAACGTCGTTGATCAGGTTGAGATCAGCCTGAAAATCAACGTCGTAGAGCGCAGCCAATGCTGGATCCACCGCCGGCAGCTTTACCGTTTCGATGGCATAGGTGCCTTCATGGCCAGGCAGCAGGCGCAACGCAATGGTCGGCTCTACCTCAAAGCCAAAATTCCCGAACCTCCCGAGAGTGAGGACATAAGTCTGGGCGTCCAGTGCCTCCACCTCCATCGGAGCGGCGCTGCGGCGGAACCAATCGTCATGTCGATCGAGGTAGCTAGCCACCACCGCAGGGCTGGCGCGCATCTCCATGCAGTCGCTGAAGTGGCTGCGGTAACAGCGCACCTGTGGATCCTGGCCATGGCGAGAGCGAAGGGAATCGGCTGGTGGTCTCGACACGAGCAGCACGGATGAGCGTCCCTGGAGGGGTGATCCCCAAGATCAACCAATGTAAAGCGAGCGGGTCCTTCAGTTTTCCTCGCTGAGACTGATCAATTGCTGGATCACGTGTTCCACCACACGATCCGGGGTGGAGGCGCCGGATGTGATGCCCACCGTGACTGTTCCGCCTGGCAGGAAATTTTGTTCGCGGATGAGTTCTTGACCGAGAGGCTTGTGTTCAATGCTGTTGTCGGCGCTGATTCGCTCCGGTGTGTCGATGTGGAACGAACGGATGCCGCGGTTGATGGCGATTTCCTGAAGATGCGTTGTGTTAGAGGAGTTGTAGCCGCCAATGACCACCATCAGGTCGAGGGGTTCATCCACAAGAGAAAACATTGCGTCCTGGCGTTCCTGGGTGGCATCGCAGATGGTGTTGAACGCCAGGAAGTGCTCATTGAGTTGCGTTGGGCCGAATTTGCTGAGCATGGTGCGTTCAAACAGGCGACCGATCTCTTCGGTTTCCCGTTTGAGCATCGTGGTTTGGTTGGCAACGCCGAGTCTCTTTAGATCCTGATCTGGGTCGAAGCCTGGAGAGCAGGCTTTGGAAAAGCGAGCCATGAAGCTGTCTCGGTCCCCTTCACCGAGGATGTAATCCGCAACGATCTGTGCCTCTTCCAGATCAAGAACCACGAGGTAGGTACCAGCGAAGGAGCTGGTGGCCAAGGTCTCCTCATGCTTCACCTTGCCATGAATGATTGAGGTGAAGGTCTGCTTCTTGTGCTTCTCCACAGTGTTCCAAACCTTGGAGACCCAGGGGCAGGTGGTGTCAACGATGTGGCAGCCCCGTTCGTTGAGCAGTTGCATTTCCTGAACCGTTGCGCCGAAGGCCGGAAGGATCACCACATCTCCGGACGTAACACCTGAGAAGTCCTTCACACCCTGCTCAACAGGGATGAACTGAACGTTCATCTCACGGAGATGGTCATTCACTGAGGGGTTGTGGATAATTTCGTTGGTGATCCACAAACGCTCACCGGGGTAGTGCTTGCGTGTTTCGTAGGCCATGGCGACAGCGCGCTCCACCCCCCAGCAGAAGCCGAAATCCTTGGCCAGGCGTACCTGAAGCCGACCATGATTGAGTTGGTAGCCGTTGTCTCGGATGGATCCGATCAGGCTGCTTTGGTAGGCCTGCTCAAGGCTTCCTGCTACCTCATCGGCACGTCCGAAACCTCGGCGGTTGTAGCGATCTGAATGGTGCAGGGAGCGCTTGAAGGCGTGGGTATCCATAGCCGCGGCGACGATGCGATGACTCTATGGGCTGTGGGTCAGGCTTGGCTCATCTGCTTGAGACAGGGCAACCCTTTCCATAAAAAAGCCCCGGCATTGTGGCCGGGGCTCTAAGACAAAAACTGGTGATCAGTTTCCTGCAGAAGCGAAGTCCGGATAGGCCTCCATGCCGTGCTCACCGATATCGAGACCGATGGTCTCTTCTTCCTCGGTGACACGGATGCCTCCGAAGAGTGCACCAATGATGCTCCAGGCAATCCAGCAGGTCACCAGTGCCCAGATGGCATAGGCAGCACAACCGAGAGCTTGAATGCCGAGCTGCTCAACTCCACCACCGACAAGGAGTCCAAGAGGTGAGCCATCACCCTGGATGTCAAAACCCCAGAGTCCAACGACCAACGTTCCCCAAACTCCACAGACACCGTGGACAGAGAAAGCTCCAACGGGATCATCAATTCCTGCTGAATCGAGTGCAGAAACTGAGAACACGACAATCACACCACCGATGAGTCCAGCAACCCAGGACCCCACCAGGGTGAGGTTCCCGCAACCTGCTGTGATGCTCACAAGGCCGGCGAGAATTCCATTGATGATCATGGTCAAGTCAGGCTTGCCAGATGTCATCGTTGAAATGATTGTTGCGCCGATGGCTCCGCCTGCGGCAGCAAGTGTTGTTGTGACTGCAACGTAAGGAACCCATTGGTCCATGGCCAACTGGGAGCCAGGGTTAAACCCGTACCAGCCGATCCAGAGAATGAGTGCGCCGAGTGTCGCAATGGCCATGTTGTGGCCTGGAATGGCTTGCGTTCGTCCGTCAACGTATTTGCCGATACGTGGGCCAAGCAACATGGCGCCTACCAGTCCAGCCCAAGCTCCAACGGAGTGAACGATGGATGAACCTGCGAAGTCAATGAATTCTTTGTTGCCGACGCTGTTAAGCCAGCCACCATTCCATTCCCAGCTACCAGCAATCGGGTAAATCACTGCAGTGAGAACGAGAGCGAAAACAACAAATTCGCCAAATTTCACTCTCTCGGCGACAAGGCCGGACACGATGGTTGCAGCTGTACCAGCAAACGCTGCTTGGAAGAGGAAATCAACAGTTGGAACCAAGCCAGCTTCGCTGATGGTTTCTGCCGAAACAGCTGGGTCGAAGAACAAGCCCTTGAAATACAGCCAGCCATCAACAACTGAGCCGCCGTACATCAATGAATAACCAATGAACCAATAGGCTGTGACCGCAAGAGCGAAAACAAACAGGTTCTTGGCGAGAATATTGACAGCGTTTTTTTGACGACACATTCCAGCTTCCACCATTGCGAAGCCGGCGTTCATGAAGATCACGAGAATTGTCGCGACCAGCAGCCAGAGATTGTTTGCAAGGAAAGCTGCGTTGAGTTCGGGAAGTTCTTCGGCGTGTGCGGAGAGATTGAAGATGCCAAGGCCGAAGAGAGCGACTGGCACACAAGCAAGCCAAAGGAGTGCTCGGTTCGTTCTGAAACCTCGGATGCTTTGCAGAAGGAGCATTGGCCCCTCAAGCAGGCTTGCCTCCTGGAGAGCTTTTCGCCTCCCTGATGGAGTGTTCAGAGCAGTTGTCATGAAAAGAAAGCGGAACTGCAGGTCGGACTGTCGTGATGACCGTCTCACTGACCTAAGATGTACTTGCAGGTACACCTTTCAAGTCGCCGTTGTTACCAAACCGGCGATTGCCTCTCCTGAACGGCGCGCTTGCCTCGCCAGAGAATCTTCTCGCGTTCAAATCGGAATGCGCTGGGGAAGACTTCCACCCCTTTCGACAAGGCTTCTCGGAACAGTTCTCCGTAGTGGGCATCTGCGTTGTCTCCCGGTGCGAACGCACTGAGGTCATCACGGCTGAGGCAAGGCACCAGAAGGGCTCTCGCGTTCGGCAGCACGCTCATGAGTTCCCGAAGATGCTTCTGGCCACGTTCGGTGACGGTGTCCGGGAACAGTGCCAGTGATCCCTCGCACCAGGTTGTGTTTTTGACTTCCACATAAATCGGCCTTGGATCTGCCGCATTAGCCATTGGCGTGAGCAACAGATCAATGCGACTGCGCTTGTTCTCGCCATAGGCCACCTCGGGTCTGATCTCACTGATCGGACCAACGATCTCGTTCAGGTATCCGGCTTCAATTGCCGCCCTGATTAAGCGGTTGGGTAAGGCGGTGTTGATGCCAACCCAACAAGGATTCCCATCAGCGCCGGGTACTTCCGCCTGTTCCCAGGTCCAGGCCAGCTTGCGGGTTGGGGATGGGGCATGGCGAAGGCGTACTCGCTGCCCTGGAATCAGCACACCGGTCATCGGTCCGGTGTTGGCGCAGTGGGCGGTCACGCAGGATCCATCCTTCAGCTCGATGTCAGCCAGAAAGCGCTTGTAGCGCTTGATCAAAATCCCCTCCGTGAGTGGTTCAAATGAGAGGAGAGGGGTGCCGGTCATGGGGGCGGGCAAGTTGGGGCCATGGTGCCTGGGAATCGACCGAGAATGAGTGCAGTAACGGCGGGTTGGCAGCGCTGATGGCGAGATCTCTCAAGCGCATTGCCCTCGTGGTCACCGTTGGGACTCTCTTCAGCAAATTCGGAGGCCTTGTCCGGCAATTGGTGATCGCTGCAGCGTTTGGCGTTGGCGCTGCTTACGACGCCTACAACTACGCCTATGTGCTTCCGGGTTTTCTCCTCATCCTTCTGGGGGGCATCAACGGTCCCTTCCACAGCGCCATGGTGAGTGTGCTCAGCCGTAGGCCCAGAGACGAAGGCGCCCACATCCTGGCCACGCTGAACACCACGGTGAGTGCCCTGCTTCTGGCTGTCACGGTGGTGCTGGTGATGGCTGCCGGTCCATTAATCACCCTGGTTGGGCCAGGCCTGCCGCCCGAGCTTCATCGCATTGCTGTCGCGCAGTTGCAGGTGATGGCCCCGATGGCCCTGCTCGCTGGTCTGATCGGTCTTGGCTTTGGATCGCTCAATGCCGCGGACGAATTCTGGATCCCAGCGATTTCCCCGCTGATGTCGAGCTTGGCGCTGATATTTGGAGTCGGCTTGCTCTGGTGGCAGCTCGGGTCTGCCATCGCTTTGCCAGAGCATGCCCTCTGGGGAGGGGTGGTGCTGGCTCTGGCCACGCTCTCTGGAGCCGTCTTGCAGTGGTTGTTGCAGTTGCCAGCCTTGATTCGGCAGCGACTGGCCCGGTTCAAACTGTCCTGGGATTGGGGGCACCCCGGGGTGCGGGAGGTTTGGCAGGTGATGGGCCCAGCCACCCTGTCGTCCGGAATGCTTCAGATCAATGTTTTTACGGATCTGTTCTTCGCGTCGGGCATCCTCGGCGCAGCCGCAGGGCTTGGTTACGCGAACTTGCTGGTGCAGACACCACTCGGACTGATTTCCAATGCCTTGTTGGTGCCGCTTCTACCCACGTTCTCCCGGCTCACGGCTCCGGAGGATCGGCCTCAGCTCATCGCCAGGATCCGTCAGGGCCTGATGCTCTCCACTGCTTCGATGCTGCCGCTGGGGGCCCTTTTCCTGGCATTGGCTGCTCCGATCGTTGCGCTCGTTTATGAGCGCGGTGCCTTTGATGCTCAGGCGGCGCAGTTGGTCACCGGACTGTTGATGGCTTATGGAATCGGGATGCCGGCCTATCTCGGCCGCGATGTGCTCGTGCGCGTGTTCTACGCCCTTGGAGATGGCTCAACTCCCTTCCGACTGTCGTTGGCGGGTATCGGTCTGAATGTTCTGTTCGACTGGGCCTTGGTTGGGGGGCCCTCCCCCTGGGGCCCTCAGCTGCCCTTTGATTTCGGGGCGCCTGGGCTGGTGCTGGCCACGGTGCTGATCAATGCCCTGACCTGTCTCGCTCTTCTCTTAGTGCTCCAGCAACGCTTGGGAGGTCTGCCTCTGCGTAGCTGGGGATATGACGTCCTACGACTCTCAGCATCGGCAGCACTAGCCGGTTGTGCCGCCTGGGGGCTCAGCACAATGGTGCGATGGCCTCCTGATCTGATCGGCCGCGGGATTCAGGTGGCTTTCTCCGGTGGCTTCGGAGGGGTTCTGTTTGCGTTGTGCGGCCAGGCGTTCGGAATCGTTGAAGTTGTTGAGATCAATCAAGGGATTGCACGGCGTTTCAGCCGTCGCTGAGCGTCACTGTCCTGTCATCGCGCACCTGAATCGGCAACTCGAGCTGCTGCCGGCCTACGAGCTGTGGCCCTTGCACCGACACGATGCGAGCTTCAATTCCAAACTCACGGAAGGCTGTATCAAGTTCCTGAATCAGGGCCTTCTCCACCTGGGCTTCGGGGTCCACGACCTTGCCAATCAGGCGCTCCCCAAGGCGGCCGATGCGCTGACGCACCACCTCACGTGCGTTGGTGACCTCGATAATCAGCACGCGTTTTCCCAGATCAGAGCAACCTTATCGGCCGTGGTCCTCAAGAATCTGTTCGAGGTCGGAAAGTTGGGAGGACGGCAACAACCTGGCGAGAGGCAATCGACTGCTTCCGCCTCCGATCGGGACCTGGACACGCTCAAGAGCATGTCGAGCGGCGATCGCCGCTCCCTGATCGACGAGTGCGCTGCATTCGATCGCGAGGGACTCGGCAAGGCCCGCATCTTTGAGATAAAGATGCCAGCCGGCGACCTGCAAGTACAGACGATCGCCGATGGCCGAGCTCAGATCATGCAGATCAGCGGCATCCATGGTCATGGCAGACGTTCAAACAGGCGCATGCTGGCTTTAGGACGCCATGTTGTCTGTATCCACTTCTGGCCGCAGTTTCAGCACCATCGAGAGATGCACAGCCAGTCCGACAAGCCACAGGCCCGTGAGAACACTGAGATGGTTCCAGGGATGGCGGATCTCTTGCAGGAACCAGAGCCCACTGTTCACGGCGGCGAACACCATGGCGTGAAGCGTGAGATTCACCACCCGGTTGAAATGCCTGTAAGTGGGATCAGCGGGGTCAGCAGGCCCGTACCAGCGGATCGGCATGGAGGGAGACCGAATGGAATGCAAACGATTCTCGCGTGAGGATGTGCGCCAGTTGACGAAGGGCCCCTTCGTGGGGTCAGATAGTGAAACGCCAGCGCTTGTAGCTCAGCGGATTAGAGCATCTGACTACGGATCAGAGGGTCGGGAGTTCGAATCTCTCCAGGCGCGTTGTTCAACTGCCTTCGGGCAGTTTTTTTTTGTCTAACGCTGCTGCTGTTGACCGTTGCTTACCATCAAAACAATGCATCGAGGCAACGCATGGTGGATTTCGCAACCGCTCCGATCAATGCACCCCTGGCAGACTCTGATCCTGCGATTGCCCGCCTGATCGATCAGGAGCGCGAGCGTCAGGAAACCCATCTTGAGCTGATCGCGTCGGAGAACTTTGCTTCGAGCGCCGTGATGGCGGCCCAGGGGTCCGTTTTGACCAACAAATACGCGGAAGGCCTTCCAAACAAGCGCTACTACGGCGGTTGTGAGCACGTAGATGCCATCGAGGAACTGGCGATTGAGCGGGCCAAGGAACTCTTTGGTGCAGCCTGGGCCAACGTTCAGCCTCACAGTGGTGCCCAGGCCAATTTCGCTGTTTTCCTGGCCCTGCTTCAGCCTGGCGACACGATCATGGGTCTGGATCTGTCCCATGGCGGTCACCTGACCCATGGCTCACCGGTGAATGTGAGTGGGAAATGGTTCAACGTTGTCCAATACGGGGTCGATCAAGAGACCCAGCGATTGGATATGGAGGCGATCCGTCAGCTGGCTCTCGAGCACAAGCCCAAGCTGATCATCTGTGGTTACTCGGCCTACCCTCGCACGATTGATTTTGCGGCTTTTCGTTCGATTGCCGATGAAGTTGGCGCTTACTTGCTTGCCGACATGGCTCATATCGCTGGACTCGTGGCAGCAGGCGTCCATCCCAGCCCTGTTCCGTACTGCGATGTGGTCACCACAACAACGCATAAGACGCTGCGCGGTCCTCGCGGTGGTCTGATTCTCTGCCGGGATGCAGATTTCGCCAAGAAGTTCGACAAGGCCGTGTTCCCTGGCACGCAAGGCGGGCCTCTCGAACATGTGATCGCGGCAAAGGCCGTGGCCTTCGGTGAGGCTCTCCGGCCATCATTCAAGGTCTACAGCCAGCAGGTTGTGGCTAACGCTCAAGCGTTGGCCGACCGATTGATGGCCCGCGGCATTGACGTGGTGAGTGGGGGGACTGATAACCATGTGGTGCTGCTTGATCTGCGCAGCATCGGTATGACCGGCAAGGTGGCTGATCTCCTGGTGAGCGATGTGCACATCACGGCCAACAAGAACACGGTTCCTTTTGATCCAGAATCCCCCTTCGTGACCAGCGGGCTGCGCTTAGGGACCGCTGCTCTCACCACCCGAGGCTTTGATACCGATGCATTTGCTGAGGTGGCGGAGGTGATTGCCGATCGCCTCTTGAATCCCGCAGACGACGCGGTTCAGTCGCGCTGTCTTGAGCGAGTGGCGAATCTCTGCCGTCGCTTCCCCCTTTACGCACAGGCGACGGAGCCGGCGCTTGTCTGACTGGACCATGCAGACCTGGATTGCGAATTCAGGTCTGCCTAAATTGGGCGGTATCAAACCCTTGTTGGGTCGTCCTCTTCGGAGTTTTGCGTGACCGTTGCGAGCACTCCTCTCGCAGTCGCTGTGGTGATTTTCCTGGCGGCGGCTCTGGTCACCATGGTGACCGTGCCCCTGATACGCAGGCTTGGCCTTCGCCACGGCTTCACCGATGCTCCTGACTCACGCAAGCAGCACAGCGTGCCGATGGTCCGTCTCGGTGGCGTGGCCATGGTGCTCGGGTTCAGTGTTGCGCTCGGTCTCACGTGGATGGCCGGTGGTTTCGGCATGCTCATCCCCGCGAGGGATCAGTTGATCTGGACCACGCTTGCGGGGTCTCTGTGTTTTTTCATCATCGGCTTGGCCGATGATCTTTTTTCTCTGTCACCTTGGCCTCGTCTGGCAGGCCAGGTGGCGATCGCCATGGTGGTCTGGTCCCAGGGCGTGAGGATCGGCGCCATCGATTTGCCTTGGGCTTCCAGCACCGCTGACGCTGTTGTGCTTCCGGGCTTGGTGAGCCTGATCGCCACGGTGATCTGGCTTGTAGGCATCACCAACGCGATTAATTGGCTCGACGGACTCGATGGCCTAGCGGCCGGAGTCGCTGGGATCGCGGCCATCGGACTGGTATCCGTGAGTTTCTCACTGCATCAAGTCGCTGCTGCGTTCCTGGCGGCAGCGTTGGCTGGAAGTTGTCTTGGTTTTCTCCGGCACAATTTCAATCCTGCACGGATTTTCATGGGTGATGGCGGGTCATACTTCCTCGGTTTCAGCCTCGCTGCTATCAGCATCGTTGGCCCAGCGAAGGGCCTCACCACGGTGAGTTTGCTGCTGCCTTTGCTCATTCTTTCTTTGCCACTAGCCGACATGTCGGCCGTGATCATGGGGCGCTTGAGTTCCGGACATTCCCCCTTCTATCCGGATCGTCGCCATCTGCATCACCGGCTTCTGAGAGCGGGGTTCAGCCACCGTCGCACCGTGCTGCTGATCTATGTCTTCACCCAGTGGCTTGCTGCCTTGGCCATGGTGGTGGCCAATGTGGAAATGCGCTTTCTCTGGTTAGGTCTGGCGACGGCCATCCTCGTTGGCACTGTGGTGGTGATGCAGAGACAGAAACAGGCAGAGCTGGCTCAGGACGCGGCGGCAGAGGATGCCCTCCCGGAGAATCGGCAATCCTGCTCCTGCGATCACCATGGCTAACGGTGCCGGCCGTACTGGCGTGGAGATTCTCTGCATCGGTACGGAGCTTTTGCTCGGGAATATTGTGAATGGGAATGCTCGCTGGCTTGCTGAGGAGCTGGCTGCTCTGGGTCTGCCTCACTTCCGGCAAACCGTTGTGGGAGACAACCGGGATCGTTTGATTGCGCAGGTGCGGGAGATTTCCTGTCGTTCCAGGGTGTTGATCACCACGGGTGGTTTGGGCCCGACCCCCGATGACCTCACCACCGAAGCGATCGCTGCGGCCTTCGCGACTCCCCTCGAGGAGCGGGCCGACGTCTGGGCTGACATCACGGCCAAGTCACGCAGCCGTGGAAGGGAGCCCGGCCCTGAGACCAGGCGGCAGGCCCTCCTGCCTGTCGGCGCGACATTGCTTCCCAATCCCACGGGAACGGCGCCGGGGATGATCTGGTCACCCACTGAAGACTTCACGGTGCTCACCTTCCCGGGGGTTCCGAGTGAGATGCGTGCCATGTGGCAAGCCACTGCGGCTCCTTGGTTTAGCCAGTCGGGACTCTCCAATGGCGTTTTTGTCAGCCGGTTGCTTCGCTTCTGGGGAATCGGCGAATCAACCCTGGCTGAGCAGGTCAGTGATCTGTTGGATCAGGCCAACCCCACGGTGGCTCCCTACGCCGGCCGCGGCGAGGTGAAGCTGCGCATCACTGCCTGCGCGTCTTCGGAGCCCGAAGCCCTTGAGCTCGTGGATGAGACCGAACGAAATCTCCGCGACCGAACAGGCGATCTCTGTTTCGGTGCCGACGATGATTCACTCGCCTCTGTGGTGCTGAAGCATCTGCGCGTGCGTGGGGAGACCCTGGCTGTGGCGGAATCCTGTACGGGTGGCGGGCTGGGTTCCGAGCTCACAGCCGTTCCTGGTTCCTCGGAGGTGTTGCTCGGCGGTGTGATCGCCTATGCCAATGCAGTGAAGTGTGAGTTGCTGGGTGTTCCCTCTTCTCTCCTGGAGGAAGTCGGCGCTGTCAGTGCTCCGGTCGCCCAGGCGATGGCTGAGGGTGTGCGACGGCTGACAGGCAGCGATTGGGCCCTCGCACTCACGGGAATTGCCGGTCCGGGAGGTGGTAGCGATGAGAAACCGGTCGGGCTGGTGCACATCGCTGTGGCAGGACCGGACGGTTGCGAAAGTCACCCCATCCGGCTTGGCTCGTCCCGAGGACGGGACTGGATCCGGCTGGTGAGTGCTGGGGAGGCACTGAACCGCCTGCGGTTGCGGTTGATGGCAACCGAGTCGGGGTGAGGCAATGAGTCAGGCGACAAGCCATTAGGGTTGGATGTTCACAGCTGACCTGGAATGAGCAGCGGGACCCTTTACGACAAGGTTTGGGATCTGCATCGCGTTGCTGATCTTCCTGGTGGATCCACCCAGTTGTTCATCGGCCTGCACCTGATTCATGAGGTGACCAGTCCTCAGGCTTTTGCGGCCCTCGAAGACAAGGGACTTGCGGTGCGCTGCCCGCAGCGCACCGTGGCCACGGTGGATCACATTGTTCCAACCACCAGTCAGGCCAGGCCGTTTGCGGATCCACTCGCAGAGGAGATGCTGAGCACATTGGAGCGCAACTGTTCCAATCACGGCATCACCCTGCATGGTCTCGGCAGTGGTCGCCAGGGAATCGTGCACGTGATTGCGCCGGAGCTCGGTCTCACGCAGCCCGGAATGACGGTGGCCTGTGGTGACTCGCACACGTCCACGCATGGGGCCTTCGGGGCCATCGCCTTCGGGATCGGGACCAGTCAGGTGCGCGATGTCCTCGCCAGCCAGAGCCTGGCGATGAACAAGCTCAAGGTGCGTCGGATCTGGGTGGAAAACAAGCTCAGCCCAGGGGTGTTCGCCAAGGATTTGATCCTGCACGTGATTCGCTCACTGGGCGTGAAAGCAGGGGTGGGACATGCCTATGAATTTGCCGGTCCAGCTATCGAGGCGCTGTCGATGGAAGAGCGCATGACCCTCTGCAACATGGCGATTGAAGGAGGTGCGCGCTGCGGGTACGTGAACCCTGATCAGACCACCTTCGACTACCTCCATGGTCGTGCTGAGGCGCCTACGGCAGAGGCCTGGGACCGTGCGCTGACCTGGTGGCGATCTCTGGCCTCCGGTGCTGATGCCCGCTTCGATGATGAGGTGCGCTTTGACGCCGCCACCATCGCTCCCACGGTGACCTGGGGCATCACACCCGGTCAGGGAATCGGTGTTGATGAGACGGTGCCCACGCCTGAGCAGCTGGACCCGGCCGATCGCCCCATCGCGGAGGAGGCTTATCGCTATATGGATCTGGCGCCCGGTCAGGCGATCGCAGGGGTGCCTGTGGATGTGTGCTTCATCGGCAGTTGCACCAATGGACGGCTCAGTGATCTGCAGGCTGCGGCTGCGGTGGCTAAGGGACGTCATGTGGCCTCGGGTATTCGGGCTTTTGTTGTCCCTGGATCGGAACAAGTGGCCCGGGCTGCGGAGGCTGAGGGTCTTGATGCCGTGTTCCGCGAGGCCGGATTTGAATGGCGCGAACCTGGCTGTTCCATGTGTCTGGCCATGAATCCTGATCGTCTGGAGGGGCGCCAGATCAGCGCCAGCTCAAGCAATCGCAATTTCAAGGGCCGGCAGGGTTCGGCCAGTGGCCGAACCCTGCTGATGAGTCCCGCGATGGTTGCTGCCGCCGCCATCACTGGTCAGGTTCGTGATGTGCGGCAGCTGAACTGCATGACTTCCGATGACTGAGACCACTCCTTTCCCGCAAGGTCGGATCCCGATGGTGAGGGGGCGTGCACTTGTGTTGCGCGGTGATGACATCGACACCGATCGGATCATTCCGGCCCGCTTCCTCAAATGCGTCAGTTTCGAGGCTCTCGGAGCACAGGCCTTTGCGGATGATCGCCAGGAGCTGGCTGGTCGCCATCCCTTTGATCAGTCCGTGCACGCCGGGGCCTCGATCCTGGTGGTCAATGACAATTTCGGCTGCGGGTCCAGCCGTGAGCATGCTCCCCAGGCGCTGATGCGCTGGGGGATCAGGGCGCTGGTGGGTGTGAGCTTTGCCGAGATCTTTTATGGCAACTGCCTCGCACTCGGGATTCCTTGTGCCACGGCCGCCTCGCAACAGATCAGCCTTCTTCAGGATGCTGTGGCTGCTGATCCCTCCGAGAACTGGCTGCTGGATCTCAACGGTCTTACATTCTCGGGCGGTTCCGTCTCCGAGCCGATCCAGGTTGCCTCGGGTGCTCTCGACATGCTGCGCAGTGGTCAGTGGGATGCCACAGGTCAACTGGTGGATCGAGATGACGAACTCACGCGCACGATGGATAATCTTCCTTACCTTCGCGGGTTCTGAACGGCATCCGCCTGCAGAATTGTCTATGAATGAGACAGATGATCTCAGGTCATGGTGAATTCGACGTCATATTCCTTGGCAGCCATGTTGATGTCAGCACTGCTGGCACCCATGGCTCTACAAGCGGGAACGCCGCAATCCATTGAGGTTGTTCCCTATGCAACACCGCAGGAGCGATTGCTTCATCTTGGAGCCTGTGCTGGATGCGATCTGCGTGGGCTAAGCCTTCAGGGGGCGCATCTGATTGGTGTTGATCTGCGCGATGCCGATCTGCGAGGAGTGGATCTTCGGGAGGCCAATCTTGAAGGAGCCGACCTCAGCGGTGCTCAGCTCGATGGAGCTGATCTGCGCGGAGCACGGCTCAGCAATGCCGACCTCACAGATACAGACCTTCGACGGGCTGACCTGCGCGATGCGGTGGTGATCAATGCCTATGCCCCGAATGTGCGAACGGACGGCATGCGTTTTGCCGGGGCCGATCTCACTGGGAGCCATCTGATTTATGGCGGCGGTCCCGATTAGATCTGAAGCGCCTTAGAAGGGGCGACTATCGAGCGGGTTGCGGAGAGGGTCTGGCGAATAGGGAATGAAAGGTCGGCCAGTTCCGGTGAAGTTGAAGTCGTTGAGACGGAAGCGGAATCCACCGACGCCCTCATAAGGGTTGTAGTAAAAACCAAGGTCATAGGACCTTCGCTGCCAGCGCAGCTCGATGTTCGAATTGATCACATTGCCGAAGAACTCGGATGCTGGATCAATATTCACGCCTACACCTGCATTCAGAAGGAGAGGCCCTGCAATTTGCTGTGTCAGGCCG
The DNA here is from genome assembly GCF_000153285.1 of Synechococcus sp. WH 7805. Taxonomy (NCBI): domain Bacteria; kingdom Bacillati; phylum Cyanobacteriota; class Cyanophyceae; order Synechococcales; family Synechococcaceae; genus Synechococcus; species Synechococcus sp. WH 7805. Next base: position 1,304,130 of record NZ_CH724168.1, on the reverse strand, counting down.
AGCCCAAGGGTGCCTAAGTCAACCGCTTGGTCGAATTCGAAAGGACTGGACCCCTGCTTCAACGTGCCTCCACCAGCGATCGAGAGTTGGGTGTAATCCAGGAATGTCTTGCTGAAGTTGCCAAGGGTAAGTGTGGGGCCTCCAGTAAGGCTGATGGTGTTCTGGCGCGTTCCGTCTCCAAAAGCTGCCAGCGCTGTGTTCAGATTCGTCCGCAGCTCCAGCCCAGGCACAATCGCAACGGGGCTGTAGCGATAGGCCGCTTCCGGTGTCAGCTCTGCTGGCTTGCCACGCCACAGTTGGTATCGACTGTTCAGTGAGCCATAGAAGTTGGCCCTCAGGGTGTCGATCAGGTTGGTGCTGGTGAAACTTTCAGCTTGGTAATTGCCGACCCCGATGCGCCAGATGTAGTCGTTCTTGAGTTTCCCCCAGTTCCAATCGCCTTTTTGTTCCGCGAGGACCCCATAGGCGCTGTAGACATCCGTTTCCCCCAGTGACCCATTAAATGCTCGGAAGCGATAGGCACCGAAAACGCGTGCGCTCACGTCTCCGAGCCATGGAAGGGTGACTGTGCGCCTGGTTGAGCCCGAGAAACGGCTGCCGTTCAGGAAGTTGCTTGGATTGAAAGTACTGATTTCGGCTTCTACGTTGGTTGTTAACCCCAGGAACTGACTACTGAGTTCCGCGTCCACCCCGAAAAGGTCGCTGACGGTGTTGTCTTGAGTGACGTCTCCACTGTCGATGGATGCACCAGGCGCCACGTAGCTGTTGTTGTCACCATTGATGGCACGCTGCAGTAGGAACTGCGGCTGAATCTGGAGAACGAGGTCGTCGGCCAATTCGATTGGCCGCAGATTCCGGCCGATGAAGAATCCATCGCGATCGTCGTTGTCGATACCGAAAACCCAGCGATTCTCCACTTCTTCCTGTTTCTGGATTCTCTGTGTTCGCGATACGGGAATCGGCAGTCGCTCCTCAACGATCAGGCGATTGCGTTCACTCTTAATCAAGATGTCGCCATTTTCCTCTTCCGTTGCCACAACGTTTTCGGCATCGATGCGCGTCTGCGCCGGGGTATAGGGATCGTTGGTGAAACCCATGCGATCGGCACTCCACCCATCCGGAGTGATTCGGACCCTGGCGGCCTGAACGCGCCAACGGCTGATTTCACCAGTGATGAACTGGGTTTGTCCCTGGGTGTTGAGCTGGGAAGGCCGTACGCCGCCGAAGCGATTGGCGGCCAAAACTTCGTTGTTCCGGAGATTTTCGGATCCACGGCTGCGCTGAATCACGAGGCGCTGCTGCAGCTGAATGCTGCTGATGCGCTGATCGATGGCAGCGATGGCTTCTGCTCGCAGTCGCTCCTGTTCAGGCAGAGAAAGCTTGGAGTCTTGTGTCTGGGACAGGACAGTGGAGGATGCTGCGTTGGCTGATGGCGTCTGCGCTTGACGCACTGGGTTGCCGAGTGTGATGTCTTCGAGTTGCTCGCTCATCGTCTGGGGCGCGAGGCGTGCGATGCGTCCAGGGTCTGGACAACCCAGAGGCGGTGGTGCCTCAGGTGATAGGGCTTCGGGTTTGTCTTCTCCCCAGCGATAACGGACGCCGAGTAGGTAAGCGTTGCTTCCCTCTTTGACGCCGTTGTAAGTGCCGAACGCGCCAGATCGGTGGTGGATGCGTCCGACCATGGACAGCTGGGGAGAGACAGCGGCTTCAACTTCGAAGCCGAGGTAGTTCAGCAGCTGGGAGAAGTTCTCTCGGAAGGTGCGTTCGTAGTTGCTGACGGAGGAGTTGTAACTGATGCCCTCGACGAATCCAAAGCTCAGCCAGGGCTGGACCCAGAGACGGACACCAAGACCGAGGATGCCCTCTAGGTAGGCCTGGTCAGGGGTGCTGGCATTGGGGACGCTCTGGTTGAAGGCGCCACCTTGTTGTTGGTAGGCCTGGTGGCCAAAGAGATCGGCTTCCAGCTCGAAGGCCACGGGCCCTGCGCGCCAGATGCGCTTTTGCATGCTGACGCCCAGCAGGTATTCGGCACGCAAGCGACCTTTAGCGATAAAGGTGTCACCGAAATTCGCGTCGATCATCTGTCCACCCCAGACGGTGACAGCCCAGGGATAGGGGTGCCAGTCGGGAATCGGAGGCAGTTCCGCTGGACATGCCATGCCCTGGCGATCTTCGGAAGATTGTGGCTCCGAAACCTCAGGGCCCATCCATTCCGGCGAGGGGGGGAGCTCCAGATCCCAGAAGGTGCTGTTATCCCCTTGCGGACTCAGTCGTTCTGAAGTATTTGCATCAAGCTCAATGTCGAGGGCTGTCGGGAATCCCAGGCCACTGCTCTCCCGAACCGGGAGCGTTTGTTCTGGCGCATCCGAGGACTGACCTGGTCGAACTCGGTCGGAATTGCTTTTGGAGGGGAAGGGATTGAGATCAAGCGCTGCTGTGTCGAGATCGAGGACGCCATAAACGTCTTCCATCTCTCCACTGCCTTGGATCAGGCTGAGGCGCAGCGTGCTGGCTTGAAAGTACTGAGATCCCTTGCGGAAACGCACGCTGCCTCGGGCGAAGAGCGTGTTGAACTCAGAGTCGAATTCGATCCGATCGGCCTGCAACACGCCACCGTTAAGGGTGACTTGAACATCACCTGAAGCAATGAACAGATTTCGACGTGCGTCGAACACCTGACTGTTGGACTTCAGCAGAAGTTCAGCCGGAGGTTGAGGACTGGCTGAAGCTCGATCCTGCGTGTCGTTGCTCGAAGGGAATGGAACTGAATCAACTTTCGGTGAATCATTCACCCGTGGCAGTGAACCCGAATCGGCAGGCATCCCGGAGTTGACAACTCCTTCTGCTGATTGCGCTCCAACAGGTACGCACAAAGCAGATGCGATGGCCAGGAGACCAGTGATGGTGATTGGCCCCCGGAAGGCTCTCAAACCCGATCAGCGTTGGGCGGCGATCCTCACATGGAGGAGAGCTTTGTGAACCTGTTAATGACCAGTGGTCAGCGTGGTCCTGACCTGAATCAGTTCAGAGAGCAATCGTGATCAGTCTTCGAGGTCCTTGCGGCTAGGCGTGCGGCTGGGATCGCTGGCAAGAAAGCCGAACACAAAGATCCCGAGGAAAAAGAAGACGACCGAGTAAACGGAAATCTTGAGGGCGAGCATGGGGACCGACCGGCGTCTGGGACAGCGTCATCATCTTATGGGTCAAGGTTGTGAGTTCACGATGCAGGACCCTCTGCAGGCCCGTCGATTGGCGTGGATTGAAACGTTTCGGTGTCGCAGTCGCCTGGATCTCCTGTCTGGGTGGCACCGCTGCGGTGACCATGAGCAACGGTCTGTGCTGGCGGAAGCCTGGGGTGCAATCCACCGACCTGACTGGGCTGAGCGGGGGTTGCTGATCTGGCCCAGAGGTGGCGTGTGGCTGGAGATTGAGCAGGTGATTCGCTGGCCGTCGCACTGGCTTCGAAGTGAAGACAGCCAGGAACGGCTGGTGCTCAGTTGGTGGGCGGATGAGGTCCGGGTCTGGGTTGATGACGAGTTGGTCCACAGTGGTGATCTTTTCGAGACCCGCTGCCGCTGGGTGCTGCCAAAGCGATGGCGTAGTGGTTCAGGATTGCGGGTTCGGCTTGAGCTCCGCAGCCCATGCCATGACGATGGCGCTTTGATCAGCAGCACCTTGATCAAGGAGCCTCGCAACCCTCAGGTGGACCCTGACGGTTGCCTCCTGCCGGAAGCGCTGGATCTTCTGCAGCTCAGTCATCAGCAATTCCCTGAGTCATGGCTCGATTGCGAGCCCAGCTCAGACGAGGCGGCTCTACTCGTGCTCACCCATCTGGCCGACCAGCCCCCCGCGAACGGTGTCTTGCACTGGGTTGGCCATGCTCACCTTGATCTGGCCTGGCTCTGGCCTGTGGCCGACACCTGGCAGGCGGCCGAGCGGACGTTCCGCTCGGCCTTGGCGTTGATGGAGCGCTGGCCGGATCTGCATTTTGCCCATTCCACTCCGGCTCTCTATGCCTGGATGGCTCAGCATCGGCCTGCGCTGTTCGCCCGGATTCAAGAGGCCAGTCGCAAGGGGCGCTGGGAGCCCATCAATGGTCCCTGGGTCGAAACCGACTGTGTTCTGATCAGTACAGCCTCCCTGTGGAGACAGTTCGATTGCGGTCAGCAGTTCAGTCGCCAGCATTTCCCTGAATGGAGGCATGACCTGGCCTGGCTGCCTGACAGCTTCGGCTTTGGTGCAGGGCTTCCAGCGGTCGCCAACGCCACCGGCGTGCAGTGGTTCTGCACCCACAAACTGGCTTGGAACGCCACCAATCCATTCCCCCACAGGTTGTTCCGCTGGCGAGGCCGCGGCTCCGCCGAAGTGCTGGCCTTGATGCTTCCTGGGATTGGCACCGATGCCGACCCCGTGGCGATGGGGGCTGAGCAGCGCAAGTTTCAACAGAGCACTGGCATCGATCGGGCGTTGTGGCTTCCCGGTGTGGGAGACCACGGTGGTGGCCCAACGGCCGAGATGCTGGAGCAGCTGCAGCTCTGGCAAGACCATCCACAGTCTCCGGCCCGTGAAGGCGGCACCGTGCGTGGCTTTCTGCAGCACCTGGAGCCTCTGCGCACGGAGTTACCGGTCTGGCGTGATGAGCTTTATCTCGAGCTGCATCGGGGTTGTGCAACCTCGCGCCCCGATCAGAAACGCCACAACCGAACCCTGGAGCGACTGCTGCGGGAAGCCGATTTGGTGGCAGCACTGCTAGGCCAGGAGGGGCAGGACTGGGCCTGGTCGGTCCTGCTCTTTCATCAGTTCCACGACATTCTTCCCGGCACGGCCATCCCAGAGGTGTTTGATCAAGCCGAACCGCAGTGGCGCGCCGCCCGTCGCGCAGCTGCGGCTGCCCGTGATGCAGGCCTGAAGCATCTCCTTTCTGGCAACGGTCCAGGTCCTGGAGGTGAAAGCTTCGCTTCAGGCCGCTGGGCCTGGTGTGCGCTGCAGCCCTTGCCGCGCTGGTCGCCGCTGGTACGGCTTCCGCGAGGGCAATGGTCCAGTGCCGGTCGGCGTCTGCCGGTGCAGGCGGCAGCTGCCGGCGGCGTCTGGGTGCAGCTGCCCATGGTCGATGGCGTGAGTGCGCTGCCGCTCGAGCGCTCTGACCATCGTTCCGAGCCTTGCCAGAGCGACGAAACTGTGCGCGACCCCGTCCGGGTGACAGCCCTTGAAAGCGGAGGTTGGAGGCTGTCCAACGCACGACTCTCAATCGACGTTGGGCCCCAGGGGCTGATCGGTCTGCGGGATGCTGGGGGGGCCGACTGTCTGGCGGCCCCGCTGCGCCTGAACCGCTACCGCGATCACGGTGAATTCTGGGATGCCTGGGATCTTGCCGCTGAGTACCGGAAGCATCCGTTGCCCATGCCAGAGCGTTGGCAGGTGGAGCTGCAGGACTCTGGCCCCTTGATGGCCCGCGTGACACTTCGCGGCCAGTTCGGTGTCAGTGCACTTCGAATGGATGTGCTTCTCTGTGCTGACTCTCCACATGTGGAGCTGCGCCTCAGTGTTCAGTGGCGCCAGTCCCATGAGGTGTTGCGCCTTGAGTGTCCTTTGGAAAGGCCTGCGGTGCGCTGGGCTTCCGACACCAGCGGTGGTGTGATCGAGCGACCTGCTGTGCCGCGCACGCCCATGGAGAAAGCTCGATGGGAGGTGCCTGTGATCTCCTGGCTGGCTAGCGCCTCTGCCGCTCCAGGAGGTGGGCTGGCGATCTTGCTCGATGGACCTCAGGGCGTTGATGCAGGGCCAGATCACCTCGGGGTATCCCTGCTCAGAGGTCCCACCTGGCCGGACCCCTCCGCCGATGCCGGTTGGCATCGGCAGCGTGTCGCATTGATGCCGTTGGCGGAGGGATGGATGCGCAACGGTGTGCCTCAAGCGGCCATTCGATTCCGAGAACCGGGGTGGCTTGGTCCTGTGGACCTAGAGGCCGTCTGGGAGGGGCTTCCCGCTGTCCCCGATGGACTGATCCCCTTGGCCATCAAGCCCTTGATGGCAGCTGACGGAACGACGTGTTCAGCAGCCTCGGCGTTGATGATTCAGCTGCTGAACCCCGGGGCCCAGCGATTGCGTTGGCTCCTCGATGGTGGCTGGGCGATGCCAACGGGAGAGACCAGCATCCAAATGATGCCCGGTGAACTCAGGGAGGTTCGGTTGGTCCGTCAGTCCTCGTGATCGTCAAAGGGGTCGTCGAGGCGTTTCGAGGGCGGACCAAAGGCTGTATAGACCCCGAAACCAGTGAGACCAAGCAAGGCAGCCAGAACGGCAATCGCGACGGACAGGGCCGGCGAAGAACTTTCCATCACATCTCTCGACAGGATCGGCCTCTTCCGGGCCGGGACCCCTAGAGTATCGGGACTGAACTCCACCCGAGACCCAAGCGCCGTTATGGCTCAACGCACTCGTCTGGGCGATCTGCTCCGTCCCCTTAATTCTGAGTACGGCAAGGTTGTGCCTGGTTGGGGAACCACGCCTGTGATGGGAATTTTCATGGTGCTGTTCCTGGTCTTCCTTCTCGTCATCCTGCAGCTGTACAACCAGTCTCTGATCCTGGAAGGGATCAACGTCAACTGGAACGGGGCCGGCTGACTCTTGCCGGCTCACCCCACTCTCGGGCGAGGCTCATGAACGTGTTTGGAATCGGCCTTCCTGAGATGGCCGTCATTGGTGCCGTCGCATTGCTTGTCTTCGGTCCGAAGCGTCTTCCTGAGTTCGGCCGCACTTTGGGGAAGACTTTGAAGGGGTTTCAATCCGCTTCTAAGGAATTTGAGCGGGAAATCAACAAAGCCATGGCTGAGCCTGAAGTTCTTCCTGAGGTTTCAGAGCCAACGACGGACACCACTCCGTCGAAAGGCGCTAGCGCTGACTGATCGTGATCAACTCCGGCGACCTCCGATTGGTGGTAGGTCTTGGCAATCCGGGTGACCGTTATGCCTCGACCCGTCACAACGTGGGGTTCAGGGTTTTAGAGCAGCTTGCTGCTCAGGAACATGCTCGGTTCCGAGCCATGGCCAAGCTCCAAGGTGATCTTGCGAATATCGGCGCTGGACCCGATCGTTTGCGCTTGTTGATGCCCAAGACCTTCATGAATGAGAGCGGCCGATCGATCCGTGCCACCCTCGACTGGTTTGGTTTGAGCCTGGGACAAGTCATCGTTCTGGTCGATGACATGGATCTCCCCCTCGGACGCCTGCGCTTGCGAGCCCGGGGCAGTGCCGGCGGTCACAACGGATTAAAAAGCACGATTCAGCATCTCGGCACCCAGGATTTTGCACGTCTTCGCATCGGGATTGGTGCTCCGGGGCGTTCGCCTGAGGAACGAAGGGCTCGCACCGTGTCGCATGTGTTGGGGGCGTTCAGCCGTGAGGAGGAGCCTCTGCTGAACGAGGTGTTGAAAGAAGTTCTCTCCGGGCTGGAACGCATCCAACGTCAGGGATTGGAACGGGCTGGTAACCACATCAATGCTTTGAATCTCGCCCCTTCTCAGAGTGAGTCGGTTTGATGGCACGTCTGCCATCCACCACAGCTCATCTGAGGGTTCATCACCAGAGTTTTAGTGATCAGTGTCTTCAGGGTGAAGTTCAGGCCGGTGGATTTATCTGGGAGTTTCAGTGGTTCTTCAAGCGCGGTGAGCTCAGCGTTGAGCCTTCGCTCGGACGCGCCCTGATCCAGGATGCGTTGCAACGCTTTTTGGTGAGATCCGATTATCGGCTCGAGGCTGGAGGGGATTACAGCTTCACCGTGAGAGCCAAGTTCTGACGGGCTCCGGTGTAGGCCAGTTGAAACGGCAGTTGAGCGCAGTCTCGAGAATTACCAGAGCGGCAACAGCATCGAGATCACAGGGGGGGATGCGTAGTCCCTCAGGCAGCAGTCGCCGCCATCCTTTCGGAGGCCAGAGCTCCCAGTATCGACTCCTGGCCTGCAGGGTGGTGCCGCGTTCGTCGACAACGGTGAGCTGCAGATCCGCCGGTAGCTGGTCGCGCCAGTGCCTACTGGCTGTGCCGTTGCCCATCACCACGCGATCAAGAGGTTCCTTGGATCGCCATTGCTCCAGGGTCTCCAGGACAGAGCATCCCTCAAGGACATGTCCTTCGAGGACGATTCCCAAGTCTGTGTCAACGAGCAGGAGCCCGCACTTGCTTCGGCCCGGATCCAGGGCGGCGATGCGAGTCACGGTGTGTCATCCGCAGTGGTGGGTTTGAAGCTGCGTTGAAGTCGAAGCTGAATCGCAATGGGGTCGGCTGTCTCGCTGTTCCTGAGTGCCACCGCCTCAAGCTCAACCCGTCCGGTGCTGCGATCAATCAGCATCTTTCCGAGCTCGTTTAGTGCCTGGGAGTCGAATTGCAGTCCCTTGCTGATGGAGCCGCGGCGTTGAATTTCTGCCAGGGTTGATGCCAGAAGCAGGTTCAACCTGTTGCGGACATCCTCCGCGGATGTTTCTTCGCTGGCCAGGGCGGTCGTTGCAAGCACCTCTCCATCGCGGGTAATGGTGACGTTGGGCCTGACCTCCGGGAAGGCATACACAACCGTTTCACCCTGAAGCACGTTGGCGGCAGAGCGCAGCAGTACAACCCAGGTTCCTGGTTTGCGGATGGCTTGTTCCAGGCGGTTGATGTCTTGACGAGGCACCAACAGAATCTGTTTGTCGGGAGCCTGTCCTGGCAGGACTTGCTGGTAAGCCTGGAGGTTGGCCTCTCTCAGCACCTGATCGATCACCTGGCGCGCCTGGTCAGGGCGTTCAAGTCTGAGTGTGGCTGTTGCTAAGGGCTGACCACTGCTGATCGCGACGTTTCCGCGGCGCAGGGCTAGAAGATTCTCCTCTAGCAGTTTCAATTCGGCTTCGCCGGAGCGGATGCGATCTCGTACAGCGGCGAGCTCGCGGTCGGTTCTGCGGATTTCGTCGTCGCGTTTACCAACGTCCTGGCTCAGTCGTTGTCGTTCTGCTTCGAGTCGGCGGGTCTGATCCTGCAGGGGTTGAAGGGTTTCTCTCAGCTCATTGGCTTGTTTACGTGCTTCCTCAAGGCGTCTGCGCACCTCGATCTCATCCTTGCGAGCTTTGTCCAGTTCTTGTTTGGATTGCTTCTGAGCTGACCGGCTGGTCTTCAGATCCGCCCGGCTGCTGCGCAGCCTGGCCTGAAGGTCATTCAGTTCGAAGAGGCCGACGCGCAACTGCCGACTGACGAGCAGCATCAGGCCCAGGGAGAGGACGCTGATCAGGCTGCCGGTGAGCACTGTGATCACCACGGCTGTCTGACGGGGGCGCAGGCCGAAGAGGCTCAGACGAGCCTTGCCGACCCTGGAGCCGAGTCGATCACCCAAGGTCGAGAGCACGCCACCGAGGACAAGCAATGACAGCAGAAGCAACCAGCCAGTCACAGAGAACTCATTGCACGCAGTGCAGCTCGAACGCCGCCATCCTCACTCTTCTGTGCGTCAGCTGAACCGTTTGGCGAGGGCGATGGGATCGAGAACGGTAATTTTTTTGCGGTCAATCTCTACCAGACCCGAGTTGCGAAGGTCTCCGAGGAGGCGGGTGATGGTGACCCGGGTTGATCCAATGGCTTCGGCGATGGCTTGATGCGACAGCCGCAGATCGATCGTGATCCCCTGGTTCCCAGGGATGCCGAAGTCGCGGCAGAGCACCAGCAGAAAACTCACCAGGCGTGACGACATGTCGCGGTGGGTCAATGTTTCGATCATCGTCTCCGTCTGAAGAATTCGGCTTGAGAGTCCCTGCAGCAGCAGCAGCCCCACCGAGGTGTCAGCTTCGATGGCCTTACGCACCGAGGTGGCGGGAGCTGTGACCATTTCAACCCTGGTGAAGGCCACTGAGTGGTAGAAACGATCGGAACGATGGCCGGTGAGGAGGGAGAGCACACCGAAAAGACTGTTCTCTCGCAGCAGAGCCACGGTGATCTCCTCCCCTGACTCGTAGACGCGAGAGAGGCGCACGGCACCGCGCCTAATGAGATAGACGCGTTCGGCGGGATCACCCGGGAAGAAAATGGTTTTGCTGCGTTCGATCAGCTCCGTGTTGGCACCCTCGAGGTCCCGAATGACTTCAAGCAGAGTCTTGCTAGTTGGTGCGGGCGCGTTGGCCAGGCTCACTTCCGATGTGCGTCCTTGATGAGAGGCTGTGCGGCTAAAGCCGCGGATCACTTCGGGCATGGCCGGCACATCGGTTTTAGGAAGTTAAGGAGCGATTGACTCTCACCCTGTAGCAACGCACACGATTCCAAAGTGATCACTGCGTTCTCAGAGCCTCGTTCTGGGCGCGCATCAGCTGCTTGAGCCCAGGTTCCGCTCGATCGAGGAGCAGGTTCAGCTGCTGCCGGCTGAAGGTGGCTCCCTCTGCTGTTCCCTGGAGTTCAAGGAGTTCACCGCTGGCGTTCATCACCACATTCAGATCCACATCCGCCTGAGAGTCCTCGCTGTAATCCAGATCAAGTAGGGCTTCGCCCTGGAGTAGTCCCACCGATACGGCTGCCACCTGGGCTCTGACTGGATTGGCCGGGATGAGTCCCTGCGACACCAGTGATGCGCAGGCGTGATGGAGTGCCAGCCAGGCTCCAGTGATGGAGGCGGTGCGAGTGCCTGCATCGGCCTGAATCACATCGCAGTCCACAAGCAGAGTGTTCTCGCCTAACGCCTCCATGGAGAGCGCAGCGCGCAGACTGCGACCGATTAAACGCTGAATCTCCTGGGTGCGTCCGGAGAGCTTCAGCCATTCCCGTCGTTGACGTTCGGGGGTGGAACCAGGGAGCAGCCGGTATTCCGCGCTCAGCCAGCCGAGGCCCTGGTCACGGCGCCAGCGCGGCACGCCTTGCTCGTGGCAGACGCTGCAGAGCACAGCGGTTCGGCCGGTGCGAACGATCACGGAGCTGAGGGCGAAGCCCATGGGATCCCATTCGACGGCGAAGGGCCTCAGTTCGGACGCTTGACGTCCGTCCTTGCGGGAGATGGTGTTCATGCCTGGCGACGATGGCTTCATTGAGCCTGGCAGTTGGACTGAGACACCATGGGTGGTGTCCAAGGGCTTGTGGATCGGATCCGCAGCGCTAGATTCAAATTCTGCTGGGCCGTCTGGACACCAGCCCTGATGCCAGCGACCGAGATGACAACAAGCTTGAGTTCCAGCCATCGATCCCGAGACGTCCGCAGTGCGGATCACCGGACGCTTGAGCAAGCTGGTCTGAGGAGATTGCCGGTTTTTGAGCCGAGGCCACCGCTGCATCTGGTGGCTCAGGAGGGCCAGCTTCAGGTTCACACGGCCCCGTATCGAGGGAGTTTCGGGACGGTGATGAGCCAAGCACTGCGTGCTGCGGGTCTTGGCAGCAGGGTGCTGGTCGCTCAATTTCTTAAAGGTGGTGTGGTGCAGGGGCCTGATGCTGCGGTCACTCTCTGCGACCGTCTCAGCTGGATGCGTCCTGCTGTTCTCGAGTGTTTGTCCCAACCTGCGGCCAATGCTGAGCCGGAGGTGATTGATGCTGTGCAATCGGTCTGGAACGCCTGCGCAAAGCAATTAATCAGCGGGGACCTTGATCAGTTGGTGCTGGATGAGCTTGGCCTGGCAATTGCATTCGGCTACCTCGATGAGCGGGAGGTGTTGTGTCGCCTGGAGCAGCGTCCCGCGTCAATGGATGTGATCATCACGGGTCCATCCATCCCGGACTCGCTGATGGCTTTGGCTGATCAAGTCACGGAATTGCGTAGGGGCCTCTGATGCTGAAAAACGATCGCTGGATCACCGAGCAAGCTGCTGCAGGGATGCTCGATCCATTTCAAGCGGGTCTTGTGCGTCATCTCGAACCGGATCAGAAACTGCGCCCGGTGTTGAGTTTTGGTTGTTCGTCGTATGGCTATGACCTGCGCCTTTCACCGCAGGAGTTTCTGATTTTCAAACACGTGCCTGGCACGGTGATGAACCCCAAGCGATTTAATCCAGCCAACCTGGAGCCCACCGAGCTCCATCATGATGAAGATGGAGACTATTTTATCCTTCCAGCTCACTCCTATGGGCTTGGTGTTGCCCTTGAAAAAATGAAGGTGCCGCCCAATATCACGGTGATCTGCCTGGGCAAGAGCACCTATGCGCGCCTCGGCATCATCGTGAACACCACGCCCGCGGAAGCTAGCTGGGAAGGTCATCTCACTCTTGAATTCAGCAACAGCTCAGGTGCTGATTGCCGTATTTATGCCAATGAAGGCATCTGTCAGTTGTTGTTTTTTGAAGGTGACCCATGCGACACCACCTACAGCGATCGCCAGGGCAAATATCAGCACCAGCCTGAGCGGGTCACCCTCGCCAAGGTTTGAACGCTTGTGGGGGCCTGACCTCAGGGCGCCAGTCTTGCTTTATGAAGCCGGCTTTTTTCATACCAGGCTGCGAATTCAGGCGCCCAATCCTGGAGGTGTGGCCACATGAGGTCGCAGAGCTCGCGGATTTCCTTCTGTGCATCGAGCTTGGCGCGCAAATCCATGAAGTGCAGGAACGCCCGAAGACTGAAGCTCACCACGAAGTGCTGTCGGTAATCAAAGGGAAGAATCCCGCGGGCATGTTCCTCTGCGAAACCGGCTCGCAGTAGATCCCGATAGCGCTCTGAAGCTTGCTTGCAGAGCTGCAGATCCTGCGACCGCAGCGCCTGGCTGTAAGTGTATTTCTTGCCCTGACGATCGCTGTAATCTCCAACTGGTCTGAGGTAAAACACGTCCTCCAGATCCAGCTCACCGTCGGCAGCCCGGGCAATCCGCTCGCCTGTGTAACGCATCGACTGGACATCGAAGCTCACGCCCACTCGGTGGGTGCGAGCTTGCTGCATCACCGAGTGAGGGAACCAGCCCACATTCAGAACGATCTGGGCATGTTCAAGCGGGCCGTAGTGGCCTCGCTCGCCTGAGAGCAAGCGCTTCACACAGATTTCGCCGGCACGGGTTTCATCGGGCCAATCGTCGCGGTCGGCGGCTACGAAACCTTCGCTGTAGTCCTGATGCATGCCGGCATACACGCATTGCTGCGGGTTAGGGGTTGCAGCGATCAGGTCGACCCGAAAGCGGGAATCCATGGTCACGTCAGGTCGGAGAACAAGCGTTGTCAGATCATGACCGGTCTGTCTAGGAATGGCTGCGTGGACCGGCCGCAGTTTCCAGCATGGTCGGCTCTGGTAATGGACTTGCGCTGCCTACCCCGGTCAATGTGGGCAACGAGGTGTTGGTGACAAGCGCAGCAGCCAGCGCGTTCAGCTCGCTTTCACTGCGGCCGCCGAGAGACCGGCCACGCAGTTCTCCATCGGCAGCGAAGAGGTTGAGCTGGGGGATGCCAGTCACGTCATAGCGATCCGTGAGGTCCAGCCAGCGAGGATTGTCGATATTCACCAGCACCACGTCGAGCTCGTCCGAATGAGCTTCTTCCATCGTCATCATGGCGGGAGCCATTTCTTGGCAGACCTCACACCAGTCGGCGTAAAACTCCAGGATCGTGGGACGTCCATTGCTGAGTGCAATTTCCGGGGCCAGAGATCGTCGGGCCAGTTGGTCGAGGGGTGATTCCGCTATCCCGCCATTGCGCACCAAAAACAGACTGACGGCCAATGCAATGGCCGAGACGAGCAGAAGGCCTTTCTGCAGTGATGTAAGGCTTGTGCTGTCGGGTGTGCCGGTCATCCTTGAGAAGGATTCGACATCCATCCTGACAGGACAAACCACCTGCTGTTGCTAGCGTTTCAAGTGGAGTGGTTATCGCACCCGGTGTCTGTCATCCAGGGGAACCCACCACGTTGATGCCTCTTCTTCGCTTCCTGTTGTTGCCCTTGAGAGCACCCCTGCTTTTGGTGCTTTTCGGTGTCTCTCTGTTTCTTGGTCATCACTGGGCCATACAGGAAACCTGGCTTGCGAAGGCCCATCAGATGAGTGTCAATATGTTCTGGACGATTGAACTGATTCAGGCCCTAGTTGTTGTAGTGATCTGCACCATGCCGGATCTGTTGCTGCGTCAGTTGTCCTTGCTCATGGCTTCTAGCCGGGTACTCAGCCTGGTGGTCACCCTCGCGTTGGTGATCACTGTGGGCCTTTATATGTTGAGCCTTAGCCTGCTCTCCGATGTGTTGATCCTTGCATCAGCCACACTTTTGGCTCGGTTGGATCTCACCAGGATCAGAGTGGTACCAGCTCCCCAGATCACAGCTTTCTGGTTGGCAGTGATTGTGATCAGCGGGATTTGGATTGGTCATGACTTGCCCAGTCCGATCTGAGGTAGGCCCAGAGGTTGCCAAGCACTTTTTTTGTGTAAAGCCTGGTTTCCGGATAGGGAATCCGTTCAACCCAAAGTTCCGGATCTTGCGTGAGTTCTTGACTCAACCAAGATCCGGCGGCGCCAGGCCCCGCGTTATAGCTGGCGACGGTGAGCCAGGGGTTTTCCTGCCATTCCTCGAGTAGCCAGGCCAGGTAGCGCGCTCCCAGGGTTGCGTTGCGTGCGGGTTGCCTGAGTTCAGCATCACTGATGGGGGCTCCCTCCATCTCCGCTGCGGTGGCCGGCATCAGCTGCAACAGGCCCACGGCTCCCACTGGCGATTGCACGCCTGGGGAAAAGCGAGATTCCTGACGGGCGATCGCCAGGAGCAGTTCCAGGCGTACCGCTTCCTGCTGCGCTGCTGCGCTGAACTCAGGCAGAAGCGGGCGGGGATGCTGGCTCTGATGCAGCTGCAGCCGTGTGTCCTGATCGGGAGAGACAAGCCGAAGGTTGGCCCTCCACAACCGATTCAGGCCCGTCCAGTAATCCTGCACCCCCAGGCGCAGCCGACCTTCGATGAGTTGGCTCTGCGGGGATGGCTTGGCCGTGGCGTGGCTGCTGCGCCAGGTGTCCCAGGCTTCCTGACGCAATCCCAGCCGCCAGAGTTGATCCACCAGGCGATCACCGCTGTTCAGAGGGCTCCAGCCTTGGCGCTCCCAGGCGTCGTTGTTGGCATTGATGGTCTGGGTTGCCGTGGCGGCCGCATCCCCCTTCAGTGCGGGAAGTTCGCCGCCTCCAAGCCGGGCTTCGGCACGCCAGGTGTAGTACCCCGGCGGATAGGCCTTGATCAGGGCTTCCCAGACGCGCTGTGCCTGCTCTTGCTTCCCGAGCTTGGCCAAACTGAAGCCGATCCAGAACTGCTGCCTTGTGGCCAGGGGATCCGGCAGTTTGTTCCCGGGGATGGTCTTCAGAACGCTGAGGGCCTGGTCCCACTGGCCCCCCAGGAACGCGTCACGGGCCAGATCCCATTGCAGCTGCCAGATCGCGGGGTGATCCGGCCATCGTTTCAAGACTTCCAGTCCGTTTTGGTCTCCGTTCAGGCGTACGCGGGCTGCGGCCACATCCGCTGAACGCTCTTGCAGCGGTAGCGGCAAGGCATCCAACAGCGCCTGCTTCGGCTTCAGCGGCTCACTCAGTAGAGCCGCTGCCTTCAAGGCTTCCTCGGATTGAGGATGGGCGTTGGCCAGCTGCAAAAGCATCGCTTCCCCGCGACGTTTCTGGGCTGGGGTTCCGCGCAGGAGGGTGCGGCCGATGATCAGCGCCTGGGGCGGTTGAAGCGGGGTGCCCTGAAGGCAGAGCTCCGAGGCTGTGCCATCCCCGAGCTCTGCCAGGGCAGAGGCCAGGTTGAGCCGTTGCTCTTGAGACAGTCCCGTGCCGGTGATATCCCCACAGGTGCGGCGAATGAGCTTGGCGGCTCCAGGCCAGAGGGGGCCCCAGCGTGCCAGGTGCACGGCGCTGGCCTGAAGGGTGTCCTGGTTGGCATCATCGGGGAGTTCTGCCGCCGCCGCGAGAGTGGCGGGATGGCCAGGCTGTTGAGACAGCAACTGTTGTTTCAGTTGCGCGTTGTTGCCCTTGAGGTAGTAGCGGGCATCGGCGCTGGCGGCGCTGGTTGGGAAGCGCCCGAGCAGGCTTTGCCAGCGCTGCTCTGCTTCGAGGGGCCGGCCGACCCGCTGAGCTGCCAGGGCCTGCTGCTTGAGCGCCACGGCTGCCAAGGGCGCCGGTCCCCATCCCTGGCCAGCGAGCAAACGTCGCTGGCGCTCTGGTGAGTCCCGACTGCGACTGGCCAGGAGAAGGGCCGCTTCCCTGCGCTGCAGCGGGTCAATCGACCAGCGATAGCGCGCCCACACCTGCGGGCTCTCCATCCGAGCGGTCACAGGGACTTGACGCTGACGTAGCAGCCGCTGGCCTCCCACGATCGCCATCACCGTGAGAATCGACGTGCCTCCGAGGAGCAGAAGTCCGCGGGTCGGTCCAGCGCTCACACACGGTCTCTGAACTGCTGCCATTCTGTTCCCAGTAGCAGGCAATGGATGGGTGCGGATCAGCGCAAGCCCCGCCCCGGGCGGCGGCAGCGACTGCGTTGCGCGATTGTCTGCGGGGTGGCCCTTGTGTTGTGGGGGATGCGCTGGCTCTGGCCGTTGCAGTGGCTGCCTGGATGGATGGTGCTTCTGGTGGGCGCCTGGGCGTTGCTTGAACTGGCGGCCATCCTCTTGATCCCGCAGCGCTGGCGTTGAACGCTTGGCGTGCAGCTATTGGCCTGTCCTTGCGCTGAAGTTCTGATGCTGTCGGGCCTTTTAAGGTTCATTCCATCAATGAGACTCCATGGCCTCACCTGCATTCCATCCCCTGGATTGTCCTGATCCTGCCCAGGTGAGTTTCGGCACCGATGGCCTGCGTGGTCATGTCGGTACGGCGATCACCTCCACCCTTGCTCTGCAGGTGGGGTTCTGGTGTGGACGGGTGCTCCCCTCTGATGGGCCTGTGCTGATCGGGATGGATTCCCGCACGAGCGGATCCATGCTCGTGTCCGCGCTTGCGGCCGGCCTGACCGCAGCGGGGCGAGAGGTTTGGACCCTTGGGCTGTGCCCCACCCCGGCAGTTCCGGGCCTGATCCGCCGGTTTGGGGCGGCCGGTGGCTTGATGGTGTCCGCCAGCCATAACCCACCGGAGGACAACGGCATCAAGGTATTCGGTGCCGATGGCAGCAAGCTCGGCTCTGCGCTTCAGTCGCGAATTGAGGCCGGTTTGCGCGGTGAGGAGCCGACGTCACCGCAAGCGCCTGCGTTCGGGGTGTCACGCCAGCGTTCTGAACTTCTCGATCTCTACAAACAGGATCTTCTCAGCAGCGTGCACCATCAGCGGCTGGATGGTGTGCCGATTGTTCTGGATCTCTGCTGGGGCTCGGCCACAGCCTGCGGGGCCGTGGTGTTCTCCGAGCTCGGTGCCGATGTCACGGTGCTCCATGGCGAAGCCGATGGGGAGCGGATCAATGTGGGGTGCGGCTCCACCCATCTCGAGCCCCTGCGACGTGCCGTGTTGGATCGTGGAGCTGCCATGGGCTTCGCTTTTGACGGCGATGCCGACAGGATGTTGGCTGTCGATGGCAAGGGTCGCGTCGTCGATGGCGACCATGTGCTCTTCCTCTGGGGCTCAGCGTTGCAGGACAGCGGTGCGCTTCCTGATCAGAGACTTGTGGCCACAGTGATGTCCAACCTGGGATTTGAGCGAGCCTGGCAGGCCCGAGGTGGACTGCTTGATCGCACCCCCGTTGGTGATCAGCATGTGCATGCCGCCATGGTCCGCAGTGGTGCGGCTCTCGGTGGTGAGCAATCCGGTCACATCCTTTCTTCAGCTCACGGCCTCTCCGGTGATGGGGTGCTCACGGCTTTGCAACTGGCCACTCTCTGCCATGCCCAAGGGATGACGCTGGCCGATTGGCTTGATCACAGCTTTAAGGCCTATCCCCAGAAATTGGTGAATGTGCGGGTGCCTGATCGGGCTCGCCGCAAAGGTTGGGCGGATTGCCAACCTCTCTCTGACTTAGTGCAACAGGCCGAGCGCAGCATGGCGGACGACGGGCGGGTGCTGGTGCGGGCCAGTGGCACCGAGCCCCTTCTGCGTGTGATGGTGGAAGCGGCTGATTCCAGTGCCGTGGAGCATTGGACCCAGCGCCTGGCTGAGGCGGCTGACCTCTACCTCAATGCCGCTTGAGCTGCCAGCAATCGCGGGCCAAGGCCAGGGCTCCATCACAGGCATCCCCCTGGGGAATGATCCAGCAAGCACCTGGTAAGTGTTGCTGGATCGCCTGATTCACGGCGCTGTTGAATTTCGTCAGATTCTGGATTGCGCCTCCGTGGGCGCAGAGGTTCGGTTGATGCAGGCGCAGCTGCTTGGCTACTGCGCTGGCGGCTTCGGCGAGAGCGAATGCTGATTGATCAAGGATTTTCAGGGCTTGGCGATCCCCCTGGGCGGCGGCTTCATCCACCAGGGGTGCCAGACGTGCCAGATCTGCGGGCTGATGATCAGGCTGCACCACCAGGGTTTTGAGGTCGTAGGCGGTATCGCAGCCAAGGCTCTGCCAAAGCATTTGGCGCAGTGGCCCATCCGCGAGTCGCCCATCGGCCATGCGCAGGCTGACCTGTAGGGCCTGGTGTCCGAGATCGAACGCCGAGCCTGCGCCATCGAGTCGCCAACCCCAGCCACCGCAGCGATGTTCCTCACCCTTGGTGTTGCGCCCCACCACGATCATTCCCGTTCCACTGATCAGCACGATGCCGGGTTGATCGCCGAAGGCGCCTCGAAGGGCGGTGCGTTCATCGCCAGTCGCGTAGCAGCGTTCCAAGGGGAGATTCAACACCTCATGCAGCAATGAGGTCGCACGGGGCTGCAGGCTTGTTCCGGCTTCAACGCCACTGGCTCCCACGGCCGCCGCTCCGAGGGGAGCCTGGCAGCCATTGGGCCAAGCAGCCTGCAAGCTAGAGCGGATGGCTTCACGGAAGCGCTCCTCTCCGCCTGAGGCATCCAGGTGGCTGACACCGGTGCCCGTGCCCTCTCCCAAAACATGCCAGCCCTCCTGCGTCCAGCGACTGAGCCGGCAGCGGCAATGGGTCTGACCAGCATCGAATCCGGCCAGGACTTGTGATGTATTCGCGTAGGTTTCAGTCATGCCCTTGGACGGCATTGGCTCAGAGTGGCCAGGCAGAACCATCCACTGATCTGCACTTCAGGGCGGAAGAAGATCGTGTCGGCGGCTCCATGCACGAGCAGCCCGGTGATCGCTGCCAGGCAGCCGATGCAGGGAAGGGCCAGATCAGCATCGGACGCCAGCGCTTTCAAGCCTCTGCGCACGCTGGCAAACGCAAGCCCTATGCAGGCGATCAGGCCCGGAAGGCCTGTCTCCACAAGCAGTTCCAGAGGTACGGAGTAGGCGCTCAGGGCATTGAATTTCGGTTGCTGATACAAGGGATAGACGCTGTTGAACGCAGCGTTTCCTGGGCCGATTCCTAACCAGGGGCGGTCTTGGATCATGTCGATCGCAGCCAGCCACACATTGATCCTGAAGTTGTTGGAGCTGTCGCCGCGCCCGGCAAGCAGACTCATCACCCGCGTGCGGATCGGGTCCACCTGGGTGACGGCTAGCGCCAGCAGCACCCCCCCGGCTGCCAGCAGGGCCAGGGGCACCAATCGCTTCCAGAGTGGGGGCCAGTGGCGAATGGCGCGAAGCACCAGAAGCAGCACCAAGCTGCCGAGGGCTGCCACAAGAGCAAGCCACCCCCCCCGGCTGTAGCTGAAGAGCACCGACGCACATCCGAGGATGAAGGCACTTGCGGCAAACATCCGGCTCCCCCATCCGCGCCAGCGGACGCAGGCCACCAGTGCTAGCGGCAGGATCGGCACTAGGTAGCCCGCCAGCAGATTGGGGTTGCCCAGCGGCCCATAGATCCGGATCGTTCCTTCGGCGACTGAATTCGGATCGGCCCAGCGGGCCAGCTCTTCGGTGGGGGCATAGAGCTGGCGCAGGGCCAGCACATCGGTCAGAAGCGATCCTCCGAGGAGAGCCGCCATCAGACGATCCCACCATTCAGGTCGGACGGCGAGAAGCTGGCGCATCAAGGCGTAGACCCCCAGGTAGCTCAGCAGTTTCACCAGCCCCTTGAGGGCCGCGGCGGGGACTGGCGAGAAGCCTGTGGCCAGCACGGCGACACCCAGAAACAGCAGCAACCAGCCGCTGATTCCACCCAGTCGCTCGGGAGGCTTGGTGAGCGACCACAGCAGCCAGAGAGCACCACAGGCCAGCACGATCAATCCCAGCCCCGTGCGCGTGACCAGGGGAAGTCCTGCGAGCAGCAGGATCAGAAGGATGCCGGCCAGATCACCGAGGCGCTTCTGCTGCGCTGCCGAACCGGGGAGACATCCCTGCCAGCGGAGCAACCACGGCGACGGTTCTGAAGCCTCAGCCATCCGGGGAGAATGCATCGTTGGCGGGATTATCGACCCGTTGCCAAGCAATCTCTAGATCTTGACGATCTGGCAATGGCTGCCGATTGCGCCGGTAGAGAACCCGATAGGCCGGGAGACCCAGGTCCTGCACATAGCGTTCACGTTCCGTTGGCACCTGCAGAGGGTTGTCGGCTCTCCAGGGGCGGTCGTCCTCGGCGGGGCGATCGAAGCATCCGCTCAGCTCAACCAGCGCCACCATCGGTTCGATCACGGCCAGTACGTCACTCTGAACAAACAGCTCCCGACCCGGTTGCAATGTTGCTGCAATGGCCAGCAACAGGGACGGTTGCAGCACGCGCCTCTTACGGTGACGCCGCTTAAACCACGGATCCGGAAACTGAATGCTCACCAGCTGCAGGTGATCGTGTGGAAGGGCGGCCATCCATCCCTCCAGGCTCACATTGGCGTTGCAGAACAGATAGTGCAGGTTGAGGCGTTCAAGCCGGTCCCGGTCCCGTTGGGCGGAACGCACCAGGGGCCGTCTGATTTCCACACCCAGGTGATTGCGATCCGGCCTCAGGGCGGCCAGCTCCAGTAGGCACAGGCCCCGGGCGCAGCCGATGTCCAGATGAATGGGACGGCTGGGGTCATCAAACAAGCAATCCGGCGCAGGCAGCTCCAGGGGCAGTTGAAAGAACCGGCTGAGGGGATTGACGTGCTGACGCATCAGGACGGCGAGGAATCGAGCGGTGCATGGCGGAGAAGGCCCCAGCAAGCGGTGTAACCATGGAGGTGCGTCGCCCCGCCAAGAGGGCCGATCTCGCCGTTGCAGAAGCTTCCGGCAATGGGGAGACTCGGCATTACCTCACGGGCGATGGTCACGTCGCCATTAGCTGTTCCGAACAGGCCGCTGCCTCGGCCCAGGCAGGCGAACAGCAGTCCACAGAGCGGATCCTTTGCGGCTGAGGTTGTGCGGCTGGTTTGCAGCAGTTGGCGTGCTTCCTGGCGGGAGGCCTGAGCTTCTCGCAGCTGAAATTGAACGTTCTGCCCCGCACGAACCCTCTCAGCGACGGCGACGGCTCCGTTGCGGGGATCCACCCCGATCAGGTTGCGAACTAGAAAAGTTCGCTCCTTCTCGTTGTTGGGTTGTGGATCGGACTGTCCGCTGTCGGATGCGAAGCGTTGCAGCTTGGCCATTGCAGCTCCTGCAGACAGTTCCTGTCGCTCAACACCCAGAAACAGCGAGTGCTGCACCAATTCACGATCTTCAGCGCTCAGTCCTGCAAGCACCCGCTGCAGGCAAGCCACGGGGCTGTCGCGCCGGTCTCCATCACTGAGTTCCAAGAGCACGTTGCGCTGGGCCTGCTCGATCGCGAACACCGGACCGATCGGCCTGCACCCCTGCGCCACTACAGGATCGAGAGTCCAATCTCCACCAATACTGAGCCCTACGGCTCCGGCTACGACGCCATCGCCGCAGAGCAGGGAGCCATGAGCGGCGTTGTGGGGGATGGCGATTCCACCGATCTTGTCCACCGAGGGGTAGGCGTAATCCAGACCGCTGATCAGATCATTGATTCCGCTACACGTGGGATCGATCAAAAGCAGCAGAGATCGACTGGATCCCGGCTTCAGGCCCACCCACTCGTGCCAGTGCTGCGCAGCACCGTCAAGGTCTGGAAGGTCGTTGCCGTTGAGTTGTACGCTCTGCAGTTCGACTCCGGGGAGGTTGAGCAACATGACGCTCAACGCCGGGCTCTGCTCCACTTCATGGGCATCACCGGCCGCCGTCGTGCCCACGACACCTCCACCGAGACATCCCAACCAGTGGCTGGAGTGCAGACGCTGCTGAAGCAGGGGCAGCAAGCGAGGGAGATCACTGGCGAAGTGACTGGACACGAACACCAGGGCGATGTCAGCGCCGTTGGCCCCAAGGGTGGTGGACACATCCCGAACGGCCTCCTCCATGGATGGCTGATGGGAGAGGGCATGGCGGCAACGCGCTTGGGAACCCGAACTCCGGAACCAGTCGAGAGGATTAAACGGAACCATGAATTGGACCTTACCAATCCTGTGGTCTTGATGGATGGCACTGATAATGAAGCGCTGATGTGCCTGGCTGGTGCCTGATCTCACGACCCGAACCCTGGTGTGGCTGACCTACCGCCTCGGCGCCACGATTGCTCTCGGTCTGCCATTGATCCTGTTGATCTGGGCTGGAGTTCGCCGTGATCCTGCCCTCGTGCGCCTGCTGAGCATTTACTGGAAGGTTGCCAGCCTGCTTGCCATCAGCGTGTTGCTACTCACCGATCAACGGCCGATCGGCTACGTCACGGCCCTTCTGGCTCCCCTGCTCATGGCTGGATCGGTGTGGTTCTGGGTGGATCTCAATGAGGAACTGGCCGACAGTCCCCCGGGCCGGGCTCTGCCGATGACCGTTCGCATCTGGCGTTGGTCTCTGACGGTGTTTGCGGTTTTCGCCGTCGGGATGTCGGGGTCGGCACTGGGCTGTGCACGCGCTCTTGAGGCAGCCGAGTGCAAGGTCTGGCTGGAAGCTCCCCAGGGACTGCACCGGGTTGCGGAACGCTTATTTGATTTCGTGTTCGGCGGCCAGTGGACGGAAGCTGTTGCCGCCTTCATCGGCTACGTGGCGCTTGTGGCTTATGCCGTGGGCCTGTTGCAGTGGCTCTTGGTGCGCTTCCCGCGCCAGGGTCGGGTGGCTGGTGAATTTTGATGCCGGTGGATGCTGATTTGGTGCAAGCGTTTGAGGAACGCACCCGCCAACACCCCGACCGTGTTGTGCGATTGCGGGGACGGGTCGATGAAGAGCCCTTCGAATTGCTGATTTTTCGTGGCTTCAGCAGCAGCACCACCCATCCCACGTCGTTTGATCCGGATGCCTCCGTTCTGCCTAACGGCACGCTGTTGAGTCAGGTTGACCTGTTGAAAGGCCCCTTATCGCCAGCAGAGGAGATCGTGCTGGCAGGGCCAATGGAGCCCGTTGCTCTTCTGAATGAAGCGCACTGGGTCAAAGCCTCTCCAGCACGCTGACGCAACGCCCGCAGAGATGAGGATGGTCGGCATGTTGGCCCACATCACTTTCGTAATGCCAGCAGCGCTCGCATTTGGTGCCGCGGGCACGGGCAACCTCGATAAGCGCGACGCTGTCGTCATGGTTGGCGAGCAGTTCCGCCCAGGGTTCACCGCCAATTTGCAATTGCGACACCAGAAGCCAATCGCGTAGGCCATCCACCTCGGGCTGGCCGTTCTCGTTGAGCCAGTGCAGAGCAGATTGCAAGCTGGGACTGTGGGCCTCAAGGCGAACCGATGCCTCTAGAGAGGCGCCCAGCTCCTGACGGCTGCGGCAGTCCTCCAGCACTTTGTTCACGGATGCCCGCAGCTCGCGCAGTTGCTGCATCGGTTCCTGCACGGAAGCGTCGCGCCAACTGTCCGGAGCGGTTGGCCAACCGCGTTGGAAGACCGAGGTTTCCTCCACTGGGTAGGGAAGGTTTTGCCAGATGTCTTCGGCCATGTGGCAGAGCACAGGCGCAATCAAGCCGGCCAAGCGTTCGATGATCAAGGCCATTACGGTCTGACAGCTACGCCGGCGCTGGTCGGATGGGGCGCTCACGTAAAGACGGTCTTTGGCGATGTCGAGGTAGAAGTTCGAGAGGTCGGTGACGCAGAAGTTCTGCAGTAGTTGGAAGAAACGGAAAAATTCGTAGTTTTCGAAGGACTCTGTGATTTCATCCATTACTTCAGCCGTTCGCTGCAGCATCCAGCGGTCCAGCAGCGGCAGGTCCGCCACGGCAATGGCGTCTCTTTCCGGGGAGAAGTCGTGCAGGTTGCCGAGCAGGTATCGGCTGGTGTTGCGCACCTTTCGGTACACGTCCGCGATTTGACGCAGGATTCCAGCGCCGATGGGTACATCGGCTGAATAGTCCACTGAGCTCACCCAAAGCCGCAGCACATCAGCGCCGAAGGGAGGCTCCTGCTTCTGGTTCTTGCCCCCCTCGATGATCACCATCGGGTCGACCACATTGCCGAGGGATTTGCTCATTTTGCGGCCTTTCTCATCGAGCGCGAACCCATGGGTGAGCACCCGCTTGTAAGGCGCCTTGCCGTTCACGGCGACGGAGGTGAGCAGAGAACTCTGGAACCAGCCCCGATGCTGGTCGGATCCCTCGAGGTAGAGGTCTGCTGGATAGCTGAGTGCCTCACGCTGGCTTGAAACCGCCGCCCAACTGGACCCGGAGTCGAACCACACGTCCATCGTGTCGGTGCCTTTGCGCCATTGATCGGCCTGGTCGGCATAGGCCGGTGGCAGCAGATCAACCTCGGCCTTTTCCCACCAAACATCGCCGCCGTGGGCGGCGATCAGCGTTTCGATGTGGGCCAGGGTGTCGGCATTGAGCAACACCTCGCCGTTGCTGCGGTGGTAAAAAACGGGGATCGGCACTCCCCAGGTGCGCTGGCGGGAGATGCACCAATCCCCCCGCTCTTTCACCATCGCTTCGATCCGGTTGCGGCCCGAGGCGGGGGTCCATTGCACATGATCGATGGCTTCCAAAGCCTGCTGGCGAAAGCCCTCCACCGAGGCGAACCATTGTTCAGTGGCGCGGAAGATCGTGGGTTTCTTGGTGCGCCAGTCGTAGGGGTAGCGGTGGCCGTAGGCCTCCTGCTTGAGCAGTGCTCCGGCTTGCTCGAGGGCTTCGATGATCACTGGGTTGGCGTCCTTGAGGACGTTCAGACCCTTGAAGGGGCCTGCCTCTGCGGTGAGGGTGCCGGCTTCATCCACCGGACAGAGCACGGGCAGGCCGTACTTCTGGCCGGTGTGGAAGTCGTCGACGCCGTGGCCTGGGGCGGTGTGCACAAGGCCTGTGCCGGATTCGGTGGTGATGTACTCGCCGCCGATTACCACTGCGCTGGTGCGATCCAGCAGCGGATGCCGGTAGGTGAGTCCGGCAAGCTGAGCCCCTTTCACTGTGGCGCGACGCTTGAGGGGGCGCTCCAGGGTTTTGGAGAGCGACTCGATCAGATCGGCTGCCACCACAAGCATCCGGCCCTCGCCATCGTCGACCAGGGCGTAGTCGAGACGTTCATTCACCGATACCGCCAGGTTGGCCGGAAGCGTCCAAGGAGTGGTGGTCCAGATCGCCACCTGCAAGGCGTCGCCTAGGGGAGCAGCCTCAGTGGGAAGGTCAATCCCATCGCCCTTGAGGGTGTCCCGCAGGGCTTTGGGGAGCTCCTCCACTGGAAAAGCCACATACACGCTGGGGCTGGTGTGGCCGTCGGGATATTCCAGTTCGGCTTCGGCCAGGGCAGTGCGGGAACTGGGGCTCCAGTGCACCGGCTTCAAGCCCCTGTAGATGTGCCCCTTGAGCACCATCTCGCCGAAGACCTTGATCTGGGCGGCTTCGTACTCCTTTTGCAGCGTGAGATAAGGCTGTTCCCAGTCGGCCCAAATGCCCCAGCGTTGGAAGCCCTTCATCTGGCCATCCACCTGCTTGCGGGCGTAGGCAGCGGCTTTCTTGCGGAGCTTGATCGGCGTTAGCGCCTGGCGCTGTTCCGGGTCCATCGACTGCAGCACCTTGAGTTCGATCGGCAGGCCGTGGCAGTCCCATCCCGGCACATAGCGCACCCTGCGGCCTTGCAGCACTTGGTATTTGTTGATCACATCCTTGAGCACCTTGTTCAGGGCATGGCCCATGTGCAGGGCACCGTTGGCATAGGGCGGCCCGTCGTGGAGGGTGAATGGGGGGCCGCTGTTTTTGAGACCCAGCTGTCCATCGATGCCGTTCTCATTCCAGAAGGCCTGCAGTTCCGGTTCCCGCTTCACGGCATTGGCGCGCATGCCAAAGCCTGTTTGCAGCAGGTTGAGCGTGTCCTTGTAGGAGGGACGTCCCTCGGCGGCGTCGCGGGTCTCCTTGCTCACGTTGGGGCAGCTGCAACCGGAATTATCCGTCTTCGCTGGTTGGGGGTGTGGCTTTTGGATCAGGCTCTGTCGGTTCAGGTGCTTTGGCTTTGTCGGCTTCAGTCTCCGGTTCGGGTCTGACCCAGCGCTTGCCGGTGCGGCTGCTGCCTTCAGGGCGTTCAGCGGCAGGGGCTTTGGGCTTGAGGCTGCCCAGGGCCTGGCCGGCGTTGCTCAGCAATGTGCTGAATGTTGTACTGAGCTGCTGCAGGCTGGTGGACCAGCGCTCACTGGATTTCAATCGCTGCTGCTCCTCAGGGTTCAGCTGATTCCAGCGGGACTGAGCCACTTCGCTTCCAAGGCGACTGATCAGCAGCCCTGCGCAAGCCACCGCCAGCATCGGTGCTCCCCGGAGGCGGTCGCTGCTGGTCACCAGCACCAGTCCGAGCAGCAGAACCACGGCACCCCAGAGTCCATCGCGAGGACGGCTCAGTTCCGTCACCAGAAGCGGAAGCAGCAGAACCGCCAGCCCCACCACCAGACAGAGATCTCCTGCAAGGGTGGCCAGCATCGCGGGATCCACAGATGAACCCATTCTGGGTGGCTGCCTAAAATTGCAACCTTGCCCATCTGGCGGAATTGGTAGACGCGCTGGTTTTAGGTACCAGTGGCTTCGGTCGTGGGGGTTCAAGTCCCCCGGTGGGCATCCCTTTCCCTAATTTGGTGGCTCGTAGCAGTCGGCTGTCGCACCTTCGCTGAATGACCCAGGCTTTCGTCCAACCTGAAATGCCGGCCGCGGAGGTTCGTTTGCGTTCTGTTCCGAAACAGTTCGTTGATCCACCCGCAGCCTGGAATCCCACGGTGGGCTTGTTTTTGGGCGGTTATGCCCTGGCTGCTCTCACGATCTGGGGCTGGTTTTCAGCCGGTTGGCCGTTGCCTGTGATGTTGATCACGGGGTTTCTGGCGCTGCACCTTGAGGGAACCGTCGTACATGACGCTTGCCACAAATCGGCTCATCCCGTGCCGTGGGTGAACCAATTGATGGGCCATGGGTCGGCTCTCTTGCTGGGTTTCAGTTTTCCGGTTTTCACGCGGGTGCACCTCGAACACCACGCCCACGTCAACGATCCGAAGAACGATCCGGACCATATTGTGAGCACCTTCGGCCCGCTCTGGCTGATCGCCCCACGATTTTTTTATCACGAGGTCTTTTTCTTTCAGCGCAAACTCTGGAAGCGCTGGGAGCTGATGCAGTGGGGATTCGAGCGTGCCGTGTTCTTCACGATCGTTGCCGCTGCGGTCACCTTTGATTTTCTGCCGTTCATCTTCAACTGCTGGTTTGCACCGGCCCTGATGGTGGGCGTCACCCTCGGGCTCTTCTTTGACTACCTGCCCCATCGTCCATTCACGTCCAGGAATCGCTGGACGAATGCTCGGATCTACCCAGGCAGGCTGATGAACTGGCTGATCATGGGACAGAACTATCACCTTGTGCACCATCTCTGGCCATCGGTGCCTT
The DNA here is from genome assembly GCF_000153285.1 of Synechococcus sp. WH 7805. Lineage (NCBI taxonomy): Bacteria > Bacillati > Cyanobacteriota > Cyanophyceae > Synechococcales > Synechococcaceae > Synechococcus > Synechococcus sp. WH 7805. The sequence continues at coordinate 1,276,440 of NZ_CH724168.1, read as the reverse complement.
GGTTTGAGTACAAGCCTGCCTATGAGGCCACCAAACCCCTTCTGGACGCCAAAGGTTCACCGCAACGTCTCGGGATTTTTGAGACCCGTGCTGATGGTGCCAATTTCCTCTACGACATTCTTGTGGGCGTGCGCAGTCACAATCACCGCAGAGGCAAAATGCGCAGAGCTGCCCGCTTTATTCCCGGCCGCGCTTTGCAGCGCAGCTGGCTGGGTTTTGTGGACCGCATCGCCATCAAAACCCAGCCACGCCGGCCGCACTCACACTGACTAATCGGCCAGGATCTTCGGGACTCGGAAGAAGTCCCCTTCCCGAAGTGGGGCTTGATCCAGCAGTGCTTCTCTCACTTCGGTCGCTTCGACGGTGTCTTCACGAGTGACGTTGACAACTTCCACGGCGCGGGTGGTTGCCGGCACTCCTTCCGTATCAACGGCCTGCAGCTGGTCGACGTAATCAAGGATTCTCTCCAGCTGACCGGTGTAGGTGGCGATGGTCTCCTCAGGGAGATCGAGACGGGCCAGATGGGCCACCTTGCGCACGTCGTCGGCCGTGATGTCGCTCATTCGGCAGTGAGGAAAGTACTGAGATCCTCGCGCAACGTCTCCGCGGCTGTATTCAGCAGCTCCTGGCCATGCTCAGGCTTGGCCAGATAGGGGTCGGATCCCATGCGGCCATCGGGGTGGCGGCGGCGGAAGTCCTGCGGACCATGAATGGCCCCGCAGGCTGCGGCTTCGGGCAGGGGGCGTTGCTTCTCCTGCAGGCAGCGGTGCAGATGCAAGGTGACGGCGATTTCGCTGGGGGTGGCGTGTTGCCCTTCACGCTCTCCGTAGAGCTCCCTGGCGCGGCGCATCACAGGCCCGGCCATGAACCAGTTGGAAAGCTTGCAGCGGAGCCTGGGGGCCACCTCGAGGCCACGGCTGGCAGCCGTGCCGTAGGCCTGGGCAAAGGCGGCCCTTGTGGTGGCGATGTTGCCTCCGTGCCCATTCACCACCAGGATCCGCTCGAATCCATGGGTGGCCAGAGAGAGCACCAGATCGTGGAGCACCGCCAGGAGCGTGGCGGGTTGAAGGCTCATGGTGCCGGCAAAGCCGAGGTGGTGCTCAGCCATGCCGAAGGCTTGAACCGGCGTGACCAACACACCGCTGCGTCGTCCCAGTTCGAGAGCCACTGCTTCAGCGGTGAGAGCATCGGTGCCGATGGCGCCGGTGGGCCCATGCTGCTCTGTGGAACCCAGGGGGATGATCACGCCCTTGCAGGTCTGTAGGTAGCGATCCACGTCCGGCCAGCTCTGCAGAGCCAGGCGAATGGCATCGGTACTGTCCGCCGGGCCGGGGAGCGATGGGTTCATGCCTTCCTAACGACTGAGGTTGATCTTGGCGCTCAGTGGGCGGTGCCGTTGCCGTCGTATTGATCGGTGTTGTAGTAGCCACCTCTCGTTCCGAAGAAGAGCGTGGCCAGCACGAACAAACCACTGCCAAAAAGCAGAACCGTGCCCAGGTTGAATCCGGAGAGGGCGGCGTCCATCTGATCACATTTATTTCTGTAAGCCTGCCAGGGATGAGCGAGGTGTCATGCCCTGCATGGTGGGATCGTGATCTCCGCCGATCTCACTGCCCGTGCGAGGCACGGCCAACCACTGGCGCAGCCAGCCGGTGAGCCAGATGAAAGGCATGGTGTCGATCAGTGCGGCCATGGCCTTAAAGAGGTACCCACTGGCGATGAACGACACCAGCTGCGGAGCCACGGGTTCACCGGGGCGAACGGGCAGAACGCCGGAGGCGTAGTGGCTGATCAGCACCACAGCGCTGGTATCCACCAGCTGACTCACCAGTGTTGAGCCGTTGTTGCGCAGCCAGAGCGCCCGTCCACCGCTGAACTGTTTCCAGAAGTGGAAGAGGCGCACGTCCACGAACTGTGCAGTGAGATATGCCGCCATGGAGGCGAACACCGAGCCAAAGGCCAGCCTCTGGATTTCAAAGAATGTGGAATCCGGGGCTCCTTCAACACCGGGGAGCAAGCCGCCCAGCCAGAGGATCAGCACGACCCAGCCGTTGAGAAGCAGACCAACCCACACCACCTGGCCGGCTCTCTTCTCACCCCACAACTCACTGATCAGATCCGTGCACAGAAATGTGATCGGATAGGGCAAGGCGCCAACGGCCACCACGATCGGCCACGACCCGATGTGTCCCAGTTCGAGGAAGCGAGTGAGCCCGAGGATGTTGAGCATCCCCAAGGTGCCGAGAAACAGCCCCGCCAGAACCAGAAAGACAAAGTCGCGGCGTGCCTGGATTGAGGCGTCCATCGCTGCGAGCATTGGGATTGATTGCAGCCTGGCGGCAGTTTGCTCTCCTGTCACCACTCCAGAAGACTGGAAACGATCCGATGGAGGGATGGTCATCGCCTTGTTTGACTTCTCTCCTCTGCCCCCATCCTTTTTCTCCCGCTCTGCCGAGGAGGTGGGCCCCCACCTGATTGGCTGCAGGTTGGTGAAACGCCAAGAGGACGGCAGCCTGCTTTGGGGCGTGATTGTGGAAACGGAGGCGTATTCCCAGGAGGAGCCTGCCTGTCATGGCTATCGGCGCAGGAGCCCTCAAAACGAAACGCTCTTTGGTGAGCCAGGTCGCTTCTATGTGTATGTGAGCTACGGCATTCACCACTGCGTGAATGTGGTTACCGATCGGGCGGACTGGGCCAATGGTGTGTTGCTCAGGGCCGTGGCGCTGCCTGGTGAGCCAGAGCGTGTGGCAGCGGGACCCGGGCTGCTGGCCCGTCGCTTCGGGATTGATCGGCAGATGGATGGTTGTGCAGCCTGCACTGGGAAGGATCTCTGGATCGCCCCGCGTCCTTCAAATCTGCGGGAGCCAGCGCTGTTCACGACCACCCGCATTGGAATTGCCAGAGGCCAGGAGCTGCCGTGGCGCTGGTATCTCCAGGCGAGTCGCAGCGTGAGCAAAAGGGCCAAGGGAGACCGAAAGCCGCAGCTGGAGGATGCCTACAAACCCAGTGCATCCTGTGCGAATGGATCACCTCCCTTTAAAGTTAAAGAGAGTGAGCGGACGCCCAGTTGAGCGCGTGGACCCACCGCCACATCCTCGATCTCTCCACCTTCTCCAGGGAGGATTACGCGGCTGTTCTGGAGCTGGCTCATCGGTTCAGCGCAATGCCGGTCACTGGCGCGCGGAGGCTGCCGGCGCTTCAGGGGCGGCTGGTGGCCACACTCTTCTTCGAACCAAGCACCCGCACCCGCAGCAGCTTTGAGCTGGCGGCTAAGCGGTTGTCTGCCGACGTCTCCAGCTTCTCGCCTTCCAGCAGCTCGCTCAGCAAGGGAGAGTCCCTGCTCGACACAGCACGCACGTATGTGGCCATGGGCGCGGATGTGCTGGTGGTGCGACACCGCTGCACAGGCGTGCCCAGGCAGTTGGCCGAAGCCCTCGAACGCACGGGTGAGCGCACCGTGGTGCTCAATGGCGGCGATGGCCTGCACAGCCATCCAAGCCAGGGGCTGCTCGATCTCTACACCCTGGCGCAGCATTTCAACCCCAGTCACCCGTTGCCGGAGGCTCTGCGCGGACGCCGCATTGTGATCGTGGGCGATGTTCTCCACTCCCGGGTGGCGCGCTCCAATCTCTGGGCCCTCACCGCCTGTGGCGCGGATGTGATTCTCTGCGGTCCGCCAAGCCTGGTGCCTGAGGCCTTTGCGCAGTTCGTGGCCCAGCCGCCGCCGGGACAAGCCACAGACCCCGTTGCCGATCGGGGCTCGTTGACCGTGGTGCGCAACCTTGATGATGCGCTGGCCGGAGCCGATGCGGTGATGACCTTGCGTTTGCAGAAGGAGCGCATGCGTCAGCACATGCTCACCAGTCTGGATCGCTATCACCGCGACTTCGGGCTCAGCCATGAGCGGCTACAGGCCTGCCAGGTTGCGATTCCCGTGCTTCACCCTGGCCCGGTGAACCGGGGTGTGGAGATGAGCGGTGCCCTTCTCGATGATCTGAGCGCCAATCGCGTGGAGGATCAGGTGCGCAACGGCATCCCGATCCGCATGGCGCTGCTTTATTTGATGGCGGCTGCTGAGTCTCCGCTTCCGCTCTGAGTGGGCAGCCCAGACACCTGATTGGAGTAGTAATCCATTGCGGCCCTTAGTGCAGCACCGGGTTCGGCGATCGAGGGGCCGGAGCCAGACTGCATTGGAAATGCAGCATCTGGGGCATCCAGTCCCATGTGCTGACTGGGCATCCCCGTGAGCAGCATCGATGCTCTCGACTGCGACACCACTGCAAAGATCCATTTGATCAGCAAGGTGTAGCGGTTTTCCCGATCGGGCATGAAGGCGAGGTGGGCGGCAGCCCAGAGCAGCCAACCGATGCCCCCTTTGAACTTGAAACCGCGCAGATCGGCGACAGCGTCCACCCGGTCGAGCACGGCCATGCTGCCGAAGTCAAACCAGCTGAACGTTGGACGTGATCGTCCACTCACCACGGCGGCAATGTCTTTGCCCACGAAGCCGCCGGCCTGGGTGGCGGGTCCCGCCATTCCAGGCAGAGGATTGCCGTCCCGGGTGTGCTTGTAGGAGCAGAGGTCCCCGACCACGCGGATTTCCGGGTGGCCTGGCACCGAGAAGTCCGGTGCCACGATCACGCGTCCGCTCCTGTCGGTTTCGCAGCCGATGGCGTCAGCCAGTTTCTTCCCGAGATGGGAAGGGCGGACACCGGCTGTCCAGATCACAGTGGCGGCCTGAAGGCGTCGGTCTCCATCGGGAGTGCCCACGGTCACCTCGCCGGGCTGCATTGTCTGCACCCGCCCCTTGAAGAGCATTTCCACGCCAAGGGCCTCAAGGGTTTCCTGGGCAGCTTGAGATAGCGACTCCGGCATGGCCCTCAAAACACGATCGCCCGGATCCACCAGAACGATGCGGGTATCTGATGGGTTGAGCTGGCGGAACTCACGGCGCATGGCATTGCGCATCAATTCAGAAGTGGCGCCCGCCATTTCGCAGCCTGTGGGTCCGCCGCCCACAATCACGACCGTTTGAAGGAATCGACGCGCTTCTGGGTCAGGGGTCTGCTCTGCTTGCTCCATCGCCATCAGCAGGCGGCGGCGGATCTCTTCAGCGTGTTCGAGGATCTTCATCGGTGGCGCAAAGGTGCGCCAGTTTTCATGCCCGAAGAATGTGCTGCCTGAACCGGTGGCAAGAACGAGATAGTCGTAGCCATAAGCCTTGCCGTTGAAAACGATCTGCTGGCCTTCAGGGTTGATCTGGGTTACTTCACCCAGCAGCACCTGCACATTGCGCTGGCGTCCAACCATTTGTCGCAGAGGCGTTGCTACATCGCCGCGGGAGACCAGACCAGTGGCCACCTGGTACAGAAGTGGCTGAAACAAGTTGAAATTTCGTTTGTCGATCAGGCTGATGCGAACGTCGGCATTGGCCAAGGCTTTGCAGGCTCTGACACCAGCGAATCCACCGCCAACGATCACCACGTGGGGGGCATGACGAAGGCGTTCCTCTGGGGGCTCAAGCTCGAGGTAGAAACGCTCACCAGCCATGGCCAGAACTTCAGCAGGTCTGTCCGTAGGGTATGAATCGACAGAAGTTTTGTCCGTGCTCTGCAGTGCAGTCAGGAGCGTCAGAGAAGCTTGAAACCCTCCAGCAGGAGCCCATACAACAGACCGATACGGATCATGTCCAGAAGCTGACGGCCCAGATGATTGTTGTGATCCCTGGCCCAGTGACGCCTCACGCGCACCATCACCTCTAGAACCCCAACGCTCAACATGGATGCCAGCGGATCCATCAGATTGAGGGAACCGGAAATGGCAGGAATACCGTTTCCGAGCATGAAGCTTCCCGTCAGGGCGATCAGGAGGAGGGAGGCACGACGCCAGGGATTCTTCGCCCAACGGTCGAGCCGAGTCGAGGCTTCTCCAAGGCTTTGTTGAAGCTGGGTTGACTGAAGACGGGCGGTCATGAGGGAAGCCGCTCAGAGAAGAGGCAGGGAGGTGCACTGGTGATCCCCATCACCCGACCCAGACCCTGCCGAACGATGTTTACACCATTCCTAGTGCTTTTGCCTTTATCAAGCGCTACATCTTGGACTGAAAATAAAAAACCCAGGCACGGCCTGGGTCGGATGATGGGGACTGGCGAAGGAAAGCTTGTTCCTCGCAATTTGGCAAGAGGGCCGTCGAAATCAGTCGGATTCAGCTTTGGCCTTGCGAGAGCTCTTGCCTTCGAGCAGTTCAAGCAGGGCTTCCATCTGCGCCATCACACCACGCACTTCGCCGGCTTCTGGTAGGAGGCCGTCTTCCATGACGCCTTGGTGCATTTCGCGCAATTCCTGACGGATATAACGCAGATGACTCACCACCTGTTCGCGTTTTGACTGAGACATTTACCGAGATCTTCTCAACGTCTCTTTTACCGCATGACCCCGCAGCACTGCATTCTTGGGGTGTCTTCAGCGGCGGGCCAGGCCGCCGGCCATGAGAATCAGCAGGTAAGTCAGCAGTGCGGACGGGCGCACCGGAATTGAAGCGAACACGGCACATCCCAGAACGGTCATGAGAAGCGGTCGAAAGCTTCGGCGTGTGACCATCCGAAGATTCATCACGAACGGCGGGCGAACTGGGATCTCGCCTCTCCGTAGAACGTGCTGTCGATCAGATCACGCTTCTGCTCAATTGCTATTGATTCGATCCTGCGACGGACCGCTGGACGAACAAAGAAGGGAACTTCGCGAAGCGCTTCTTCGGCGTCGGACGTCCAATTCATAACGTCCATTCTAGAATGACTCATGGAGGATAGGGGATTCGAACCCCTGACCTCTGCGGTGCGATCGCAGCGCTCTACCAGCTGAGCTAACCCCCCTTAACCGAAACCTAGCGTCTGTCTTTCGTTGAAGACGCCAGGCACAATGAAGGAAGCGTCCACGCTCTGCATGACGATCACGCCGGAGCGTCTGGCTTCCTTCGATGAAGCCTCGGTGGCCTCCCTGGCCCGTCGTCTTGAAGACGACGACTACCCAACCCCGTTTGAGGGCCTTAGCGACTGGCACCTGCTTCGTGCTCTGGCGATTCATCGCCCTGAGCTCACGCGTCCCTATGTGCACCTGATCGATCAGGAACCCTTCGACGAGGACTGACCGATGGACGGGCTGCTGCAGGGACGGCGAGTGGTTGTTGCGGCCTGCGGAAGCATCGCCGCTGTGAAGACACCACTGCTGGTGAGTGCTCTTGTTAAGGAGGGTGCGCAGGTCCGTTGCTTAGTGACCAGCAGTGGTGCCCAGCTTGTCAGTCCTGTCGCTCTGGCTTGTCTCAGTCGTCATTCCTGTCTTCAGGACGCTGATCAATGGGATCCGTCCCGCTCGCGACCTCTGCACATCGAGCTCGCGGAATGGGCCGATTTGGTGATCGTGGCACCGCTGAGCGCCAGTAGCCTCTCTCGATGGGTGCACGGTGAGGGCGAAGGACTGCTTGCCAGTCTTCTGTTGGCCTGTGAGTGCCCGGTTCTGGCTGCAGGAGCCATGAACACCGCCATGTGGCAACACCCGGCGGTTCAGCGCAACTGGCTCACGCTCCATGGAGATCCTCGGGTGCTGCCCCTGGCTCCGGAGGCCGGATTGCTGGCGTGTGACCGCGTCGGGACCGGACGGATGGCTGCTCCGGAGTGCGTCGTGCTGGCTGCCGCCAGCATGTTTTTGCAGGCTGACAAGCAGGGGAGGCTGCGTTGCGATTGGCGCGGCAAGCGTGTGCTGATCAGTGCTGGGCCCACGCAGGAACCGCTGGATTCTGTGCGCCTGATGAGTAACCGCAGCAGCGGCCGCATGGGCGTTCTGCTCGCGCAAGCGGCACGCTTCCGTGGTGCTTACGTTGATTTGGTGCATGGTCCGCTGAAGGTTCCAGAGGCCTGGCTGGAGGGTCTGAACTGTCTGCCGGCTTTCAGCAGCGCCGCAATGGAGCTCTGCCTGTTGGAGCATCAACCACGCGCCGATGCCGTGTTGATGTGCGCAGCCGTTGCGGATTTGCGGCGCAAGTGCTTGGAGGATTCATCCAAACTTCCCAAAGGCGAGCTCATGAAGACGATTGCTGAGGGCTGGGAGCAGGTGCCGGACCTGCTTCAGTTGCTGCGGTCAAGACGTCCTTCCCGGCAGCGCCTGCTGGGTTTTGCTGCATTAGCTGGAGACGATAAAACCTTGCTCCAGCGCGGTTATGAGAAGTATCAGGCCAAAGGGTGTGACCTGTTGATGGTCAATCCGATCGATCGCCCGAATCAGGGTCTTGACTGCGACCTGAACGGTGGCTGGCTCATCGGCCCCGGTGAACGCCAGGAGGAAATGCCTGCCATGCACAAGTTCGCTCTGGCACACGATCTGCTGGATCGGCTCAGCCAGCTTGGCGATTAGGCCGCCATATCAGCAGGTCCCTGATCGAGCAGTGCGATGAAGGTTTTGAGTTGCAGCCGAGGGATATAGGGCCAGCCACCGCTGCGCTCAAGGGTCTGAAGAAAGCTAAAGAGCTGCTGGCGATCTTCCGGAAGGCTGTTGCGAAACGCTCCCTCTTGAACGTCGCGGTGAAGGGCTTCAAGCTCTCTAAGGAAGAGGAGAAGTGCCTCAGGCTTATCGCGTTGGTCGTCGGCAAGCGCCCGAAGCTGCTCAAGCATTGGCTGAAGCTGAGCCTGGATCATGGATTCATCGTTGCGCTGCACGCCGATCGCTTCACGTTGTTGAGAGGTTGCGAACCTAGCGGGAGTGGCCGATCAGCTTCTGTAGGATCCGCCTCATCGGTGGACATTGTCACCACCCGGCCATTCGGCAACTCTCCCATGCGCTTCCGTCCTCTGCTGGCCCTGGTGCTGGCCTTCTGTCTCACGGTTGTCACCGCCTGCAGCGGCGGTGCACAGGCCGTTGAACGTTCCAATGTCACTTACGACGACATCCGCAATACGGGTAAGGCCAACGACTGCCCAACCCTTTCAGACTCGGCTCGCGGTTCCATTGCGCTGACCCCTGGTGCTGATTACGAGCTCAGAGGGATCTGCATGCACCCCACGCAAGTCTTCGTTAAGGGTGAGCCTGCCAACAAACGACAAGAAGCACAATTTGTCGAAGGCAAAATCCTCACGCGCTACACCTCCAGTCTCGATGAGGTTTACGGCACACTTGAAGTCGGAGAAGACAGCCTGACCTTCACGGAAGAAGGTGGCATTGATTTTCAGCCGATCACTGTGCTGATTCCCGGAGGTGAAGAGTTTCCCTTCACGTTCTCCAGTAAGAGTCTGAGTGCCTCGGCCAACGGTGCCGCGATTACAACCAGCACTGATTTCGACGGAACATATCGGACCCCCAGCTACCGCACGAGCAACTTCATTGATCCCAAGGGCCGCGCTCTCACAACTGGTGTGGACTACCCACAAGGACTGATTGGCCTGGGTGGCGACTACAAGGAGCTGGAGACCGAGAACGTCAAGCGTTACATCGATGGTCAAGGTGTCATGAGTATGTCCATCACCAAAGTTGATCCTGAAACCGGAGAATTCGCCGGAGTCTTCTCAGCCATTCAGCCTTCAGACTCCGATATGGGTGGCCGTGAAATCGTTGATGTGAAGATCAATGGTGAGCTCTACGGTCGACTCGAGGAAGCCTGAGCTTCGTCGCTTCTTCCTCGCCAACCCGACCGAAGGGGGAGCATGCGCTCCCCTTTTTTTGTGCAATCTGGGACAATTCTCGAGCTTCCCGTTTCGATGAAGGCCTGTCATGACTGCCAGCACCACCTCAACACAGTCCTCAGGCGTGATTGCCCCCTATGGAGGGACCCTGGTTGATCTGATGGTGCCTGAGTCCGATCGGGCTTCTGTGAAAGCTTCAGCAACCACAAGTGTCGAATGCTCCGACCGCAACGCCTGCGACGTGGAGCTCCTCATCGTCGGTGGCTTCTCTCCTGAGCGCGGATTCATGCATCAGGCGGACTATGCCGCTGTTGTGGAAGGTCATCGCACGACCTCAGGTCATCTGTTCGGCCTGCCAATCGTCATGGACACCGATCGAGACGATGTGACGGTCGGAGACAAGGTGCTGCTCACCTACAAGGGTCAGGATCTTGCCGTTCTCACGGTTGAGGACAAGTGGGAGCCCGACAAGGTTGTGGAGGCAAAAGGCTGCTATGGCACCACATCCCTCGAGCATCCCGCAGTTCGGATGATTGCTACGGAACGCCGCCGCTTCTATCTCGGAGGGGTGATTCAGGGGCTTGAGCTCCCGAAGCGGGTGTTTCCCTGCAAGACCCCTGCGGAAGTGCGTGCCGGGTTGCCTGCTGGTGAAGACGTGGTCGCCTTCCAGTGCCGCAATCCCATCCACCGTGCTCACTACGAACTGTTCACGCGAGCTTTGGATGCCAGCAATGTGAGTGAGAAGGCCGTGGTGCTGGTTCATCCCACATGCGGTCCCACCCAGCAGGACGACATCCCCGGTGCGGTTCGGTTCCAGACCTATGAACGTCTTGCTGCTGAGGTGGACAATCCGCGCATTCGTTGGGCCTATCTCCCCTATGCCATGCACATGGCAGGACCTCGTGAAGCCCTGCAGCACATGATTATCCGCCGCAACTACGGCTGCACTCACTTCATCATTGGGCGCGATATGGCTGGTTGCAAGTCATCACTGACCGGAGATGACTTCTATGGCGCGTATGACGCACAGAACTTCGCTAAGGAATGTGCGCCGGAACTCACGATGGAGACGGTTCCATCCCTCAACTTGGTCTACACAGAGGAAGAGGGTTACGTGACGGCCGAACACGCCGAAGCCCGTGGTCTGCACGTGAGGAAACTCAGCGGCACGCAGTTCCGCAAGATGCTTCGCAGTGGTGAGGAGATTCCGGAATGGTTCGCGTTCCGTAGCGTGGTCGAGGTTCTGCGAGCCTCCTGACCCCTCAGGATCCCATTAACATTCCTTCATCTCAGGCGAGAAAACCTTGAACAAGCGATGGCGCAACGTAGGGCTTTATGTCCTGTTAGTAGTCGTGGTGATCGTGGTCGGAACGGCTTTCCTTGACCGTCCAGATCCCGCGGCGACGGCTCAAAACCTCCGTTACAGCGATTTCGTTGAGCAGGTTCAGGAGGATCAGGTCAGTCGAGTTCTGCTCTCTCCCGATCGCGGAACAGCACAGGTTGTGGCAACTGATGGCCGTCGATCTGAAGTGAATCTGGCTCCAGACAAGGATCTGCTCAAGATGCTCACGGATCACAACGTGGACATCGCTGTTCAGCCGTCCAGGCAACCGGGAGCCTGGCAACAGGCTGCTTCGAGCTTGATCTTTCCGGTTCTTCTGCTTGGAGGTCTTTTCTTTCTCTTCCGCCGCGCTCAATCCGGTGGTGGCGGTGGGAACCCGGCCATGAATTTCGGCAAAAGCAAGGCCCGAGTTCAAATGGAACCCTCCACTCAGATCACGTTTGGAGATGTGGCTGGAATCGAGGGAGCCAAGCTTGAATTGACTGAGGTGGTGGATTTCCTCAAGAACCCTGATCGCTTTACTGCGGTTGGCGCCAAGATTCCGAAGGGTGTCCTGCTCGTTGGCCCTCCCGGAACTGGCAAAACGCTGCTCGCCAAGGCTGTGGCTGGTGAAGCTGGCGTTCCGTTCTTCTCCATCTCCGGTTCGGAGTTTGTGGAAATGTTTGTGGGTGTCGGTGCCAGCCGCGTTCGTGATCTGTTCGAGCAGGCCAAGAAAAATGCCCCTTGCATCGTCTTCATTGATGAAATCGATGCGGTTGGCCGCCAGCGTGGCGCTGGTCTCGGTGGAGGTAACGATGAGCGCGAACAGACGCTGAATCAGCTGCTCACCGAAATGGATGGTTTCGAGGGCAACACGGGGATCATCATCGTCGCTGCCACGAACCGTCCCGATGTGCTGGACGCAGCACTGATGCGTCCAGGCCGTTTCGACCGGCAGGTTGTCGTGGACCGTCCTGACTACGCCGGTCGTCTGCAGATTCTCAACGTGCATGCCCGAGGTAAGACCCTCTCGAAGGACGTCGATCTCGACAAAGTGGCGCGCCGCACCCCTGGCTACACCGGTGCTGATCTTTCCAATCTTCTGAATGAGGCTGCAATTCTTGCGGCCCGCCGCGATCTCAGTGAGGTGAGTAACGATGAAATCAGCGATGCCATTGAACGGGTGATGGCCGGTCCTGAGAAAAAAGACCGTGTAATGAGCGAACGTCGCAAGCGTCTGGTGGCTTACCACGAAGCTGGTCACGCCCTGGTTGGAGCGCTGATGCCCGATTACGACCCTGTTCAGAAGATTTCGATCATTCCCCGAGGCAATGCTGGTGGACTGACGTTCTTCACCCCCAGCGAGGAAAGGATGGAGTCAGGTCTGTATTCACGCACCTACCTCCAAAATCAGATGGCCGTGGCACTCGGTGGTCGGGTGGCCGAGGAAATCGTCTATGGGGAGGACGAGGTCACAACTGGAGCCTCCAACGACCTCCAGCAGGTGGCTCAGGTTGCCCGCCAAATGGTGACCCGTTTCGGCATGAGTGACAAACTCGGTCCGGTCGCTCTGGGCCGATCCCAGGGTGGGATGTTCCTGGGTCGGGACATCGCCGCTGAGCGTGATTTTTCTGAGGACACTGCTGCCACGATCGATGAAGAGGTGTCTGATCTGGTCGATGTCGCTTACAAGCGCGCGACCAAGGTGCTCGTCAGCAATCGGAGTGTTCTCGACGAGATCGCAGAGATGCTTGTGGAGCAGGAAACTGTTGATGCAGAAGAATTGCAAGAGCTTCTGATCCGCAGTGACGTCCGGGTTGCCGAATACGTCTGATCCTTCGGAGTGGCTGATCAGCTCATTAACCGATCAGCCCCTGCTAGTCGTTCTGCGACCAGGATCCAACGACTACCAAAACACCTTTGAGAGCACCCGCCTCTGCCATCAGTTGGATCAGCTGGTAGGGGCGGGTGTTTTGCATGTTGAGCTGGCCTGGGCGGTTCATCCCCGTTGGCCCACGCTCGTTGACGCGATCAGGGCGCGTTACCCAGAAGTCAGGCTGGGTGCGGCATCCGTGTCCACACTGCCGGCTCTGCAACAGGTCGCCAACCTGGGTCTTGGTTATGCCATGTCTCCACTTCTGGATCCCGAGTTGCAGTCCAAGGCGAGAGATTTGTGCTGTGTTCTGGTTCCTGGAGTCATGACGCCCTCTGAGATTCGATCAGCCCAAGCGCTTGGCTGCAGCTTGGTGAAGCTCTTCCCGGCTTCGGTACTCGGCGTCGACTATCGGCGTCAGATCTCGGCTCCCATGGGTGATCTCCCGTTCATGATTGCTGCCGGTGGACTGCGATGCACCGATCTGATTCCTTGGTTGGCTGCCGGCTACAACGCCGTCGCTCTGGGCCGGACCGTGTTCGTCGACGATGCCCTGGATCCTGGGATGAAGCCGTGGCTCGGTGGATGAGTTGAGACTCATCTGCTACAGATGAGAGAGATGTTTCTGTGCCGATGTCTCAGTTATCCATCAAGCTGAGCGACAAAGCCGATGCTCTCGTCGCTCAGCTTCAGAAAGAGATCTTCAACCGTCGCCGTAAGAAGGTCACGGCCGCAGGGGTTGTGGAAACGCTGGTTGAAAGCGGTGCCCGTTCGCAGTCCGACAAGCGATTCGCGACCTCTTGGGTGAATCTGATTAAAGACATCGAAAAAGCGGCCAAGCTTGCCAACGCCCATGGCAGCAAGCCTGCATCTTTGACGGACGAGGAGTGGGTGATGGTGCTGAGCCATCGCAACCGAGCTGCGTCGACAAGACCAGCCCGCAAGAAACCTGCGACTGCATCCAAGAAAGCCACGTCCGCTAGGCCTTTTAAAGCAGCGTCGAAATCAACGGCCAAACCCTCGTCAGCCAAGCCATCAGCTGTCAAAAAGCAGGCTGTTCCGAAGCCTGCTGCCAAAGCGTCTACAGGGACCGCTGCCAAACCCCGACCTGCCAAGAGGGCTCGCAAGCGCACTCAATCGTCGGCCGCTTCCGGCACTGTGGCGGGGCGGATGGCGAAAGCAGCAGCGCAGCTGGTCAGCGTCAATGGAATCGATTCGCCTGCCCGCAGCTAATCGCGGCTGGACTCCTTCACCACAAACTGCATTGGCCCTGCTGTCTCAGTAGATGATCGGCCAGAACGAGATTCACCATCGCTTCCACCATCGGAACGGCCCTCGGCAGGACGCAAGGGTCGTGCCTCCCTTTGGCGGCAAGGGTGGTGGCTTCGCCACGGTCGTTGATGGTCTGCTGTTCCTTGCGAATCGTTGCAGTTGGTTTGAAGGCCACGCGGATCACGATCGGCTCACCGTTGCTGATGCCTCCTTGGATTCCCCCGGAATTGTTGGAGGCCGTGCGCAGCCTTCCGTCGTCACTGGGAAGAAAAGCGTCATTGTGCTGGCTTCCTTTAAGCAGGGTGCCGGCGAAGCCTGAGCCGATTTCGAAGCCTTTGGTGGCGGGCAGGGACATCACGGCTTTGGCCAGATCCGCTTCCAGCTTGTCGAACACTGGCATTCCGAGGCCAACGGGCGGCCTTCTCACGACACATTCGATCAAGCCACCGCAGGAGTCACCTTCCTGTCCGATCGCTTCGATCCGTTCGATCATCCGTTCAGCCATCGTCGCGTCCGGGCAACGCACGATGTTGGCCTCCACGGCTTCACGCGTCACGGCACTGGCGTCCACCTCGGCCTCCAGATCGTGGATGCGTTTCACCCAGGCCACAACCTCTGTGCCATGGGATCGCTGCAGTATCTGCCGGGCAATGGCTCCAGCCGCCACTCGTCCGATGGTTTCCCGGGCCGAGGCTCTCCCTCCACCGCTGCGGGCCTGAATCCCATACTTCGCCTGATAAGTGGCGTCGGCATGGGAGGGGCGGAAGGCGACCTCCACTTCCTTGTAATCCTGCGGACGTTGATCTTTGTTGCGCACCACCATGGCGATCGGTGTGCCAAGGGTGATCCCATCCATCACACCGCTGAGGATCTCCACCTGGTCGGCTTCCTTTCGGGGTGTGGTGATCTTGCTTTGCCCAGGGCGTCTCCGATCGAGTTCAGCCTGAATGGCCACCAGGTCCAGTTCCAGTCTTGGCGGGCATCCTTCAAGGATCACCCCCACGCCGCCGCCATGGGACTCGCCGAAGGTGCTGATGCGGAACAGGGTGCCGAAACTGCTGCCCATGGAATGCCATCGATCGCCAAAGCGTAGATGTCAGAGCAGGTCAGGCAGCGCCCCCGGTGGATGCTGCTCAGCGGGTCGAGATCTCAGCATCTCGAAATCCTCGAACTGAAACCCTGGGCCGACGCAGCAGCTCACCAGGCTGTACTGCCCTTCCGTGCGGGCTGCCTGCCAGTGACCTGCCCGAACGGCGTGCAGAGGCTGGTGAAGTGACAGAACGTGTTGGAAAGCTTCGCTGCCATTCGGCTCCAGCGTCCAGAGGCTCAGAGGTGAGCCCTGCAGATGGATCCAGATTTCGTCGGCACCGTGCACGGCATGCCAGCAACTTTTGGATTCGGCATCCAGGAGAAAGAGGATGGCGGTGATGCTGCTGCGCTGCGCACCGTCGCTGCGGGTGACCTGTTCCGGGCTGCGGTGCATTTCCCTGTACCAGCCACCCTCGGGATGGGGATGCAGATTCCAGTCTTGGATGAGCTGCTCAACCACTTCGCGGGGGGTGTGGTCGGAAGATTGCGCTTGGTTGTCAGGTGTGTCCATCAGTGCAGTGGTTTGCGGAAGCGCATCAGGCCCCAACACAGTCGGCCGGCTTCACCTCCTTCCACCCAGTGGCCGAGGCCAGCATCCATGCGCTCGAGGTAGTCGGTACTGATGGTGCGGGTCAGCAGCTCACGGCGCTGCTTGAGCTCTTCACGCACGCGGCTGTAGTGCTTGACCAGCATGGGAGTTCGATCGTCCCAATGTGTTCGTTCAAGCCCAGCCACGTCAGCCCAGGTTCTGTAGCGCTCCGGGGAGCCGAGGTCTTGGAGGTGGATCCGCTCCAGGATCGCTGAGAGCGACTCGGCTGGAACGCCATCGGCGGCCATGGGGTCGGTCATTACCATCACACCGCCAGGCTTCAGTAGGCGCGACGCCTCATGCATCACTTTCTGACGGTCACCTGAGTGCAAGATTGCGTCTTGGCTCCAGATCACATCAGCACAGCCATCGTCCAGAGGAACCGACTCAAAGGAAGCGTTGTGAACGGTGATGGTCTGGTCGACACCGGCTTCGCGGTTGAGAAGCCGATGACGATCATTCTCAACGGCGGAAATATTGATGGCTTCGACCCGCACGTTGGGCCGTTGGCAGAGACGGCGAGCGGCACCCCCGTAGCCAGAGCCAAAATCCACCACAAGGCGCTCAGCTTGTCCATCGCCTAGCCCCTCACTGCCAATCAAGTCGATCAGGGTGTCGACTGTGCGCCGGCTGGCCGCGGCGATGGCTTCATCGGGTTCGGCATACAAGCCGATGTGAATGTCCTCGCCTCCCCAGATGTCGGCATAGAAGTGGTCGGCATCGGTGCTGTCGTAGTAGCTGGCAGCCGTGGCCGCGGCATCGGAGTAGGTGCTTTGCGTCATGGGGTTTAGATCGCGGTCACATCGGTGTCGAAGAGGTATTCCTTTTCGGCAACGTGCACGTAGAAATCAGGGTCGTCGTGGCCGCGTTGGTAGTCGCCGTAGGTGGTGATGCGCTGGAAGCCCACCTCGCGCATCAACCTCCTCACGTAGCCATGACGCAAGGGGAACATGTTGAGGTGGTAAGTGCTCCCATCGCTGAAGGCGTAGCGGAACCGCGCGAGTCCGTCGTCCACATGCTCAGGACCAACCTCCACATCCTTGCCGCAATAGACATTGCTTTTGCCGCTGGTTGAGGTTCCTTCGAGGAGTCTGTCGTAGTTGCGATGGTCGAGAATGAGGATGCCGTTGTGCTTAAGAACGGCGTAGTACTCCGCTAGGGCCTTGCGCCGATCCCGTTCCCGGAACAAATGGGTGAAGGAGTTGCCCAGGCAGATCACGGCGTCGTATTCGCCATGGATGTCGCGGTTCAGAAAACGCCAGTCGGCGTGAACCGTCCGCATCAGCAGGTCACGACTGCGAGCATTCTTGAAAGCCCGGGCCAGCATGTTCGGGCTCCCATCCACGCTCACCACTTCGAAGCCTTCGCGAAGTAGCCGCACGGAATGAAATCCGGTCCCCGTGGCCACATCCAGAATGGACTTGGCTCCGTGCTCTCGAAGCAGCTTCACGAAGAAATCCCCCTCCGCTTCTTCCCGTGCTTGCCAATCGATGAGACGATCCCACCGGTCAGCGAATTGCTCGATGTACTCCTGCTGGTAGTGGTCCGTTTCCCTCACGCTTTCGGGGGTCTCGCCGAACCGCTGAGCATCACCGGACTCCGCTGAAGGGTGGCTCTTGGTTGAGGTCATGCCGAATTCGCTCTTGACTGCACTGGAAATGGCAGCGATGCCGCAGACCCTTTGACTGCAGTGCACGCAACACCATTGATGTGAACGATGAACAAGATTCACGCTCCCTCTGCAAGCTAACCATGAACTGGATAGCTGTCAGCTTTCCGGTGAAATTAATCGCTTTAGATTTATACGCATATTCGCGAGAAGCCTTGTGCTGCAGTTGGTCTCATGAATTTAAATCTGTGCTCATTCAAGGTCTTTGGGTTGATATTCCTCATGCCTCTTCTTGTTTTTGCTATAAGCCTTAAAGGTTCTCGGAGGGCTCTGAAGTGCAGTCAGAGATCTCCATAAGGTCGGCGTGGAAAGTATTCGGTGGCTCTTCCTCTGAGGTGGTTCATCAATTGCGCAACGGCGCAGACCCCGATCAGCTCCATCAGCAACTGGGTGCTCGCGCTGCTGTGCAAGATGTCTGCCTCGATATCTGCGCTGGCGAGATCTTTGTTGTGATGGGCCTGTCCGGCTCGGGTAAGTCCACATTGCTGCGACTGCTCAACGGACTGATTCGACCCTCTGCTGGTGATGTCTTGGTGCAGGGGCGTTCGCTCGCTGCGTTGACGCCCTCCGAGCTGGCTGACTTGCGCCGGCATCAGATGGCGATGGTTTTTCAATCGTTTGCGCTGTTCCCTCATCGGAGCGTTCTAGACAACGCGGCCTTCGGCCTTGAGGTGGCTGGCGTTCCACGCAGAGTTCGGCAATCCCGAGCCATCGAGGCGTTGGAGCGGGTGGGACTGGGACAGGAGTTGCGCAAGCGACCCGCGCAACTCTCAGGAGGGATGCAACAGCGCGTGGGCCTGGCGCGAGCGCTGGCGCTCGATCCCCCGATCCTGCTCATGGATGAGGCCTTTTCAGCCCTCGACCCTCTGATTCGTGTCGATATGCAGGATCTGCTTCTCGATCTCCAGGCGGAGCAGCGCCGCACGGTTGTTTTCATCACCCATGACCTTGATGAAGCCATTCGGATCGGTGACCGGATCGCTCTGATGCAGGGAGGGCGACTGCTCCAGTGCGATACGGCCCAAACCCTCCTGCATCAACCCGCTAGCGAGGAGGTCCGGCGTTTCTTCAGGGATGTGGATGTGGCATCGGTGCTGACCGTCGACCGTGTGGCGATGCCTACCAACCGTGAGCTTGTGCTTCAGGACGGCGACCCCCGTCCTGAGCGATCTCAGGACACGCTTTATGTCATGGACTCACAGCGTCGGTTCTTGGGGATGGTCACCGCGCAAAGGGGTTGGCTTGACGCTTCAGAAACCACCGTCTTGCGGTCGGGAACTCGCGTCAAGGATGCAATCCAATCGGTGGCTCTGTGCTCTGATCCAGTGCCTGTGCTGGATTCTGGGCAGCAATTCATTGGTGTGATCAGCGCCCATCAACTGCTCAGATCGATGGAGGGATTGGGTTCATGACTCTCCTCGCAGCGGCACATCAGGCTGGATGGCTGGGTCAAGGTGTCGACGTCATCGTTGCCTGGCTGCTCGCCAATGCTCAGGGTGCTTTTGATGTGATCAAGGTCTCGGTTCTCGCCGTGGTTTCCTTCACCGAGATGCTTCTAGACAGTCCTCCGGCTTGGTTGCTCGCCTGGAGCGTGGCCGCGATCGGTCTCTGGAGAGTGAGTGGAGGCTTCGCGCTCTTCGTGCTTCTCGGCCTCAACCTTGTGCTTTCCCTCCAGCTCTGGAACGAGATGATCGCCACTCTGGCTCTGGTGATCACGGCCTCGCTATTGGCCCTCGTGATCGGCTTGCCCTTGGGAATCCTCTCGGCCCGATACCGCTCGGTTTGGCGTCTGGTGAGGCCCTGCCTCGACTTGATGCAGACCATGCCGGCCTTTGTTTATCTGATTCCTGCTGTGATGCTGTTCAGCACCGGTGCGGTGCCTTCGATCCTGGCCACCCTGATCTTTTCCATGCCTCCTGTCGTCCGATTGACGCAGCTCGGATTGTCACAGGTCCCTGCTGATCTGATCGAAGCAGGACGCTCCTTCGGATGCAGTGAACGCCAGCTTCTCTGGAAAGTTCAGATGCCGAGTGCACTACCCACGGTGATGACGGGCGTCAATCAGACGATCATGCTGGCTCTGTCCATGGTGGTGATCGCTTCCATGATTGGCGGAGGCGGTTTAGGCGATGTGGTGTTGCGTGGCATTCAGCAGCTCGACGTGGGTCTGGGTTTCGAGGGTGGAATTGCTGTAGTGATCCTTGCCGTGATCCTTGACCGTCTCAGTCAGAGCTTCACAGCCCGCGAAGTGCAACCCCTTCGTCAGCGCTGGCGCGCGTGGATGTCTCCCTGGAGGTCGTCATGAGTGATAACAACCGCATCCGTCGACGCGCGGTGTTGCTTGGAGGCCTGGGGCTTGCTGGGGCTTCGATGGCCAGCTTGGTCAATCTCAGTCAACCTTCTGCTCGGACGTCCCAGGTGGCAGGTCCGGAGACTGGACGTACACCGCAACCCACCTCGGCATTAACTGGATCTCCTCTACGACTGGGTTGGTCTCCCTGGGCTGATGCCGAGGTCATCAGCCTGATCGCTCAGAAGGTGATTCAGCAGGCCTACAACATCGAGGTGGAGAGAGTTCTCGCCGACATCGGCATTCAATACGCCTCAGTTGCTCGCGGCGATCTCGACATGATGCTGATGGCCTGGTTGCCACTGACCCATCGTGACTACTGGCAACGGGTGCGCGACCGCGTGCTCGATTTCGGGTCGATGTATTCCGGCCGTCTGGGTTGGGTGGTTCCCGACTACATCCCGAAGGCTGAGCTCTCGTCGATCCAGCAGTTGCGGGACCCTGCTCTGGCCGCTCGTTTTCAGAACCGCGTGCAGGGGATCGATCCCGGTTCAGGGTTGAATCAGGCGTCTGCAGAGGCGCTCAAGAGCTACCAACTCAATGACCTGGACTTGGTGGCGTCGAGCAGTGCGGCGATGACGGCGGTGCTTGACCAGGCCATTCGCCGAGAGCAATGGGTGATTGTCACCAGCTGGATGCCGCATTGGATGTTCGCCCGCTACAAGTTGCGCTTTCTCGAAGACCCGAAGCGTGTTTTTGGTGGCATTGAGCGGATTCACGCGCTGGGTCGGCCCAGTCTTGATTTGGATGCTCCCGATCTCGCCGACTTCTTGACCCGTTTCCATCTCCCGGATCAGGAGATGTCAGACCTGCTGCTTAAGGCCAATGACCGGTCAGCTGAGATCGCTGTCGACGAATACCTCGACACCCATCCCGCACGCGTTCGCTACTGGACCACAGGGCAGATCGCCACTGGGTGATATCCAGCCTCAGGGTTGTGTTGTCATGGGCTTGATGCTTCGTCTCCACGCAATGAAGGGAAGAATGGTGACTGTCATCAGAACGCCGTAAACAGCAGACGGAAGGCTGAAGCTGTTGAGCTGGCTTTGCATCAGGTCTGGCCCGAGCAACGATCCCACGACGATGCCCACGGTGCCGTTTTGAAATCCCGCTTCAATGGACAAGCTTGTGGTCTGTTCAGTCGACATCTGCAGCAGTTTGCCGAGGCTCAGTCCAATGGCCAGCATCAACAAATTCAGGGCCAAAAGAGTTGGGCCAATCGACTTCAGGTTGCTCGTAAACACGGACCATTGGCTGATCAGCGTGCCAGCCACGATCAGAACGAACAACAGATTGGCGAGCCGTTCCGCCTTTTGTCTATTGCGTTCGCAGAAGCCAGGTGCCTGCTGAGCGGTCCATACCCCGATCACCACCGGCACGGTGGAGATGGAAAACACCTTGAGACTGAGAGGAAGGATAGACAGCTCGAGTGTTTGGCTCGGAAGCAAAAACGGTGCTGTGAGACTGAGAACCACCGGCAAGGTGAACGCTGTCACCAGACTGGCCAGGGCTGTGTAAGAGATGGACAGTGCCACATCTCCGCGGGAGAGCCTCGTCATCACATTGGAGGTGATTCCTCCCGGACAGCAGCTCAGGATCATGATCCCCAGGGCAAGGTCGCCATCCAGTCCTGACAAGCTCAGTAGACCGAAGGCCACAAGAGGCAGAAGAATGAGCTGAGCTAATGCTCCTCCCATTAGGGCGCGCGGCTGGCCAAGAGCCCTGCTGAAATCCGCCGGTTGAAGGGATAGACCGAGGCTCAGCATGATGAAAGCCAGGCCGACCGAAAGAATGAGTTCGATCAAGGTCGATGGACGCGAAGTGTGAAAGGTGAAGCAGGTTAAGTGAATGGATTTCAGCCCAAAACAAAAAGCCCCCACCGTGAGGTGAGGGCTTTCCGATTCAACTGACGCTGAATCTTTGGGTTAAGAGACTTCAGCCTCAGCCGATGGCGGGAGCTTGCAGAGCCACAGGAGTGGACTCAGCAGCAGCCAGGTCGAGGGGGAAGTTGTGAGCGTTGCGCTCGTGCATCACTTCCATGCCGAGGTTGGCGCGGTTCAGCACATCAGCCCAGGTGTTCAGGACGCGGCCCTGACCATCAAGGATGGACTGGTTGAAGTTGAAACCGTTCAGGTTGAACGCCATGGTGCTGACGCCCAGGGCAGTGAACCAGATGCCGACCACAGGCCAGGCAGCCAGGAAGAAGTGAAGGCTGCGGCTGTTGTTGAAGGAGGCGTATTGGAAGATCAGGCGACCGAAGTAACCGTGGGCAGCCACGATGTTGTAGGTCTCTTCCTCTTGGCCGAACTTGTAGCCGTAGTTCTGGGACTCGCTCTCGGTGGTTTCACGCACCAGGGAGGAGGTCACCAGTGAACCGTGCATGGCGGAGAACAGGGAGCCACCGAACACACCTGCGACGCCCATCATGTGGAAGGGGTGCATCAGGATGTTGTGCTCTGCCTGGAACACCAGCATGAAGTTGAAGGTGCCGGAGATGCCGAGGGGCATGCCGTCAGAGAAGGAACCCTGACCGAAGGGGTACACCAGGAACACGGCGGAGGCAGCAGCCACAGGTGCGCTGTAAGCAACGCAGATCCAGGGGCGCATGCCGAGGCGGTAGGAAAGTTCCCACTCGCGACCCATGTAGCAGAAGATGCCGATCAGGAAGTGGAAGACAACCAGCTGGTAAGGACCGCCGTTGTACAGCCACTCATCGAGAGAAGCAGCTTCCCAGATGGGATAGAAGTGCAGGCCGATGGCGTTCGAGGAAGGAACAACAGCACCAGAGATGATGTTGTTTCCGTAGATCAGGGAGCCGGCGACGGGCTCACGGATGCCGTCGATGTCGACGGGGGGCGCTGCGATGAAGGCAACGATGAAGCAGGTGGTGGCAGCCAGCAGGGTGGGGATCATCAGCACACCGAACCAGCCCACATACAGGCGGTTGTTGGTGGAGGTGACCCACTCGCAGAAGGACTGCCAGCCATTGGCGCCGGAGCGCTGCTGAATGGTGGTGGTCATGAGTACGGAAAAGAAGGCTCCGAAGAGCGGTTACGGAAGGGCAGGAATGCCCTGCCAGCCCGGAGTGTAAAGCAACATTGCGAAAAATATCCATTGCTTTATGAAGTCGTTGTGAAGAAGCGTTGAGCTCCAGCCCGTCCCGCCATCTGGGGAGTGCTTGTTAGCGTCCGATCCATGGACGATTTCTCGCAGCCGTCACCGCTCTCAGCCTCGGGCCTCGCCGCGGGAGAGCGGGTGTTGTTGGTGCGACTTCCTTGCAACCCGATCTTCCCGATCGGTCCGATCTACCTGGCAGACCATCTCCATAAATGTTTTCCAGGATTGCCTCAACGCATTCTCGACCTGGCCGCCTTGCCGGTTTTGGACGTTCATCGTGTTCTTCGGATCACGATTGATCAGTTTCAGCCCACTCTTCTGGTGTTCTCCTGGCGAGACATTCAGATCTACGCGCCGGTGGATGGCCGAGGGGGAAATCCCCTTCAGAACTCCTTCGAGGTGTTCTATTCGCGGAATCCCGTGAAACGCCTCCATGGTGCTCTTGGTGGTCTGCGTTTGATGACCAGTCACTACGGCGAGCTGCGTCGCAATCAGTTGCTTGTGAAACAGGGGCTGCATCGTGCGCGTCGTTATCAGCCTCAAGCCAGAGCCGTCCTTGGCGGTGGAGCCGTGAGTGTGTTTTATGAGCAACTTGGTCGCTCCCTGCCAAAGGGAACCATCGTCTCCATTGGAGAGGGTGAACCCCTGCTTGAGAAACTTCTGAAGGGCCAGAGTCTCGAAGGCGAACGCTGCTTCGTTGTGGGAGCTCCGCCGCGTGCCGGTCTGATTCACGAACAACCGGAAAGCCGCCCGAAAACAGCCTGCGATTACGACTACATCGCCTCGATCTGGCCACAGCTCGACTGGTACCTCGAAGGCGGTGACTTCTACGTCGGGGTTCAAACCAAGCGCGGCTGTCCCCACAACTGCTGCTACTGCGTTTACACGGTGGTGGAGGGCAAGCAGGTGCGCCTCAATCCGGTGGACGAAGTGGTGAAGGAAATGCGCCAGCTTTACGACCGCGGAGTGCGAGGTTTTTGGTTTACCGACGCTCAATTCATTCCGGCACGGCGTTACATCGAAGATGCCAAGGAACTGCTGCGGGCGATCAAGGCCGAAGGTCTCACTGGCATTCGCTGGGCTGCTTACATCCGTGCCGACAACCTTGACCCCGAGTTGGCTCAGCTGATGGTGGACACGGGCATGAGCTATTTCGAAATCGGCATCACATCAGGCTCCCAGGAGCTCGTGCGCAAAATGCGCATGGGCTACAACCTCCGCACTGTTCTCGATAGTTGCAGGATGCTCGCGAAAGCGGGATTCAAGGATCACGTGTCCGTGAACTACTCGTTCAACGTGATCGATGAGCGTCCCGAGACGATCCGTCAGACCGTGGCTTACCACCGTGAGCTCGAGGCCATCTTCGGCCCTGATCGAGTCGAGCCTGCGATCTTCTTCATCGGCTTGCAACCCCACACCCACCTCGAGCAGTACGGATTTGATCAAGGACTGATCAAGCCTGGTTACAACCCGATGAGCATGATGCCCTGGACGGCCAGAAAGCTTCTCTGGAACCCAGAGCCCATGGGCAGCACCTTTGGACGGGTGTGTTTGGAAGCCTTCGACTTAAATCCATCGGATTTCGGACGAACCGTGATGGATCTTCTTGAGCGCGATTACGGCACTTCAAGCCTCAATGAAGCCCTGCGGGCTCCGGTTCAGGGGCGCGGCGCTCTTGCTAAGGCCGTCAGCTGACGACTGAGCAGCACGGTGAGAGCTGCGATTCCCACCAGCCCTCCAATGGGATTGGGATGGGCGCCTCCAGGTCCGATGAGCCACTGCGGTGCGCTTGGTGAGATCTGCAGCAAGCCTCCCTGCAGAGCGAACCATCCGCCAACGAGTCCGCCGTGTAAGCCGATGCATCCCCAGAGAGAGCCTTTATTCAGTCGTCTCTGAATGGCTAGGACCAGGCCGAGCAACGTCAGTCCAATCAGCAGACCGAGCATGGGAAGAACACCCAGATTGAACCGGGTGTGCACCAAACTGAAGATCAGTGCCTGTGACACGACGGCGGTGCGAGGCCCTGTGAATTGAGAGAGTTCACCCAAAAGCCATCCGCGAAATAGCAGTTCTTCTGCGAGTCCGACGCCGAAACACAGTGCCAGGGCATTGAGTGCATCTGCAGCGTTGAGTTCGCCCAGCCAGCGTCCCCAGGATCCGAGCACCAGCGACAGGCTGATCAAGGTGAGAAGTGCAAGCGACTGCAGCAGGCCTGCGATCAGGCATCGACCGGACGAGGGGGCATGCCTGTGACTGCGAAGACCAAGGGTTAGCCAGGGATGAGGCTGTTTCCAGCGATTCCTCACCCAGCTCGGCAGCACCAGCACAAACAGCAACAGACTTGCGAGAGTGCCAATCAGGGACAGTCGCGACGATGTGGGGTCATCAGCGAGCAGAAGACCCAAAGGCTGCACAGCAACCCATCCAAGCCCATAGAGAGCTGGGATTAAAACCATCGTGGCAACCCAACGTGGTCGTGCCCTAAGCAGGGCGTTCCATAGCGCGACGATGGATTTGAAGATCAGGTGTCTGGTTCAAGGGTACTGGTGAGCCCCTTGCCTTTCAGGGTTTCGCAATAGAACTCTGCCGGCTCGAGATCACACACGATTACAAGACCCACGCCGGTGTTGTGCGCTTCGAGCATCACCGCCATCGCGTCCTGCTCACTGAGCTGCGGTACTACCTGCCTGAGCGTGGACACCACGTATTCCATGGAGTTCACAGGATCATTGTGGAGCAGCACTTTGTAGCGAGGCGACTGCTTGCGCACGCGCTCAGGGGCTTTGTCTAGGACTGCTGCTCCTCCGGGGGTGAGGCTGGGGGTCTCCACGGCCATGACCTTCGAGCTCGGCTGTCTCAAATCTAAAGCGAATCCGAACATGCCTGGTCAGAGTGCCTGGATTCTGGCCATAGCAGTGTCGACGTTGTCCCGGCTGTTGAACGCAGAGAGTCGGAAGTAGCCCTCGCCCGCGGCACCGAAGCCACTGCCGGGTGTGCCCACCACATTGGCTTTGTGGAGCAAGTGGTCGAAGAAGCCCCATGAGTCCATGCCATCTGGAGTCTTGATCCACACGTAGGGCGCGTGCTCACCCCCATAAATCGTGAGGCCCGCCGCACTGAGCTCGCGGCGGATGATGGCGGCGTTCTCCATGTAGAAGCTCACGAGAGCCTTCACCTCGGCCTGGCCGGCTTCGGAATACACCGCTTCGGCACCGCGTTGAATGATGTAACTCACGCCGTTGAACTTGGTGCTTTGACGGCGGTTCCACAGGTTCCAGAGCTCCACGGCATCACCGTTGGCTGCCTTGCCCTTCAGCCCCTTTGGCACGACGGTGAAGGCGCAGCGGGTGCCGGTGAATCCGGCATTCTTGGAAAAGGAGCGGAATTCGATCGCGCAATCACGGGCTCCCTCGATTTCAAAGATCGAATGGGGCAGGCTTGGATCCTGAATGAAGGCCTCATAGGCCGCATCGAACAGGATCAGAGCCTCGTTGGCGCGGGCGTAATCCACCCAGGCCTTCAATTGTTCTTTGGTGGCAACGGCCCCGGTGGGATTGTTGGGAAAGCATAAATAGATCAGATCCACTGGATTCGTGGGGATCTGAGCAGCGAAACCGTTGTCGGCGCTGATTGGTAAATAGGTCAGTCCGGCGTAGCGGCCTTCATCGCCGGCTTCACCGGTGCGGCCGGCCATGACGTTGCTGTCGACATACACCGGATACACGGGATCCGTGACGGCTACACGGTTGCCTTCGCCCAGGATGTCGAGGATGTTGCTGCTGTCGCATTTGGAACCGTCAGAAATGAAGATCTCTTCAGCGCTGATGTCGCAGCCGCGGGCCTTGAAATCGTGGGTCGCGATCGCCTCACGCAGCCAGCCGTAGCCCTGTTCAGGTCCATAGCCATGGAAGCCTTCGGTCGTTCCCATCGCATCGATGGCGGTTTTCATCGCTTCTCGGCAGGCCTGGGGCAGGGGTTCTGTCACATCACCAATACCGAGGCGGATCAGGGCGGCATCGGGATGGGCTGCACTGAAGGCCTTCACACGGCGGCCAATTTCTGGGAAAAGATATCCAGCTTTGAGTTTGAGGTAATTGCCGTTGACCTGAACCACAGGGAAACCGATTTCTGGGGGCATCCTGCTACATACGATGCAGTGAGCCGGGTCGGGACGTCTTGACCGTCTCCCTGAATACAACGCTCCAGACGGTCCCGTTCGATGAGCTCGTGGATGCGGGCATCAACCGGCCCGCCCGCTACATCGGCCATGAACTGGGTGTTGTCCCCCGAGACTGGGCTGGAGCGCGGGTCCGCTGGGCACTCACCTACCCCGAGGTCTATGAGGTCGGAGCCAGCAATCTCGGCCACATCATTCTCTATTCGATTCTCAATGCCGTTCCAGGCCAGGTCTGTGACCGGGCCTATTTGCCGGCATCCGATTTGGCGCAACGTTTAAGAGAGAAGGAGCAAGCGTTGTTCGGGGTGGAGAGCCGCTGGCCTCTGAATGCCTTCGACATCCTGGGATTCAGTCTCAGCTACGAGCTCGGTGCCACCAACATCCTGGAGATGCTGGCCTTGTGTCGCGTGCCGATCCGTGCGGGCGACCGCGGGGATCTTCCCCTGGATGCCCCAGGAGCTCCGCCGCTGATTTTCGCGGGAGGCCCAACAGCCACCAGCAATCCTGAGCCCTATGCCCCTTTCTTTGATTTCATCGCCCTTGGTGATGGTGAGGAGTTGCTCCCCGAGATCGGACTGGTGGTGGCTGAGGCGAAGGCCGATGGCCTGACCCGCTCACAGCTGCTTCGGGATCTGGCTCAGGTGCCTGGGATCTATGTGCCGTCCCTGTACGAGGCGGGAGAGGACGGCGTCACCCTGCAGCCGGTTGATCCCGAGCTGCCCCCACGTGTCCTGCGTCGGGTGGCCACACCGATGCCCCATTACGCCATGGGGCTAGTTCCCCACGTGGAGACGGTCCATGACCGCCTCACCGTGGAAATTCGGCGCGGCTGCACCCGCGGCTGCCGTTTCTGTCAACCGGGGATGCTCACGCGCCCTGCCCGGGATGTTGAGCCGGAGGCTGTGATTGAGGCCGTTGAAACCGGCATGGAACGCACCGGATACAGCGATTTTTCGCTGCTGTCTCTCAGCTGCAGCGATTACCTCGCTCTACCGGCGGTGGGGGTGGAGCTGCGCAACCGCTTGGCCGACCGCAACGTCACACTCCAGCTACCCAGCCAGCGGGTGGACCGCTTCGACGAGGACATCGCTCATATCCTCGGCGGTGCAAGGCAGGCCGGTCTCACCTTCGCTCCTGAGGCCGGGACCCAGCGGCTGCGGGACATCGTGAACAAGGGGCTTACGGATGAAGACCTGCTGCAGGGCATCCGCACGGCTATGCAGAACGGTTATCGCAAAGTGAAGCTCTATTTCATGATCGGGCTGCCAGGCGAGACCGATGCGGATGTGCTCGGTATCGCCGAAACCTGTCGGATGCTTCAGGAGCGTTGCCGAGATCTTGGACGCCTCAGTCTCAACATCACGATCAGCAACTTCACGCCCAAACCGCACACGCCATTCCAGTGGCACAGCGTCTCCACGGAGGAGTTCCTGCGTCGTCAGCAGTTGCTTCGGGAGGCAGGGAGAAGGCTGCGCGGGGTGCGTTTCAATTTCACGGATGTCCGCCTTTCGGCCATGGAGGATTTCGTTGGCCGTGGAGACCGTCGCTTGGCACCGGTGATCGAATCGGCCTGGCGTGCAGGGGCAGGGATGGATGCCTGGTTTGAGGCTCTTGATCGCACCTATGAGGCCTGGACCGGGGCCATCGCTGCAGCCGGCCTGGAGGGGCGCTATCGAGCCATGGAACTTGGGAGCTGGAGTGCTGTGGCTGCGCTTGAGCGGCGCGATCTGCAGGCGTTCTGCCGTCAGCCACTCCCCTGGGATCACATCGACAGCGGCATCGAGAAGCAGTGGCTTGCTGATGATCTCCAGCATGCGCTTGCCGCCACAGTCGTTCCTGACTGCTCCTTTGATGGTTGCAGCAGCTGCGGTGTCTGTGGCCCTGACCTGGGTCACAACGTTGTGGTGCGGCCTCCAGCGGTCCCAGAGACCCGGCCTCAACGGTCTCCGGCCAGTGAGCGTGTCTGCAGGCTCCGCTTCCGCTTCAGTAAAACCGGAGCCATGGCACTGCTGAGTCATCTCGACCTTGTGCGTCTGTTTGAGAGAGCACTGCGGCGATCGGGCCTGCCGGTGAGCTTCACAGGAGGATTCCATCCTCTTCCCCGCCTGCAGCTGGCACTGGCGCTTCCTCTCGGTGTCGAGGCCGAGGGCGAGTGGATGGATCTGGAATTCACTGAACCTGTTGATCCACAAGTCGCTCAAGAGTCCTGGCAGGCTTGCTTGCCTCCTGGGTTGAGCCTTCTGTCCGCAGAAGAGGTTCCTGTGTCCTCTCCGAGCCTCTCCCAAAGGATTGTGTTTAGTCGCTGGCGTTTCACCCTGAGTGCTCACTCCGCCAAAGAGCATTCTTCCAAAGCTGATTGGGAGGGCGCGATTGCGGAGATGCTCCGCGAAGATGAACTGATCTGGGAGGACACCGACAAGAAGGGGCGGCCTCGTCGGCGTGATGTCAGGGTCCTGCTGAAGACGCTGCGCTTGGTCTCCATTGATGCTGCTGATTCATCGTCATCAGCTCAATTGGAGTTGATAGCAGCTGTGGATGAACAGGGGCGCAGTCTCAAACCTGCCCAGCTCTGCCACTGGCTGTCTGAGCGACTGGATGATGAGCTGACGCTCTCCCAGGTACGGCGCATGGAGTTGGGACTCCTGCAGTGCTAGGTTTCGTTCAGGACATCACATCAAGGGCTTACGCCACAGATCTGTCCCGGTCTTCTTGTCCAGATTCGTTGGAAAGAAAGGCCCATCGCGTCTTCATCGATCTTCGTTTTTACGTTGATTGTTTTGAAAGGAGTAATTCACTCCAAATCATTTCTGCCTTCGGGCATCTCGATCAATTTCCTTCCGTTCGATGAGCTGTTAAGCCCATCAACCGGCTTCTGTCCTGACGGGCGTCGTCAGTTCTGTTTATGCCCCAGCAAATTGTCATCGCTGAACAGCTGCGCATCGCAGCGGTTCTGACCGATGACCGTGTTGATGAGCTGATTGTGGCCCAAGGCCGCTATCAGATTGGTGATGTTTATCTCGGCACAGTTGAAAATGTGCTTCCGGGAATTGATGCAGCATTCGTCAATATCGGCGAAAGCGAGAAGAACGGGTTTATCCACGTAACTGATCTCGGTCCTCTGCGCCTCAAGAAAGGTTCCGCAGGGATCACCGAATTGCTTGAACCTCGCCAGAAGGTGCTGGTGCAGGTCATGAAAGAGCCAACCGGCACCAAAGGGCCAAGGCTCACAGGAAATCTGGCTCTCCCAGGGCGCTACCTCGTGCTTCAACCCAGTGGCCAGGGGGTGAATATTTCCAAGAGAATCAGCTCCGAAGGTGAGCGCAACCGCCTCCGGGCCCTGGGGGTTCTTGTGAAACCACCGGGCGCGGGTTTGCTGATTCGTACCGAAGCAGACGAGGTGAGCGAAGAACTCCTGATCGATGATCTGGAGTCACTGATGCGGCAGTGGGAAGCGATCCAGAAGGCTGCTGAGACCGCGTCACCGCCGGTGCTTCTCAACCGTGATGAGGATTTCATTCACCGCATCCTCCGAGATCACATCGCTCCAGAGCTCAGTCGTGTGGTTGTCGATGATCCGGCAGCTGTTGAGAGAGTGACCGGATTTCTCGGTGAAGAGGCGACCCATTTCAGTGTGGAAGCTCACGGCGAGCCTGACGAGCTTCTGGAGCATTTCAAGGTCAATGCGGCGATCCGCGATGCCCTGAAGCCCAGAGTGGATCTACCTTCTGGCGGGTACGTGATCATCGAACCCACCGAGGCGCTCACGGTCATCGATGTGAACTCGGGGTCCTTCACCCGCTCCGCGAATGCCAGGGAAACGGTGCTCTGGACTAACTGTGAGGCGGCAGTTGAGATCGCAAGGCAACTGAAACTGCGCAATATCGGCGGCGTGATCATCATCGATTTCATCGACATGGATTCGCGTCGCGATCAGCTTCAGCTTCTGGAGCATTTCACGACGGCGATTCGTGACGATTCGGCTCGTCCTCAGATTGCTCAGCTCACCGAGCTAGGCCTGGTGGAGCTGACTCGTAAGCGTCAAGGTCAGAACATCTATGAATTGTTTGGTCGAGCTTGTGCCAGCTGTGGCGGTCTCGGCCATGTTGCTGTTCTGCCCGGTAAGGATCTTCTCCAGCCGTTAGCCACTGCCACGGGGCTCGTCCGTTCGGCCTCATCGGCTCGAGCGGAGGTGTCTTTGTCCTCAGAGTCCACCAACGGCAGGCGGCGACGCAGTGGTCGTGGGCGCTCTCAGACCACGACGGATGCTTCAGTCCTGGATGACAGTTTGGCGCCCGCCGCATCAGGTGAGTCTTCGAGTGAAGCCACAGAGCCCGCACCGGCGACACGGCGTCAAGATCCTGAACTGGTGGCTGTTCCCATGGACGAAGAACAGGAAAGGGTCTACGGCTGGCTTGGGCTGAATCCTGTGTTGCTTCTTGATCCTCCGCCCGACCAGGAGAATCTCCTCGTGCGTGTGGTTCGTCCGGGGCAGGACGCTGAAGCTGTTTTGGACGAAGCCCGCGAGCAGCTGGCCGCTTCATCTGGTCGTCGCCGTCGCCGTGGTGTCCGTGGGGGGAGAGGCGGTGGCAGGAGCACGGGTGGATCCACAATGGCCCCTCAGACGTCTGAGCAGCAGGTGCAGGACTCGTTGACGCCGGAACCTGAACCTCCGCTCCTAGTGGAGATCACTCCCCTTGAGATGGCTCCAGTGCCAGAAGCGGCTGTTTCCATCTCCCTTCCCAATGTTGAGACCTCGGAGGATGAAGCACCACAGGACACCAACAGCAATGGGGAGGAGACCCGGCTTGGTCGCCGTCGTCGACGCTCCTCCGCAACCGACGGGTGATCGTCGGTGTCGATGAGGTCGGCCGCGGTTGTCTGTTCGGGCCTGTTTTTGCTGCTGCGGTGAGTCTTACTGAATCGGCCGCTGCGGAGCTCACGGCGCTGGGGCTTACTGATAGCAAGGCTCTGTCCGCCAGACGGCGGGTAGACCTGGTTCCCCAGATCCAAGCCAAGGCTTCGGCCTGGGCTCTTGGTCAGGGATCAGCAAGGGAAATCGATGCGCATGGCATCAGGGTGGCCACGGAATTGGCCATGCTCAGGGCCCTGCAGAAGCTTCCGAAACACCCTGAGCTTGTGCTTGTCGATGGCGTGCTTCCCTTGCGCCTCTGGGCCGGTGATCAGCGCTCAATAGTGCGCGGTGACAGCAAAGAGGCCTCGATTGCTGCAGCCAGTGTTCTGGCGAAAGTGACTCGTGATGGGTTGATGCAACGGCTTGCAGAACGGTTCCCTGGTTATGGCCTGGAACGCCATGCCGGCTATGGCACGGTTCTGCACCGGCAGTCCTTGCTCGCTGCAGGTCCGACGTCCATGCATCGGCGTTCATTTTTAACCCGGTTGTTTCCCAGTGATGGAGCCCAAAGCTGACGGAGTGTTTTGGGCTCCATCACTGGAACGCACGCACCAGTCTTGAAAATCGTTGACCAGCTGGCGGCCGACCCTGCCTTTGATCGTGATCAGGATGCCGTTGAGGATGGATTCTCCGGTGCTTTCCAGAACACGCTTCGGAATCAATCGAAGCAGCGGGGGTTGGCTGACGTTGACAGCGAGGTTTGCTTCACCTTGCAGGCCACGATCTGTGGCTTCCAACAGGGCCTCGAGGCTGAGTTGGAAATCATCAACGAGGCCCAGTCCGTCGAGGGTCGCCTCCGTCGCCTGGATGCAGAGGACACCTTCACTGAGGCTGACGGCCAGGGAAACGACGGGTCGCACCTGCAGTTGAAACACCTGGAGTGTGGTGACTGTGTAGGTGTAAGTTCCTTCGCCTGTTTTGGAGAGCTGACGGGGATCGAGTAGGGCTTTGATGACGCGATCCTTTTCCTGCAGGTAAGCCTCTAGGAGCGTGCTTTGGGCCACGACCGGCAGATCGAGCTTTTGACTGGCGTGGAAGGCCAGAGCCATGGACCTTCTGCTGACGCGGCATGATCCTATCGATGCAAGGGACGGTCATTCATGCCGATGCGGTTGGCCTTTCTAGGGCCCAAGGGAACCTACGGAGAACGGGCAGCGAGGGAGATGCTCACGCTTGAAGGCATCCCCGACGGAGAGTTGGTGGCGTGCTCCGGATTGCGCGCGGTTGTGGACCATGTGGCGGATGGCCGCTGCGATGGTGCCGTGGTTCCCGTGGAGAATTCTGTGGAGGGCGGGGTTACCGCAAGCCTGGATGCCCTCTGGTCCCATCGGGATCTCTGCGTTCGGAGAGCCGTGGTGCTCCCGATTCGCCATGCCCTGCTCAGCAGCGGATCAATGGCAGACATCACGGAGGTTCTGTCGCATCCCCAGGCCTTGGCGCAATGCAGCGGATGGCTCTCCACCAATCTTCCCGGGGCCTTGCAGCTTCCCACCAGCTCGACGGCAGAAGCCGCTCGCATGGTGCGAGGCAGTCGCTTCCGTGCGGCGATTGCTGATCGTTCCGTTGGGGAACGCATGGAGTTGCAACAGCTTGCCTTTCCTGTGAATGACGTGGCAGGGAACTGCACCCGTTTTCTTTTCTTGAAACGGGGTGAACGGCTGCGGGAGGGAGATGTTGCCAGCCTGGCCTTTTCCTTGAATCGCAATGCACCTGGGGCGCTGATTGAGGCGCTCCAGGCCATCGCTGGGCTGGGACTGAACATGAGTCGGATCGAATCCCGTCCCTCTAAACGGGAGCTCGGCGAATACGTGTTCTTTGTGGATGTGGAGCTCCCGAGCGCGAACGTTGAAGGCGTTCTCGATGCATTGGAGGACCAGCTTCACCCCCTCTGTGAACATCTGGCTCAGTTCGGGGCTTATCCGAGTTCAGATCTCTCCTGATCTCCATTCAGGCGAAACACACCAAACTGCATCATTCCCCGGGCGAAGGCCCAGCGCATCAACAGCAGTGTCGGTGTTTCGCGCAAACCCTGAACGATGGCTGAGGGGCCAAGTC
Organism: Synechococcus sp. WH 7805; assembly: GCF_000153285.1. Classification (NCBI taxonomy): domain Bacteria; kingdom Bacillati; phylum Cyanobacteriota; class Cyanophyceae; order Synechococcales; family Synechococcaceae; genus Synechococcus; species Synechococcus sp. WH 7805. The sequence continues at coordinate 1,242,349 of NZ_CH724168.1, read as the reverse complement.
GCAGAACGGCTGAGGGCCGTCTTAATCCTTCAAGGATCGAATCGTTCCAGGAGGGCAATGTCTGCTGATTCCAATTGGCCACTGCAATCGGACCTTTCGAATAAACGCTGGTTTCCAGGTTGTGCTGCAGCCCACGGATGCTGGCGAATTCAGGGTGCGCCCACTGGGTGAGCAGCTGATGCATGACCCAGCGCTCTTGGCGATTTAAAGGTCCATCCAGCGGGTCGCGACGATTCCAATCCGCGATGGCCAGCATTCCACCAGGACGGATCATGCGCAACAATTCATCGGCATAACGCTGCTTGTCCGGCATGTGCGGACCGGCTTCCACACTCCAAACCGCATCAAACTCTCCATCGTTCAGCTCTAGATCGAGGGCATCCATAACGGCGAACCTGCAGGTCATCCCCTCCGGGGTGAGCTCGGTGGCCCGGCGGATCTGGGCTGGGCTGATGCTGACTCCAAGAACGTCAAACCCATAATCCCTGGCCAGAATCCTGGCGCTGCCGCCGATGCCGCAACCCACATCCAGCACTTTCGCTCCAGGTGGCAGCTGGTCTAGGCCACTCCAGCGAACCAATTCATGGACGAAATCGGCTTTGGCACGACGGAAATCCTTGTTGCGGGGGGGAGCTCCGTAGTGACCGAGATGAACATGATCGCCCCAGAGAGTTTCTAGAAGCCTGTCCTCCGTCCAAGCGTCGTATGCCGAAGCAACACTCTCGCTGGAGAGGTAAGCGCGATTGCGCCGAGACCAAAGCACATAGGCACCCGCGGCAGCCGCCACACCGATCGCCGCTGGTCCGAGAAAAGCAGGCAGTGGCATCAGCCGTTGTCCGTATTGGAGGACGACAGGGTGTCACGCAGCACGGTGCGAGCTGCCAGTTGACGGCGGGTCTCGTCGAGCATGCTGAACTCTTGTTCCAGTCTGCTGCGGGTGCTAGTGAGCTCTAGAAGTTCCTGTTGCTGATCGGCAACGGGGCCTCCCAGGTGAGCACCGATCCAGAAGGAGAGTTCTCTGGGGAGATCAGGCAAATCTTCGGGGAGCGCAGTCGGTGAGTCGGTGAGTTTGCCGGTGAGTTCGACAACGTCTTTTAAAGCCGATGCAACAGACTCGGTCAGGGAGTGGAGCGAATTCATGTCCTCAACTGGATCGTCTTCGATCCAACTGACCATGGCTGTGCGGAAGGGCGTCTCACGGGTCACGTTCAGAACCCGGAAGCGTTGCTGCCCAAGCGTGACGATATTGCTTCGACCATCTTCACCGGTTTGATGCTGGATCACTTCGGCACAGCAGCCGATCGAGGCCATGCTCTGGGTGTGTGGGTCCCACCGGACGACGCCGAAACGCCTGTCGGTCTCTAAGACGCTCTGCAGCATCATCCGATAGCGGGACTCGAAGATGTGTAAGGGGAGAACATCGCTCGGGAAGAGCACGATGTCCGGCAGAGGGAAAAGAGGAAGTTCTCTGACGGACAGGTCAGCCACGCATGCATCAATCGGGTTTTTGATCCTAGGAAGCTGACCGGTTCAACGAGCTGTCTTCAGAGCTTCACTTCAATATCAACGCCACTGGGAAGATCCAGCTTCATCAACGCGTCAATGGTCTTTGCCGAAGGGCTATAAATATCGATGATGCGTCGATGCGTGCGGGTCTCGAAGTGTTCACGGGAATCCTTGTCCACGTGAGGGGAACGCAGCACGCAGTAAATCTTGCGTTTGGTGGGCAGGGGGATTGGGCCGATGGCAGTCGCTGCCGTGTTGTCGGCCGTTTCAATAATTTTGTCGCAAGAGAGATCCAACATGCGGCGATCAAACGCCTTGAGACGGATGCGGATCTTCTGCTGAGCAATGGCAGTTGACATGAAGCAGTTTGGAATCTCCTAAGGAGATCACGAAAGGTGGATTGTCGAGGTGCGGTTCAGCTGATTAGGAACACAGCTGACTCCTTTTAAAAGATTAGGGGATGACCCGACCTCAGTCGGTTCATCCCCTAACGAGGAGGGGATTAGATCACTCGATGATCTTGGAGACCACGCCTGCACCAATGGTGCGGCCGCCTTCACGGATGGCGAAACGCATTCCCTGCTCGATGGCCACCGGGCAGATCAGCTCGCCGGTCATCTTGATGCGGTCACCAGGCATCACCATTTCCACATCGCTACCGTCATCGGCAGTGAAGGCGGTGATCTGGCCGGTCACATCCGTCGTGCGGATGTAGAACTGCGGGCGATAGCCAGCGAAGAAAGGAGTGTGGCGACCGCCCTCTTCTTTCTTCAGCACGTACACCTCACCCTCAAACTTGGTGTGGGGGGTGATGGAGCCTGGCTTCACAAGCACCATGCCGCGCTCGATGTCCTCCTTCTGGATGCCGCGCAGCAGCAGGCCGACGTTGTCTCCGGCCATGCCCTCATCGAGCAGCTTGCGGAACATCTCAACACCGGTAACGGTGGTTTTGCGGGTGTCTCTAATGCCGACGATCTCGATTTCTTCGCCGACTTTGACGATGCCACGCTCGATACGGCCGGTGGCCACAGTGCCACGACCCGTGATCGAGAAGACATCCTCAATCGCCATCAGGAAGGGCTTGTCAACTTCCCGCTCTGGCTCGGGGATGTTGGCATCCACAGCTGCCATCAGCTCGTCGATCTTGGCTTCCCACTCGGCTTCGCCTTCGATGGCCTTCAGGCCAGAGACCTGAACCACGGGGATGTCGTCGCCGGGGAAGTCATAGCTGGAGAGCAGTTCGCGGATCTCCATCTCCACCAGTTCGATGATCTCTTCGTCATCGACCATGTCGCACTTGTTCAGAGCAACCACCAGAGCCGGAACGCCCACCTGCTTGGCCAGGAGGATGTGCTCCTTGGTCTGGGCCATGGGGCCGTCGGTGGCGGCACACACCAGGATCGCACCGTCCATCTGGGCGGCACCGGTGATCATGTTCTTCACATAGTCCGCGTGACCGGGGCAGTCGACGTGGGCGTAGTGACGGCTGTCAGTTTCGTATTCGACGTGTGCAGTATTGATCGTGATGCCACGCTCCCTTTCCTCAGGGGCGCCATCGATGTCAGCGTAATTCTGAATCTGGGCCTGGCCTTTCTTGGCCAGCACGTTGGTGATCGCGGCGGTGAGTGTGGTTTTGCCGTGGTCAACGTGGCCGATGGTGCCGATGTTGACGTGAGGCTTGTTCCTTTCAAACTTCTCGCGTGCCATTTTTGTAAAGAATCGAGGGAGTGGATTAGGGGAGTTTAGAGATCAGGAATTGCCCTGATTCTTGGAGATGATGGCCTCTGCCACGTTGCGAGGAACATCCTCATAGTGGCTGAATTCCATCGAGAAAATACCCCGACCCTGGGTCATGGATCGGAGCTCGGTGGCGTAGCCGAACATCTCGGCCAGGGGCACCTTGGCCGAGACTTTCGACGTTCCATCGTCAATTGCCTGACCTTCAACCTGTCCTCGACGGGAGGACAGGTCGCCGATGATCGAGCCAAGGAAATCCTCGGGAACCTCGACCTCGACCTTCATCATCGGTTCAAGAAGTACAGGGTTGCACTTCTTGACTGCATCTTTGAAGGCCATGGATCCTGCGATCTTGAAGGCCATTTCGGACGAGTCCACATCGTGATATGAACCGTCGACCATCGTGACTTTCACGTCGATCAGCGGATACCCGGCAATCACGCCTGATTCGCAGGTCTCTTTCATGCCCATTTCGGAGGGCTTGATGTATTCCTTGGGAACAACACCACCGACGATCTTGTTGACGAATTCGAATCCGGATTCCGGCTCACCGGGTTCCATCTCGATCACCACATGACCGTACTGACCTTTACCTCCAGTCTGCCTGGAGAACTTGCCTTCGCCTCGTGAGGACGCGCGGATGGTTTCCCGGTAGGACACCTGAGGTGCACCGATGTTCGCTTCGACCTTGAATTCACGGAGCATCCGGTCCACCAAGATCTCTAGGTGAAGCTCTCCCATGCCGGCAATCACGGTCTGACCGGTTTCTTGGTCAGTGTTTACGCGGAAGGTGGGGTCTTCCTCGGCTAGAGAAACCAGTGCCTTGGAGAGTTTCTCCATGTCGCCCTTGGTCTTGGGCTCCACGGCCACGGAAATCACCGGTTCAGGAACGAACAGGGTCTCAAGGACAATCGGATCTTCAGCAGAGCAAAGGGTGTCTCCAGTGGTGGTGGCCTTGAGGCCAAGCACAGCACCAAGGTCGCCGGCGCGCAGCTCGTCGACCTCTTCACGGTCGTCTGCTTTCAACACCACCAGACGGGAAATTCGCTCCTTGGAATCTTTCGTGGAGTTCATGACGTAGCTGCCCTTTTGCAGCACACCGGAATACATCCGAACGAAGGTGAGCTTGCCGTAAGGGTCAGCCATCACCTTGAAGGCAAGTGCACTAAAGGGTGCCTTGTCATCGGAAGGACGAACCGCTTCTTCTCCGTTGGGAAGTACACCCTGAATCGGCGGTACATCAATCGGAGCCGGAAGGTAGTCGACAACAGCATCGAGCACCAACTGCACACCCTTGTTCTTAAAGGCTGAGCCACACAGAACCGGCACCAAGCCATGCTTGAGCACGCCCTTACGGATGCCAGCTTTGAGTTCCTCGACGCTGAGTTCGCCTGTTTCGAGGAACTTCTCGATCAGCGCTTCGTCGGTCTCGGCGACGGCCTCCATCAGATAGTTGCGCCACTCGGCGACCTGATCCTTCATGTCGTCGGGAACATCCGTGATCTCGATGTTCTGACCCAGATCGTCCTTGTAGATGTGGGCCTTGTTCTCGACTAGGTCGATAATTCCGCTCAGATCACCCTCAGCACCAATAGGGAGTTGGATTGGGGCTGCATTGGCTTTAAGTCGATCCTTGATCTGAGCATGAACCTTGAGGAAGTCCGCACCAGTGCGGTCCATCTTGTTCACGAACACCATCCTGGGAACGGAATAGCGATCGGCTTGGCGCCATACGGTTTCCGATTGAGGCTGGACGCCTCCTACAGCACAGAACACTGCAATCACACCATCCAGCACGCGCATGGAGCGCTCCACTTCAATGGTGAAGTCGACGTGCCCAGGGGTGTCGATGATATTGATGCGGTGATCGTTCCAGCTCGTGGAAATCGCAGCTGCAGTGATCGTGATACCACGTTCCCGTTCTTGGGCCATCCAGTCGGTTACTGCGGCGCCATCGTGCACCTCACCGATCTTGTGGACCACACCTGAATAAAACAGGATCCGTTCGGTGGTAGTGGTTTTGCCAGCATCAATGTGAGCGGCAATACCGATATTTCTGACGCGTTCCAGGGGAAAGGCGCGAGCCACAGGAAACTCCGGGGTGGGGCGTTAAAAGGCGGGTGAGACTCTACAGGTCAGCCCCCGGCCAATGAGGCCGTCAGGGCGACTGCTGATCAGTAGCGGTAGTGGGCGAAGGCCTTGTTGGCTTCGGCCATTTTGTGAGTCTCTTCGCGCTTGCGCACGGCGCTGCCTGCCTCATTGGCCGCATCCATCAATTCACCAGCCAGCTTCTGGGCCATGCTGCGACCGTTGCGCGCACGGGAAAAACTCACCAGCCAGCGAAGGGCCATGGCTGTCCCCCGTTCTTGACGCACCTCCATCGGTACCTGGTACGTGGCACCGCCCACGCGTCGTGCTCTCACCTCCACAAGGGGGGTGGCGTTTTTGACGGCTGTTTCGAACAGTTCAATGGGATCACCACCAGTGCGCTCTCCGATCAGGCCGAAGGCATCGGAAAGAATGCGTTGCGCCGTGGACTTCTTGCCGTGCTTCATGAGCCTGGCCACGAGCATTGTTGCCAGGCGGTTGTTGAACTGGGGATCCGGCAGAACCGGACGCTTGACGGCGGCATTACGGCGTGACATGGACTGTCAGTGGGAGGGAACGATGAAGGGTGGTGGGATGGGGACGTGTGCTGGCGATCCGATGAGTGGATCGCTTGGCATCACTCCTTAGGCGTCTTGGCGCCGTATTTGGACCTGGACTGACGGCGATCCTTCACGCCGGCAGTGTCGAGCGTTCCACGGATGATGTGGTAGCGAACTCCTGGCAGGTCTTTGACGCGGCCTCCGCGGATCAACACAACCGAGTGCTCCTGAAGGTTGTGACCGATGCCTCCGATGTAGGCCGTTACTTCAAAGCCAGATGTGAGGCGAACACGCGCCACTTTGCGAAGTGCAGAATTCGGCTTCTTTGGGGTGGAGGTATACACACGGGTGCAGACTCCGCGACGCTCAGGACAGGATTTGAGCGCGGGTGATTTGGTCTTCGCTTTAGAGCTTTGGCGCTCGGTGCGGATCAGTTGCTGGATGGTTGGCATCGACGGTCGGTATGCGGCCGGGGATCCGACCTGGTTCGACAATCCACCACATTACCGGGTCGACTTCCCGATTAGTCAACTGCGACTGAAAGCGCTTCCACAGGCGCAACACCGCACCTGATCAGTGCTGAGAATCAGGAATCCACCGCCGCTGATGTCACTTCGGTAGTCGAGGGTCAGTCCTTCAAGCAGCTCGATCTGGGGTTCAGGCGCATGGACGGTGACTCCGTCAGCCCTGGCGATCGGTGTTCCTGAGAGGTTCCCCGGTCGCAACCGGATGACGTGCCGTTCGCAATGTCCACTCTGAAGATCGAGGTGCATCAGTCCTGGCGTCCCCGCCACCGCAGCCTGGCGACCGAGTTCGGCAGCGGCAGCTGCGGTGATCTGAAGGATTGCGCCCACCGTCGTGTGTTTAAAAGTGAATTCAGTGTCGCAGCTTCTCAAGTCAGGGTTTGATCCACCCCAAACCGTTCTGAATCCTCGGCGGTACTCCTCGTCCTGTCATCACGGTTCTGTTGGCGATCAGCATGGTGGTGGAGCTTCCACCATCGAGATTGAGAGCGTCGCTCAGGCCCAGTTGCTGCAGGGCCAGCGTGGTTTCGAGCAAGGTTGGATCGCTGCCGCTTAGTCCTTCGAGAGTCAGCATCCAGCGATGCTTGGGGTCTTGCCCCACCACGGTCCGTGGCGCGGCTTGCCCGAGAAACCCGGAGCTGAATCCTTCCTGTCGACCTCTTAACACCACCTGTCCTTCCTTCAGCAGCAGAGGGCCGCCAGCCATGACCTGACGGCGTTCTCCCACTGGGCTCGACACCTTTAGACGAATTGCAACCTCGTCTCCGGGCTTGGCCGGCAGGGGCGCTCTGGCACGGGCCACGACGAGGGATGCACCCTCTGGAAGTGGGACTCCGCGAGCGAGTTCAGTCTTAGAAAACTGATCAGTGACCCGCCCGTCGCGGATCAGGATCGCTAGTTCCTCTCCACTCAAAGAGCGATAGATAGGGCCCCAAGCCCGGGTGTACCGGCTTAAGCCCCGCTGCACGTAGCCGCTGTTCAGAAATCCAAGTCCCCAGCGACGTCCACCGTTCACGCGCATCTCTTGATCGAGGCGAAGCCGGTCAAACAGAAGCGGGCCTGGTCCATCCCAGCCCACGGCTCCACGGTTGAGAATCGGACCTGAAAGCCAGACCCCATCGAGGCGTACAGCTCCTAAAGGCAGTTGACGCACTCTGTTGAAGAAGCCGCCGTTGATGGCGGCGAGTGAGTTCACTGGCTGGGCGAGTTGGTTGAGGAATCGAAGCCCGGTCTGAGCCTTGAGTGGGGCCAGTGGACGCAGCAGGAGGCTTTCGTTGCCCAGAGGCAATCCTGCGCGATAGATCCGCAGGGGCTTGACCCCGACCTGCACGACCCGCATGTCCAGGATCAGACCCTTGCGGATTGCGGTCTGGATCTCGGGGGTGAAACGCGCTGCCACAAAAGGCGAGGCGCGCGTTCCCCCCTTGGAAACCGATCGGCGCTGGGTCCCGTCCATGACGATGCGCCAGGGGGCTTTGAGCGTGAAAAAGTCGAGATCTCCATCCCGGTGCTTCAGTCGTAGGGCCTCTTGAAACCTCTGCGGGGACAGGCCCAGCTGGCGTAAAAGATTGGTTTGGGATCGGTTGCTCTTCACACTCACAACCAGTCCCTGCTCATCGCGCTGGATCAGTGCCGGAGCTGAAAGGTCAAGTACCACGCGGCCAGCTGTACTTCCACGGCCTTGACGGATCGCCATGATCCTCGGTGATTCCAGAGAGAGGTCGAGGGTGGTGTCCCGTCGTTGCACTGAGACGCCGATGGCGCGGAACCAGGGCCAAGCATCCACCGCCACCTCGTCCTCGAGGGTGCGGGTCTCGAGATCATTCAGGAGTTGATCACGTCCGAACCATTCGAGTTGCTCGCCTGAAGCCGTTGTTGTTCTGCGGAATCCAAGGCGGCCGGTCAGGACGTCTAAGGGCAGCCAGAGTTGTTTGGGAGACATTCCGTCTCTCCCAATCCACAACCAGGCGCTTTTCTGGGAAATCTCTCCAATCTTGATTCTGCTGCCGATGCTCTGATCCACTTGTCGCACTTCGGCGACAGGAGGTGGCGGAGGAAACGGTATGGGCATGAACCGGACGCTAGCCGGGGTGATCAATCCTTAGGATCTGAGATTATCCCGCCTTGGATGCCGATTCCACGGGGGTGATTGTCCGAATTCAAGAAGGTCATGTCTCATCCCACCGGATCCCTCTGGCCCTACAGCGACAGTGCTGCGCCTGAGGCGGTGGCCGGTGAGAAGGATGCCTGCGGCGTTGGTTTCCTGGCGCAGCTGTCAGGTGAGACCAGCCACTGGGTACTGCAGCAGGCCCTGCGCGGTCTCGGTTGTATGGAGCACCGCGGTGGCTGTGGGGGAGACGGTGATTCAGGCGATGGTGCCGGCGTGCTCTGCCAGATCCCGTGGACGTATCTGAAAGCGGTTTGGCCCGAGGCGACGTCGGCCCGTGGGCTCGGAATGATGTTCATGCCCCAGGACCCCGAGAGGCGGGAACTGGCGCGCCGGTTCTGCAATGAGGAAGCCGAGGCCCTCGGACTGATATCCGCCGGCTGGCGGGCTGTACCGGTAGATCCATCCGTGCTGGGCCCCATGGCAAGGGACACCGCCCCGGTGATCGAGCAGTGGAGCCTCGCGGGCGGTCCCGACGGTGATGCTTTTGAGGCGTTGTTATTGCGACTGCGTCGTCGGATCGGCGCCCGCTCCCGCAAGGCCTGGGGGTTTGAGGGATCCCGTGACTTGTATGTGGCGTCCCTGAGCAGCCGCACCGTTGTGTACAAGGGGATGGTGCGTTCCGAAGTGCTGGCGCAGTACTACGCCGATCTGCGCGATCCCCGCTTTGAAGTGAGCTTTGCGGTGTATCACCGCCGCTTCAGCACCAACACCCTGCCCCGCTGGCCCCTGGCTCAGCCGATGAGGCTGCTGGGCCACAACGGTGAAATCAATACGCTGTTGGGGAATCTCAACTGGGCGAAGGCCTCAGAGGCCAGCCTTGCAGACGTATGGGGTGAAGCCGCGGATGATCTGAATCCCGTGGTTAACCCTGCGTTCAGTGATTCGGCCAACCTCGACGCCACCCTGGAACTCATGGTGCGCAGTGGTCGCTCGATCACCGACAGCTTGATCACTCTGGTGCCCGAGGCTTTCCGCAACCAGCCGGATCTGGAGGATCGTCCGGAGGTGACGGCTATGTACGAATTCAATGCCGGCATCCAGGAGCCCTGGGACGGTCCAGCCCTGCTGGTGTTCGCGGATGGTAAACGGGTGGGAGCCACGCTTGATCGCAACGGGTTGCGACCAGCGCGCTGGTGCACCACCGCCGACGGTTTCGTGATCATGGGATCGGAGACCGGTGTGGTGGATCTCAGAGGTAAGACGGTTGTTCAGAAAGGCCGTCTCGGCCCCGGCCAGATGGTGGCTGTGGATCTGGAGAACGGCCAGCTGCTCGACAACTGGACCGTGAAGGAAGACGCGGCTGGACGCTTCCCCTATGGCGACTGGCTGCAGCAGCATCGACGCAGTGTGGCGGCCCAACCCTGGACCCAGGAGCGTCAGATCGGCGAGCTTGATCTGCTGCGGCTTCAGACCGCCATGGGTTTCACCGCCGAAGACTTCGATTTGGTAATCGAGGACATGGCGGGACTTGGAAAGGAGCCCACCTATTGCATGGGAGACGACATTCCCCTGGCGGTGTTGTCGGACAAACCCCACCTCCTCTACGACTACTTCAAACAGCGCTTCGCCCAGGTCACCAACCCGCCGATTGATCCCCTGCGGGAAAAGCTGGTGATGAGCTTGGAAATGCATCTGGGTGAGCGGCGGCCGGCGCTGAAGCCCCAGGCAGAGGCCGCCGCCGTGATCCACCTGGACACTCCGGTTCTCAATGAAGCCGAGCTTGCGGCGATCGGCGAGCAGGGACTGCCTGTTGCAACCCTGTCGACCCAGGTGACCGTCGAGGCCTGCGCCGGTGGTTTGTCATCGGCCCTTCAAGGGCTGTGTCAGGCGGCTGAGGAGGCTGTGCGCGGCGGTGCCCAGGTGTTGGTGCTCTCCGATCGTGTTGATGGCTCCGGTGCAGCTGCCCAGCTGACCGCCACCAGCGTGGCGATGCCGGCCCTCCTGGCCGTGGGGGCGGTGCATCACCACCTGCTGCGGCAGAAGCTGCGTCTGCGCTGCTCCTTGGTGATCGATACCGCCCAGTGCTGGAGCACCCACCACATGGCCTGCCTGATCGGTTACGGCGCCAGTGCGGTCTGCCCTTGGCTCACCTGGGAGACCACCCGCCATTGGCTTGCCCACCCCAAAACGCAGAAGCGGATCGAGCAGGGCAAGCTGCCCGCCCTCGATGCCAACAAGGTGCAGGAGAATGTGCGGCTGTCGTTGGAAAACGGCCTGCGCAAGATCCTCTCCAAGATCGGCATTTCGCTCCTGGCCAGTTATCACGGCGCCCAGATTTTTGAAGCGATCGGCCTCGGGGCCGATGTGATCGACACTGCGTTCACCGGCACGACCAGCCGTGTGGCGGGAATGACTCTGGCGGAGCTGGCCAATGAAACGCTGTCACTCCATGCCAAGGCCTTCCCGGAGCTCAATCGCAGCAAGCTCGAGTTCATGGGCTTTGTGCAGTACCGCACCGGCGGTGAATACCACCTCAACAGTCCCGACATGGCCAAGGCCCTGCATGCGGCGGTCAAGACCGGGCCTGGTTACGACCATTTTTCCACCTACAAAACCCTTCTTGAGAACCGGCCGGTCACGGCGCTTCGGGATCTTCTGGAATTCAAGTTGGCTCCAGCGCCGCTGCCTCTGGATCAGGTGGAAAGCGCAGAAAGCCTCTGCAAGCGTTTTTGCACCGGTGGCATGAGCCTCGGCGCGTTGTCGCGGGAAGCCCACGAGGTGCTGGCGGTGGCGATGAACCGCATCGGCGGCAAGAGCAACAGCGGCGAGGGTGGTGAGGATCCGGCCCGTTTCCAGATTCTTCACGATGTGGACGCCGATGGACGTTCGCAAGCCTTCCCCAGCATCGGCGGCCTCCGGAACGGCGACACCGCCTGTTCGGCGATCAAGCAGATCGCCTCCGGACGGTTCGGTGTGACGGCCGAGTATCTGCGCAGCGGCAAGCAACTGGAGATCAAAGTGGCCCAGGGGGCCAAGCCCGGTGAGGGCGGTCAGCTGCCCGGCCCGAAGGTGGATCAGTACATCGCCTGGCTGCGCAACAGCAAACCCGGTGTGGCGTTGATCTCACCGCCGCCGCACCACGACATCTATTCCATCGAGGATCTCGCGCAGTTGATCCACGATCTGCACCAAGTGCACCCGAAAGCGCCTGTGAGCGTGAAGCTGGTGGCCGAGATCGGCATCGGCACGATCGCCGCCGGGGTGGCCAAGGCCAATGCCGATGTGATTCAGATTTCTGGACACGACGGTGGTACCGGGGCCTCGCCGCTGAGTTCGATCAAGCATGCCGGCAGCCCATGGGAACTGGGCCTCACCGAGGTGCACCGAAGCCTGCTCGAGAACGGCCTGCGGGATCGGGTGCTGCTGCGTGCGGATGGCGGCCTCAAGACCGGCTGGGATGTGGTGATCGCAGCCCTGCTTGGCGCTGAAGAGTATGGGTTCGGCTCAGTGGCGATGATCGCCGAGGGCTGCATCATGGCCCGCGTCTGCCACACCAACAATTGCCCGGTGGGTGTGGCCACTCAGAAAGAGGCTCTGCGCAAGCGTTTCACCGGTGTGCCCGAGCACGTGGTGAATTTCTTCTGGTATGTGGCGGAAGAAGTGCGTCAGCTGCTGAGCATCCTCGGTGTGGCCAAAATCGAAGATTTGATCGGCCGCAGCGATCTGCTTCAACCCCGTGCGGTGGATCTGGCCAAAACTCGGGGTGTGGATCTCTCCAGCCTGTTGGCACCGATCCAGGGTTCAGAAGACCGCTCTTGGCTCCGCCACAGCGCTGAAGCCCATGGCAATGGGCCGATCCTTGAAGATGAGCTGCTGGCTGATGCCGAGCTAATGGAGGCGGTGGAACGCCACGAGTCTCTGAGCCGCACAATCACGATCATCAACACCGACCGCAGTGTCGGGGCACGTCTGGCCGGTGAGATCGCCCAGCGCCACGGCAACCGTGGCTTCGATGGCCAGCTCAACCTCACCTTCCAAGGCGCTGCCGGCCAGAGCTTCGGTGCCTTCCTGGTGAAAGGCATGAACGTGCGCCTGGAAGGGGAAGCCAACGACTATGTGGGCAAGGGTATGAACAGCGGTCGCATCAGCCTGGTGCCGTCCGACGGCTGCTCCAATCCTGGCGATCAGGTGATTCTCGGCAACACCTGCCTCTATGGCGCCACAGGCGGTGAGCTGTTTGCTCTTGGTCGCGCTGGTGAGCGCTTTGGGGTGCGTAACAGCGGGGCACGCACCGTGGTTGAGGGAGCTGGCGACCATTGCTGTGAGTACATGACCGGTGGTGTGGTGGTGGTGCTGGGCGGCACCGGCCGCAACGTTGGGGCTGGTATGACCGGTGGAGTCACCTTCCTGCTGGATGAGGGCGACCGCGTCCTTCCTCGGGTCAATCCTGAGATTGTTGAGGTGTGCAGTCTCACCACGGCGCAGCAGGAATCCACGCTCAAAGAGCTGCTGGAAGCCCACGTGGCTGCTACCGGCAGCGCCAAGGCTTCGGCGTTGTTGGCCGACTGGGCTGCTGCGAAAACACGCTTCAAGGTGTTGATCCCGCCGAGTGAACGGGCCGTGATGGGGCTTGTCGATCAGCAAGCAGTGGCAGCCTGAACGGGGCGTTTTCCATGCCCTGGTTCGTCAAACACGAAACCTTCACGCCTGAAACGGCCGCCCTGTCTGTTGAGCAGAGGCGGTCTCACCTGGAGGCTCACCGGGCCTGGGTTGAGGAGCGGCTGGAGTCTGGGACTGTCATCACCACGGGGTTTCTGGTGGACGGGAAGGGCCTACCTGGTGGGGGTGGTCTCTTAATGGTCGAGGCCGAAAGTTATGCGCAGGCTCTTGCGTTGTTGCGGGGTGATCCGATGATTGCCCGTGGCCTTGTGGATTGGACCCTTCAGCAGTGGATGCCTGTTGCCGGGTCACCGTTGATGGCGATCTTGTCTGCAGCTTCGGACCGGCCCGGCTGAGACCCAATTGCTGAATTCGTGCCGATAGGCTTCTACAAGCGGCTTAAAATTGACCTGCATTAGATTCAATTATTCCGATTTTAGTGGTTCTGTTATTCACCCAACATTCTAGAAAGGAATTTACTTAACCACCGCCGCCTTAAGGTTGCCGATTGCGGCGGTTTGAGAGCTTCGGGCGAGACTAAATGATCTTTATTATATGGAGAAGACGTTTTATTATCGCCATTCAGCAGTAGCCTTGGTGCATAATTTGGTTTAATCGTTATAACGCGTCTCGCTGAAAAGGGCTTTTGATTAACGAAATAGAATTAAGTGGCCCTTTTCGTGTCTTCGCGAAATTTTGACTTGTGAGCGGTCAATATAGTGCACAAAATTATGGCAATGGAATAGCATCATTAATTGTAAAACTATCTAGCCATTGATAGCATTTTTCGTATTCGTGATTGTATTTTCCCTCTAGGACTTCAGAAAGTATGTTTTCAATTTGATTGGCAGTACTTGCAATCGGAATATTAGCATTGGCCGACAAGAGAAGTCCTTCTATTTTATGACTATTACTTTTGATTGGAACAAAAGGGGTTTTTGCCAGTAGACAAGCGCAGATAGCATGATGCCTACCGGTAATGACTGCTTTTGAGGCAGCAAAGGATTTAATCAATTCGAACCATTGATAATTATTCAATATGTGCATTTTATATCGTTGCTTGAATCGTCCTTGCAGTTGCACCCAACATTTGAATTCATGACTATAGAGGTCAGTAATAGCGACATTTTTATGTAAACTTGATTTCTTGGCGATAGAGATTTCTTTTTTCTCAAAATCATTGAGAGCAAAGCATGCAATATCTGGGGCTACTGTTGAATAGATATTGTGACTTTGCTCTAAGTCTTTGCAAGACATTACCTCTCTTGTAACGATCTTCGAAATATATTTCAGTTTATCGCCAACATTGGAAGCAGAATTGTCCTGCCAAACGGTATTAATTAAAGATATATTTTTTCCCAGTGATGCCACAGTCTCAATCATATTTAGTTTGATTCTGCAATCTCTGCTGTTATGATGCATCGAGCCTTCGCCATTAATTATGACCATGTCGGCTTCATCTAAGCTGTCTACGATAAAATATTTATTTTTTACTAAATAATCCTTCAAAGTTTGCCATACAGCTTTAGATCCGCAGTGGCAATTAGAGTGGTTACCAAATAGAAAAATTTTTCTCATAACACATAAATCTGTGTTGCAATACTTTTGTTGAACAGGCTCTTTAGCATTGATGATTTGGATCATTATACTCTATCTTAGATTGGCTACCGGTAAAGTTAAAATTTTATAGGAAGCGCTTTAAATAAATAACTTAGTGCTTTGGGCCGAATCAGATCGGCTATTTGCTTCCTTGCGCGCTAATTGAGTGATCGCTTGCTAAGATTATTGTTTCATTTAACTCACGGGGTGAATTCCAAAAATCTAGCCGACTTGATAAAAGGTGAATTAGAACAAAAAAAATTTTCTTTGCCGTTATTTAAAGAAATTCTGCGTCTTACACGCTTGAGAGGACAGCGTCGTACATCATTGTTTTACTGTGAACAGTATATTGCATGTAATCCATTAGATATATTTGGCTATGAAAATGCAATTAGGGAAATGCTTGTGTTAAAGATGTTTGATGAAGCTCTAGATATACTGAATCAAATACCAGACGCTATAGCAAGTACACCTGCTTCTGCAGAGCTACACGAAATGCTAGGCGATGAGAGAAGTGCTAATAGGATATACCGTGATCACCTCTCAAATAATAACTTAGACGGCCTGAAAAAACAACTAATCTTACATAAAATAGCCAAAAACTATGTTTTATTGGGTGACATGGAGTCTGCCAATCAAACAATCAGCCAAATTAATTTACCTTCGAATTGCCGAAATATCAAAGTTCTGAATGACGTCCATTTGCTTAGGGAATATTCTTTTGCAATGTCGGAATCTCTTTCGGTAATTGAAAATGCGGACTCTTTATTGCCTAAGATTTTGAAACCCGATAAATTAATGAAGCAATTTTTCAGTAAGTGTCAACAATACACGGATATTGTTTTGATAGCCAACAATCCATCTTTGCGCTTAAGCTCAGCTGATATAACTAAGATCCAGCATTTTGCTAATCCCTTATTTGTCTTCATGAATAAGGGTAATCCTTGGATCAAGAGCACACTGCAAAAACTCTGGTCCCAAAACTTTTGTGAAGCATTAATATGTCGTCAACAATTTTTGGTTGCCCCTAAAACAGGTGAGTATTATTATTCTCCTATTTCTTCTTTGGGACTTCAATGGCTACTCTTTTCAGGGGGTAGTGAACGCTCGAAAGTCTCTAAGTTGTCATACAAATTTTGCGAAAAAAATAATGTCTATTGGTTCCCTAAGGTTATATCTCGTGCCACTAAATTAAATTATTCTCGAAGCACTTACTTTAATAAGGACAACAAAGAGGTCTTAAAATATCCATCACAAGGCTGGCAAAGTTCAACATTATTTATGCTTTTGCAACAAGACTATCCTGAGATTCATTTACATCTTGCTGGGTTTGATTTGACTGATCATTATATACTAAATATTGGAATCGCTAATCATGACTTTTTGTATGAAAGGAAAGCGCTTTCAACTTTATATGATCAAGGCTATTTTTCAAGATTAGGCTATTCAGGCGAGGAATCTAAAAGATTTAAAATCCCTGTCTGGGAACGCATGTAGTGCTTAATATGATCTATGTTGTGCAACAAATCACTATTGATGGCATGAATTTATAGATTGTCGATATTCTCGGGTTTTTGCTATGACAACGTCAAAATTGCTCGTGTAGCTTATTAGGTGTTTGCTGTTATAGCTTGCTTGTTAGTAGTTAGCATAAGGAAGGGAAAATCAGCATGGACCTTTAATTAATTACCTTGAAGAAAAATTATATAATGAAAAATTATGAACTTAAAAATAATTTCCCCCTTTAAGTAATTGAGAGCGCTTGGCAATCCATGAGGTTGTTGAATGCTCCCGATAAAATTTGCTGCTTTAATTGCTTGTCTAATAAAAAGTTATGATTGGCTTCTAAATAACTCAACAATTGATGATCTATATCCCGAGAGGGAGGCAGTTCGTATTCAGCAAAGCTTTTCAAGTATGGCTCTCTACCAATTGCCTCTGCAACGCTTGAATTGTACTCAGAACGACTTCTGATTACAGACGCTGTACAATCGTCTACTTGAAAAGGACTACTCCATTCAGGGGCAATGGTTGATATGGATGAGAGCTGATTGTAATCAAGTAATTCGTTGCCTTGATAATTATGCAGTAATTTTAAAAATAAAAGGTCTCCTCCAATGGAGGGATTGACTCGAAGAGAAGGTAATTTGATGTTTAAATCAGCAGCTTTTAAAAAATCAACCACAACATCGTTGTTCTCAAGTGATTGATGGTCAAACCATTTTAGTTTTATGTCTCCATGATTTTTCCAGTTATCAATGAGATTTTTTTGGCTTTCAAATTTGCCAGAAAGGTAAGCTCTGAATGGTTGATATATCGTCTGAGCGTGAATAAACTGTCTGTACGCTGCAATGGCGTAATCAAGGTGCTCGCGGAAATAGCAGATGATTGTAATATTTTCAGGGCCGAGTGCCTTTAGAAATTCCTTGACATTTACGAGATCGCAAATGTTTTGAAATGCTTCGCTTGAAATGATTATAGTGTGTTCTTCTTTCTGTCTTTCGACTAGAATTTTTTCGGCAATTTGTGTTGGATTTATTTGTAGTTGTTGTAATTTGGGGTTGAGTGCTTTTGCAATATCATGATGAGCCACCCTGCCGCCGCGACCATGCTTTGGATATAAAATTCCTGCCGCTGAGAGTAAATCAACATTTCTGTTCAGGCAATGTTGTATAGAACTTGTTCCTGATTTATGTCGACCAATATGTAGAATAACACGCTTTGGATTCACTTTTGATGCCATATTTAAGCCTATGTTACCATGCCAGAAGAGGCTCGGTGAAACATAAAATAATTTTAGCTGGCTTTGATTGGCTCTTCTGCGCTATTGGTTTAAAACGGATTATAGGCTTGCATAAATGTTAGAAAAATTCGACGCAACTGCAGTGAAGATCGGAGCCTTTTACAGTGTTCAATCGATTGTTGGTTGTGAATCAAATGATTGTTCTTATGAATGCGGTTGAAGCTTTAGTTGGCCTTTGCTTAGGCTTCGGTATGTGATGTTGCCGCGTTTGTATTAAGGAAGTGACGCATCGATTCCGCCAGTCTTTCTCGGCCGACTTTCCATACCTGCTTATCATTTTTATTGCATTCGTGAAGCAGTTGATTTAAAGAAGGGCTGAATTCTATTTCGAAATTATTCGATCGATTTGTGTGGGTCAAGTGAACCTTGAAGTCTGAGAATTGATCTTGCAACATTGATTCCATTAGTGTTAAGGACTTTTCGAATTCTTCGACAATTCCAACCATTGAGAAACTATCAAGTGCTGCGATAGCACGCTCTTTTTGATGAGCTCGAGCGAGCGTCATTGTTGCTAAGCGTTCACTCTGAAAGTTGCGGCATTGCGTATCGCCATCTTTTAAAAGACGTGTGACAACGTAATCTTCAAAATTGACCTTCTTTGCTAGGTTGGCGCCCCAATTATCAACCTTTTGATTACGTTCAAATTTATATGCAGAGATGATTCTACGGATCGGATTCCTGAGCATAATAATCGAAATAATGTTGGTGTTTAAGATTTTTGGTATTGGTCCAGTCATCGTGTGTGATGAGAATGCTATGGCTTCAGGATTGTCCAGAATCCAAGCTTTAACATCATCCGAGTTGTCTTTGGCAGACTTAAATTCTTTTGTGATCCATTGCTGTTTGAAATTGCTTTTTAAAATTTCATCAATGGAGGTTCCCGCATTTTTGAACAAATGGTAGTGTAAAATGATTGTACGCATTGTGCTAAGGCAAAGAAGAGTAGATGTCAATTGATTCCAGTATTCTCCTCATCTTTTCCCTGCCTGTTTTGAATGAGTAATTATCAATGACGAATTTTTGTGCTTTTTCTGATATTTTAAGCCATAATTCCTCATCATTTAATAAATGATGAATCGCCTCTTCCCATTCATCTACTGTCTCAGCAACAAGGCACTCTTCGCCATTGCGCAGACCAGTGCCTTCGGCCGCAACTGGTGAAAGAATCGTTGGGATGCCATGTGCTGCTGCGCTCAAGACTTTTCCTTTAATCCCAGCTCCACTGAGTAATGGTGCAATGAAAATTTTGTGGTGATCAAAAGCATTATGGATATCTTCAACAAAGCCGACTGGATAAACATGGTCAGCGGTTAAATCTTCCTTGTCTGTTGCTGACATGCCGCTTCCATATACGTGAAGATTGATATTTGTACTAAGGTGACAAAATACG
Organism: Synechococcus sp. WH 7805; assembly: GCF_000153285.1. NCBI lineage: Bacteria > Bacillati > Cyanobacteriota > Cyanophyceae > Synechococcales > Synechococcaceae > Synechococcus > Synechococcus sp. WH 7805. Next base: position 1,223,373 of record NZ_CH724168.1, on the reverse strand, counting down.
GTGTTGATAAACCACTCAATTCCCTCCTTGTTGGGTGGATGGTTGAAGCTTCCAAGGAAAGAAAGTCCTTGCCTTTTGATGCTTGGATCAATGATTCGCTTTGGTGCTTCTACCACCCAAGGGCATGCTAATGGTTGAATATTTCCCTCGGAATGGCTGAAAATAACGCTATGCTCTATTTCGTTATAGCTTATAACGATGTCAGCCTGCATCATCATCAACATTTCATTGACCTGTGTTTCCTTTGCTTGATTGATGAGCTCTATGTTTCTTGTTCTTGCTGCAGCCCTGAGTTCACGTAAAAAATGCAAATCTGCATTGCATAGTATGATTTTTGCGCTGCCACAATGACGCTTAATTGATTCGACGCAAGAGGACAAAATTGTATATCTTGTTACGTATATGACGTCAAATTCTGAGCCTCTTTCTTCGAGGAACGAATCAGTCGATAAATAAAATGGAGCTGTGATGACCTCGACGCCATCATTTTGAAGCGCACTTTTGTATCCACCAAGATCTTGAAGGCTTTCAGGGATGAACGTTGCTTTGAAGCCAAGCGATTGAAAGAGTTTAATCTCTTGAAGTGCCGCATAGGACCCTGCATCGCGATCTCCCCGTGGCATTTGATGATCGATGAACAGCACTCGGCCTACGATATTTCTGTCTTTCTCAAGATCTGGTTGATTGCCGATAGGGCTATGTGTTGAAAAGGTTTGCGACCAGCGTTTTTTGAATTTCGGGCGATTGACTTCTTGATAACGCTTGTAACCTTGACTTGTGTCTGTTCCGCTCGTTAGGCCCTCGAAGTGATAGATCGTTGATTCAGGAATATAATATGTTTTATAGCCTGCTTCTCGAATCTTGAAAGAAAAATCTGTGTCTTCAAAGTACATTGGTTTCAAGTAATCAGAGAACCCTCCAACTTCATCCCAGATTTTTTTAGTGGTCATCATTGCTGCGCCAGATAGGTAATCAACTTGGCGTGCGTAACTAAATCTTGGATCCCAAGGATTCTGTCCATGTCCATAATTCCAGGGATCACCAGACTTCCAGACAATTCCTCCAGCATCTTGGAGGGTTCCATCCGGATAGAGAAGTCTTGACCCCACTAAGCCAACCTGATCGAAGCGCTCGAACCCATCGATGAGAGCGTCAAGCCAGCCAGATGTCACTTCTGTGTCATTGTTCAGAAGCACAACATAATCAGACTTGGCAATTGAAACACCTGCATTGCAGCACTCTATAAATCGTAGAGGTTTTTTGTTGTGAAGAACAGTGATTCCTTTGATGATTTTTTCCAGCTCACACGTCTCGTCGCTGGAGCCATCGTCAATAACAATGATCTCAAAGTCGTGTTTGTTGACGGATAACAAGAGAGAGCAGAGGCAGTAGTAAGTGACTTCTACTTTGTTGTGCGCGGGGATGATGATCGATGCTTCTGGCTGATCTGCGCGCTCTGGAAAAGTGATTGGTTCAAGTGTTAGTGTCTTGTGATTGAGGTCAAGAGTTTTAATTGCTGTTACCAGCGAATTTGAATCTTTTTTCGAGCCATAAATTAAGTTGTTTTTGATCGATTCTTGTCGATAAGAATTCCTTAGGCTGAAATCCATGGGAAAGATTTTTCTGCCTTCTTCAATTAAAAAATCTTCTTCCACCATCAAGCGTGGCGGGCTGATTGCTATTTGATCGTAAATTTGAGCCCCACACGCATCTGTTAAGCTTGCAATGGCTGGTTCGCCTTTCAAAAACTTCGGCGGAAGAGAAAGTCGCATTTCCGGGCCTGAAAACTTGAATATTTTGGCAAGCTTCTCGTTGACGTATAAGCACATTAAAGAGTCTTCCTTCTCAGCGGTGATTGTGACGGTATGATTAAAATTAGCCTGGAAAGTGGCTGATTCCTTGACAGGGGAAAAAGCCTTCTCTCTTTCTCCGTCTGACCATTCAAGATATAGAGAGTCGTCTGATTGGTGCGTGAATTTAGGGACTTTTATTTTGTATAAATGAGCATTTGTGCTGTCGGGAGGGTGGCCATTGGTCCTTGGTTTGCAGGTCTGTTGATCCTGTTCCTGGGGTCTTATTGATAGCCCACCTATAAAATAAAAGCAGTCCTTGGTGTTCTTCTCGGTCTCGCGCTGGTGTTTGAGGTAGCCATTGATTGTTATCTTGCCTTGATCGGCTTTGATCGGAATTGAAAAATGTGAATAACCCCTGACTTCTTGGCCGCCCTTTTTCCTGGCGTCGAAGTTAATAAGCTCTTCTTTTTTTCTCCCTTCCTGTTCGTATGCGATTGTCAGCGATCCTTGGCCGCGGTGGCAGGCAAGATAGCCTTCCAGGATGAGCGTTTTAGGGACGTTGACTTCGATTGAAAAAGATTTGATTATATGGATTATTCTGGGTTTTGTAATGTTGCTTATTTGTAAGGCGGCGGTTGCTGTTCCTGCGATCGACCAGTCCTTTAATTCATTGACTGAAATTCTGCAATCGTCTTCGGGTGTGGATGTCAGTGCTTGGACTAAGTCATAGTCATCTGTGAGTTCTTTGTTTGCTGTTGAGAGTTTTGTGAGAAGTTTTCTTCTGTCTTCTTCTGTGCCGGTTAAAGGCTGAAACAGTGATGAATTGTTTTCCCCTTTGGTGACACCAATGAGTTCGGGGGATTTGCTGCCTTCAGGCCTGAAAACGTAAAGAGTATTTTCTTCCAGGCTGCTGAAAGAACGCATTTCTCTTGTTGCTGCATTTGTAAGCAAATTATCTCATGAGCTCATTGTTTGCTCATGTTCGTTTTTTGTAAATCAGAGATTCTCAGCGAGCGTGTTGTTGCATGAGCCGCTGCACCTCGCCGGCGTGATAGCTGCTGCGGGTCAGGGGGGTGCTCACCACCTGCAGAAAGCCCAGTTCCTCTTCGCCGATGCGGCGGTAGGTGTCGAACTGCTCAGGGGTCACGAAACGTTCCACAGCCAGGTGCTTGGGGCCTGGGGAGAGGTATTGGCCGATGGTGACGATGTCCACCCGATGGTCGCGCAGATCCCGCAGGGTGCTGATCACTTCCTCGTCGCTCTCCCCCAGGCCCACCATCAGTCCTGATTTGCTGTAAGCCCTGGGCCAGTCGTCGCGGACCCGCTTCAGCAGCTCCAGGGAGCGCTCGTAGATGCCCTGGGGGCGAGCCAGGCGGTACATCCGTGGCACGGTTTCGATGTTGTGGTTGAGCACATGGGGTGCTGCCGCCATCACTGTGGCCAGGGCCTCCCAGTTGCCGCAGAAGTCGGGAATCAGCAGCTCGATCGTGGTGAGCGGAGAGCGTTGCTTCACTTGTTCGATGCAGGCCACGAACTGGGAGGCTCCCCCATCCGGCAGGTCGTCGCGGTTCACCGAGGTGATCACCACATGCTTCAGACCCAAACGCGCCACCGCTACCCCGAGCCGCTCCGGCTCGGTGGGGTCGAGCGCACGGACACTCTTGTCGAAGTCGATGTCGCAGTAAGGGCAGGCGCGGGTGCAGCCTGGCCCCATGATCAGAAAGGTGGCGGTGCCGCCGGCGAAGCACTCGCCGATGTTGGGGCAGCTGGCCTCCTGGCAGACCGTGTTCAGCTTCAGGTCGAGCAGAAGATCGGCAACAGCACCGATGCGCTCCCGCTGCGGCGCTTTCACGCGCAACCACTCGGGTTTCAAGGCGGATGTCATCTTCTACAGTCGATTCATCGGGATGTAGCGCAGCTTGGTAGCGCACTTCGTTCGGGACGAAGGGGCCGCAGGTTCGAATCCTGTCATCCCGACTGCACGCGATCCCATCATCTGAGTTCGGCTCCCGGGTACCCCCTTGGTGTCACCATTCGCCCGCCTTCCATGGTGCTGCTGCTGTTGCCGATCACCAGCACCGTGAGCATGTCCACGCTGTTGACGGGCAGAGCGTTGAGGCAATGGAGGGTCACCTGTTCTTCCGCGCGGCCCAGTTGACGCGCCATCACCACCGGGGTGTGATCGGGACGATGGCCCAGAAGAATCTCCTGGGCCCGTTGCAGCTGCCAGTCGCGGCCTTTCGATCGTGGGTTATACAGAGCCACCACGAAGTCGCCGGTGGCTGCGGCGTGCAACCGTTGTTCAATCACAGGCCACGGTGTGAGGCGATCGCTGAGGCTGATGGTGCAGAAGTCATGCATCAGCGGAGCCCCCGCCCGGGCCGCCGCGAGTTGAAGGGCGGAGAGCCCGGGATGCACCTCGAATAAGGGACGAGAGCAATCAGCCAGCTCCATCCAGAGCTCGAGGGCTAGCCCGGCCATGCCATAAATGCCACTGTCGCCAGATGACACCAGCGCCACTTTGGCTCCCTGCTGAGCAAGGGACAGAGCTTGCTGGCAACGGTCCCGTTCGCGGGTGAGTTGACCGTCTAGGCGGACCTGATCCTGGCGGCGAAGCGGTTCGAGAAGATCTAGGTAAAGCCCGTAGCCCACCCAGACCGCGCAGCGGCTCAGCGTGCGGCGGGCATCGGGGGTGAGCAGGCTGAGATCCCCAGGGCCGCTGCCGATGAGATGCAGTTCTCCCCGTTGCGGTGCAAAGGGCTGCGCTGCTTCGGCGATCGCCACGGTGACAGCGCCCTGTTCCTCAGGCCCTGCATGGAGGATGCGTTTGGTCTGCAAGAGCTGGGCATCCTCGCCAGCGGCCAGCAGAGCCGCGGCTTCCGCTACGGATGCTGTGCCCATCTCGGCTTCAACCACGGCCGAAGGTGTAGGCACCGGCACTTCCGCGAGGGCTGATGCGCTGAACAGCCGAAATCTCCAGTCGAATTCCTGCGCCAGGGTGAGTAACGCCGGCTCATCGCTTTTGGCGTCAATGCTGCCGAAGCCAGCGACAGCTTCGGCGGCCAGCCCTGCGTTCTCCAGTGCTTGATGAACGGCTCGTTCGATCAGGCAATGGCTCGTGTTGCGTTCGCAGCCGATGCCCAGCCACAAGGTGGCCGGATGCCAGCGACAGGGTGCGGCTTCAATCCAAGGACCAATCGCCAGCTCGGACGTGCCATCCGCCCCTGAGGTGAACGCCAAGGTGCTGGCTGAGGCACAAGCACGCCAGTGTTCACTGCCGCTTTGCTGCCTCACCGCAATCGGACGTCCCTTGGCCTGGTGGATCATCAACCGGCGCCAGGCATCGGCATCGCCACTGCGCCGAAACCCCCAGATCTCTCCGAAGGAGTCCAGCGCAAGCCGCCCTTGAGTGGCTGCATCACCGGTGATCACAGCGGTGCCTCCAAGCGCTGCTGCGAGATCCCTGGCCAGTTGTTCCCCTCCGGCTCGATGTCCTCCCAACAGAGGGACCACCTGCAGACCCTGGGCATCGAGTACCAGAACGGCCGGATCACTCTCCTTGTCTTTGAGAAGAGGGGCTATCAGTCGGGTGACGGCTCCCAGAGCTCCGACCACAATCAGCCGTCTGCCCTCGATCCAGTTGGTCTGCAAAAGGTCACTGGCTGTCGCCACCAGAACTGAATCTGGGCAGTGTGGGAGTGATGCTGCGGCACCGGGGGACAGCGCGACGCGATCGCTCAGGCCCTGGTGTGAAAGGCGCTGAAGCAGCGGCCATGCGCTCCGTGAGAGTCCGATGGCCAGCGATGCAGCACCAGAGCTTGATCGGAAAGACGTGTCGTTCAGAATTGCAGCCTCGGATGGTCAGCGCTGGGTGCCATCAGCGTTCAACAGCTCCCTTGCTGATCCTCCCAGGCTGCTGGATGGTGCTACCTGCGGTGTTTCCTGTTGCGGCGGTGGTTCAGGGGCGCTTTGGGCGATGGGGGGTACGTCCTCGGGGGCGGCTTTTTCGGGGTATGCCTCTTCTGAACTTGGATTTTCTGCAGAGGTGGCTTCCGGGACGGTCGCTTCCTTGATGCGCTCGACCATGGGCTCGAGCGCGACTGGTTCCTGAGCAACCTGCGGTTCTGTTGCGGGTTCCGGCTCCGGCTCATCAGAGAGCACCGCTTGTGCTGCCTGCTCAGGGGTGGGCGATTCTTCCTTCATGACAATGTCTCCCAGCAGGCGGGAGACCTGCTCGTCGCTGAGCCGGGATTGCATCCAGATGGGACTGGATCCGGAGCTGTGGGGAATCGCCCGGAGTTGGTTGTTGAACACAGGGCTCATTGGCTCACCCAGGCCATTCAGCAGTTCCATCTGAACGAGTCCGTGACCGCTGCCGCTGCCCTTGATCCAGAGGGCATCCTGTCGGTCGACCAGGAAACTGTCTCCGTTGACGGAGATCCGGAGCCTCCATCGACCGTCTCCTTCGCGCAGGTTCTGCAGCGGCGCGTTCCAAATCAGCCAGTCCAGAAGAAGCGGTTCCCCGCTGCCAAGGTCTGCCGGGCTGACCATGGCAAGCCAGGGGGAATCCGGAGCTGGCTGAGTGTCTGCAAGCCCCTGAAGCTGATCAAACCGCCATTGCAGGCTGGCTCCCGGGGCTTTCACTGCTTCCCCCCAGGGCGTGGCTGCATAGGCAGTGAAACGATGGCTGCCCGGTGTGAGCGCTGGAAATTGAATGTGTAGGCGTCCGTTTCCAGCTTCGCTGAATCGAAGCGGGGGCTGATCATCGATCTGCAGCGCCACATGGGCTCCCAGGCCGAGCTCAGGATCTTTCGCTAATGGCCAGTCGCTCACCTGCAGCTCCAGGGTTTGTTGGCCGGGCTGGAGCACCGTGCCATCGGCCGGGCTGATCAGTTTTAACTGAGGGTGACGGTCAGAGAGTGCTGCTTGTAGCTGCTGTACCCCGCCTGGAGGAGCCACTTCCTGTAGGCGCCCGGCTGGGGCAGTGGGATTCACGGGATCCCTCGCGGACCCTGCGTCCATGGCCCCTATCCGTCCCCATCCCCAGGCCGAAGCAGGCTTTGCATTGGTGACCAGCACCAGGATGCAAATGAGGGCAGTGATCCAGCGGAGACGGAATTGAAATCGGCCCGAAGCCGTCATGGGGGCATATCCGAGTTCAGATCATTCTGAATGCTCATGCCGGGACCAGGGAGATTTGGTGTCGTCTGTGTTATTTAGTGGGATTTATTTGCCCTTGCGTGAATAATTTTTAGTGTGAATTGTACCTTTCTGTTGATAGCGAGCTGCGTGAAGATGTCAGGCCCAGACAGGCGCACAGCCGGATTGAACCTTTGTAACTCAATGGGGTCTTCTGTGCATCTGCGCTCCTATGCTTCCGCCAGCGGTCCCCTCTTTGGGGCCCAGCGCTCCAGTGGTCGTCAGGGGTTTGCGCCCCTGGCGCCATTGGCGCCCGGACGTGGTGACGCTCTGCGGAGCTGCGTTCGTGGCCCCGGTGAACATTTGTTCATCGGAGGGGTGGCCCACCACCTCGATCCCGTCCCTCGAGGAACGACTCGATGACCATCAGCCCACCAGAGCGTGGGAGCACCGCGAAGACTCAGGTCGAAAAGGTTGACAATCCAGCAACCTTTGAGCTGTTCGGCAAGCCCGGACACTTCGACCGTGCTCTCGCGAAAGGTCCCAAAACCACCACCTGGGTTTGGAACCTCCACGCCAATGCTCACGATTTCGACAGCCACACGAGTGACCTTGAGGAGGTCTCTCGGAAGATCTTCAGTGCTCACTTCGGCCATCTGGCCGTCATCTTCATCTGGCTGAGCGGCGCTTTCTTCCATGGAGCCCGCTTCTCCAACTTCTCCGGTTGGCTTGCCGACCCCACCCACGTGAAGCCCAGCGCTCAGGTGGTGTGGCCGGTGTTCGGCCAGGAGATCCTCAACGGCGATATGGGTGCCGGTTTCCAGGGCATCCAGATCACCTCAGGTCTCTTCCATGTTTGGCGTGCCTGGGGCATCACCAACGAAACGCAGCTGATGTCTCTTGCCATCGGCGCTCTGGTGATGGCTGGCCTGATGCTCAATGCAGGCGTTTTCCACTATCACAAAGCAGCTCCAAAGCTGGAGTGGTTCCAGAACGTTGAGTCGATGCTCAACCACCACCTCGCTGGACTGCTCGGCCTCGGGTCACTGTCCTGGACAGGTCACCTTCTCCATGTGTCCCTGCCCACCACCAAGCTGATGGATGCCATCGACGCCGGCCAGCCGCTGGTGCTTAATGGCAAGACCATCGCTTCTGTGGCGGACATTCCCCTGCCGCATGAATTCTTCAATCAGGATCTGCTGGCGCAGCTGTATCCAGGATTTGGTGCCGGTATCGGTGCTTTCTTCTCGGGTAACTGGGCTGCCTACAGCGATTTTCTCACCTTCAAGGGTGGTCTGAACCCAGTCACCGGCAGCATGTGGATGAGCGATATCGCTCATCACCATCTTGCGATCGCGGTGCTGTTCATCGTCGCCGGTCACATGTACCGCACGAACTGGGGCATCGGTCACTCCATCAAGGAGATTCTCGAAGGACAGAAGGGTGATCCCCTGCTGTTCCCTGCCACGAAGGGCCATGACGGTCTGTTCGAGTTCATGACCACGAGCTGGCACGCCCAGCTGGCTGTGAACCTCGCCATGCTCGGCTCCCTGAGCATCATCGTGGCTCAGCACATGTATGCGATGCCTCCCTACGCCTACATGTCAATCGACTATCCGACTCAGATCGGTTTGTTCACCCATCACATGTGGATTGGTGGCTTCCTGATCGTCGGTGCTGCAGCTCACGCCGCTATCGCGATGATCCGCGATTACGACCCTGCCAAGCATGTCGACAACGTGCTGGACAGGGTTTTGAAAGCTCGCGATGCCTTGATCAGCCACCTCAACTGGGTGTGCATCTGGCTTGGCTTCCATAGCTTCGGCCTCTACATCCACAACGACACCATGCGTGCTCTGGGGCGTCCCCAGGACATGTTCAGTGATTCAGCAATTCAGCTGAAGCCTGTGTTCGCACAATGGATTCAGGGTCTGCATGCCGCTGCTGCCGGCACCACCGCTCCCAACGCCCTTGCGGGTGTGAGCGAGGTGTTCAATGGATCTGTCGTTGCCGTTGGCGGCAAGGTCGCCGCAGCGCCGATCCCCCTGGGCACCGCCGATTTCATGGTGCACCACATCCACGCCTTCACGATTCACGTGACGGTGTTGATCCTGCTTAAGGGTGTGCTCTACGCCCGTAACTCCCGCCTCATCCCTGACAAGGCCAACCTCGGCTTCCGTTTCCCCTGTGACGGCCCCGGCCGTGGTGGCACCTGCCAGGTGTCCGCATGGGACCACGTGTTCCTGGGTCTGTTCTGGATGTACAACTCCCTGTCCATCGTGATCTTCCACTTCTCTTGGAAGATGCAGAGCGATGTCTGGGGAACGGTGAATGCTGACGGTTCCGTGCAGCACATCACCAACGGCAATTTCGCCAACAGCGCCATCACCATCAATGGCTGGCTGCGTGACTTCCTGTGGGCTCAGGCCGCTCAGGTGATCAACAGCTACGGCTCCAACACCAGCGCCTATGGCCTGATGTTCCTTGGTGCTCACTTCGTCTGGGCCTTCAGCCTCATGTTCCTGTTCAGCGGCCGCGGCTACTGGCAGGAGCTGATCGAGTCCATCGTCTGGGCTCACAACAAGCTGAAGGTGGCCCCGGCCATCCAGCCCCGTGCGCTGTCCATCACCCAGGGCCGTGCCGTGGGTGTCGCTCATTACCTCTTGGGCGGCATTGCGACCACATGGGCCTTCTTCCACGCCCACATCCTTGTGGTCGGCTGACCTCTCCTGACCTTTCCCTCTAATGGCAACGAAATTTCCTTCGTTCAGCCAGGGTCTGGCACAGGACCCGACAACCCGCCGCATCTGGTACGGGATCGCCACGGCTCACGACTTCGAGAGCCATGACGGAATGACGGAGGAGAAGCTTTACCAAAAGCTCTTCTCCACCCATTTCGGCCATCTCGCGATCATCGGCCTGTGGGTTTCGGGCAACCTGTTCCACATCGCCTGGCAGGGCAACTTCGAGCAGTGGGTCGCCGACCCTCTGCACGTGCGCCCCATCGCTCACGCAATCTGGGACCCCCACTTCGGTCAAGGTGCCATTGACGCCTTCACCCAAGCGGGTGCTTCCTCCCCGGTGAACATCGCCTACTCGGGCTTGTATCACTGGTTCTACACAATCGGCATGACCACCAATGCCGAGCTGTATCAGGGCTCCATCTTCATGATGATCCTGTCAGCTTGGGCCCTGTTCGCCGGTTGGCTTCACCTCCAGCCCAAGTTCCGCCCCTCTCTGGCTTGGTTCAAAAACGCGGAATCCCGCCTGAACCACCACCTGGCTGTTCTCTTCGGCTTCAGCTCCATCGCCTGGACCGGTCACCTGGTTCACGTGGCGATTCCTGAGTCCCGCGGTCAGCACGTTGGTTGGGACAACTTCCTCAACGTGATGCCCCACCCCGCCGGTCTGGGACCCTTCTTCACCGGCAACTGGGGTGTGTATGCCCAGAATCCCGACACCATGGGCCAGGTGTTCGGAACCTCAGAAGGATCCGGCACCGCGATCCTCACCTTCCTGGGTGGTTTCCACCCTCAGACCGAGGCTCTCTGGCTCACCGACATCGCCCATCACCATCTGGCCATCGGCGTGATCTTCGTGATCGCTGGCCACATGTATCGGACGAATTTCGGCATCGGTCACTCCATCCGCGAGATCCTCGAAGCCCACAACCCCCCTCAGGGAACCCCTGGAGATCTGGGCGCAGGCCATAAGGGTCTTTACGACACCATCAACAACAGCCTGCACTTCCAGCTCGGTCTGGCCCTCGCATCCCTTGGCGTTGTCACCTCTCTGGTGGCTCAGCACATGTATGCGATGCCGTCGTATGCCTTCATCGCGAAGGACTACACAACCCAAGCCGCGCTGTACACCCATCACCAGTACATCGCCATCTTCTTGATGTGCGGTGCCTTTGCTCACGGTGCGATCTTCTTCATCCGTGACTATGACCCCGAAGCCAACAAGGACAACGTCCTGGCTCGGATGCTCGAGCACAAGGAAGCGATCATCAGCCACCTGAGCTGGGTCTCTCTCTTCCTCGGTTTCCACACCCTCGGCCTGTACGTTCACAACGATGTGGTCGTGGCTTTCGGTACCCCCGAGAAGCAGATCCTGGTGGAGCCCGTCTTCGCTCAGTTCGTTCAAGCCGCGTCCGGTAAGGCGATCTATGGCTTCGACGTTCTGCTCGCCAATTCCGGTGGTGTTGCAGCCAATGCCAATGCTGCCTACATGGGTGGCTGGATGGACGCCATTAACGGTGTGCGCGGCAGCAATGATCTGTTCCTGCCCATCGGCCCTGGTGACTTCCTTGTTCACCACGCCATCGCTCTAGGACTGCACACCACCACCCTGATCCTTGTGAAGGGTGCACTGGATGCACGTGGGTCCAAGCTGATGCCCGATAAGAAGGACTTCGGCTATTCCTTCCCCTGCGACGGCCCCGGTCGTGGAGGCACCTGCGACATCTCAGCCTGGGACGCCTTCTATCTGGCTGTCTTCTGGGCATTGAACACCGTGGGTTGGGTCACCTTCTACTGGCACTGGAAGCACCTCGCCATCTGGCAGGGCAACGTGGCTCAGTTCAACGAATCCAGCACCTACCTGATGGGCTGGTTCCGCGATTACCTCTGGCTCAATTCCTCCCAGCTGATCAACGGTTACAACCCATTCGGCAGCAACAACCTTGCCGTCTGGGCCTGGATGTTCCTGTTCGGTCACCTGGTGTGGGCCACCGGTTTCATGTTCCTGATCTCCTGGCGTGGTTATTGGCAGGAGCTGATCGAGACCATCGTCTGGGCTCACCAGCGCACGCCTCTGGCCAACCTTGTTGGCTGGCGTGACAAGCCTGTTGCGCTCTCCATCGTTCAGGCCCGTGTTGTGGGTCTCGCCCACTTCACGATCGGCTACATCCTCACGTATGCCGCATTCCTGATCGCCTCGACCTCTGGCAAGTTCGGTTGATCCAAAAGAGCTGCTTCTGAAGTCAGCAGTCGTTCCTCATGTTCGTTCCCGTCCGGTTCTCCGGACGGGATTTTTTTATGGCAATCAGCCGCTGAAACGGATGTCGAGCGTGCGCAGATAGGTATGCAGTCCAGCATCCTGGATCGGCAGCACGTATGCGTCCGCACCGGATTCGTTGTGATGGGAATGCCAGTAGCCCGGTGGAGTGACGAAGGCTGCACCTGGGACCCAGTCCTCCCGATGCGGGTTGATGATCCGTCCCTGTTCATCGAGCTTTGTCCCAATCAGGGTGTAGCAGCCGGGTTCACAAGCCACTGCGAAGTCCAAGGCGATGGACTGATGCCGGTGGGGCATCTGCTCCTGGTTCGCCGGAAGAATGCCGAGCATGGCCCAGAGGGTGTGGCTCACCGTGCGTGACTGGGGAAATGAGCTGTTCCCGAGAAGCACACTCACTCGGTTGGCCCTCGCACCACTAGGGCTGCCAGCGATCTCAGCGAGCTTCTGCTGACTGTCCTGATGGCTGTAGAAGGTTGGTTCGAAGCGAGCTTGGCTCGGTGCGACCCCCAGATGTCTCAGCAGGGGGGCATCGTGCACCCAGTACATCGCAGCCCGATCACAGCTGGTGTGAATGGCGTCACCACCGGCAGGCAGCACAAGCATGTCGCCTTTGCTCCAAGCGAAGCGTTGACCGCATGCTGTGGTTTCACCACGGCCATCTGCCACGAAGAACAGCTGGCTGGTGGCCACTGCGGCGGTTCGTAATTCACCTTGATCCAGGCGAATGAAATTGGCGCAGAGGGAGGGGCCAGTTGCTGGGCCCGAGCAGCCCAGTGCGTCACTCAGATCCAGTGGCAGTACCGCGCTGCCAGGTTCCTGGAAGAAGTCAGGCGAGAAGCACCGATAGGGCACCAGCTCTGTCAGGCCGCTGCGAATCGGATCGGCCGCTTCTCCGTATGAGAAAAATTGCGCTTGCTCCGATGAGGCGCCTCGTTTGGTCGCACTGCTCACCATGCGCTCATCACTCAAGTATTAAGAGAAATTCCACATTACGGACCGGTCGATCTGGCTTTGGTATGCACCGCGTCATGTTTTCGTTGAGGCTTAGTCACCTTTATTCGGGTTTCCGGCGCTGAACTGATACATCCCTTCCGTTCCCCAGGGCCGAGACCATGCCAACACTCCCCCCCCGTCTTGAACTTGTGCTTCTGCTCTCAGCTGCAGCGACCGGTTACAACGTCATGATGCAGATCGTGCCAAGCCAGCGCATTGATCTGGCGCAGCTGGAGATTCAGGAGCGCGTTCAGTCTTCGGAGGCTTCTCGCTCGACTCACTCTGCGTCGGCCTTGCGTGCCTCTATGAGCAGGACACCAGCACCAGTTGTCGTGATGGACGTGGCCGTTGCAAATGGGAGGGGGACCTGTGCCGTCCCGCCGACGGGTGGTCCGGCCCTGAATGATCAGTTTGAACCCTGCTAACCATCCAGTTCCGGCATGGATGGCCCCACGCCACGCCAGCGTTTGAGCTGTAAATAGATCGCAGGAATCACGAACAGAGACAGCAGCGTGGAGACCAGCAGCCCACTGAAGACCACTGTTCCAATGCTGATCCGGCTGGCTGATCCGCTTCCGCTGGCCAGAAGCAGGGGCAGGAAGCCTGCCAGCGAGGTGACTGCGGTGAGGAGAATTGGCCGCATCCGATTGATGGCGGCTTCTTCGATCGCCTCCAGTAGGGCGATGCCTTGCTCGAGGCGTTGATTGGCGAACTCCACGATCAGAATTCCGTTCTTGGCCGCCAGGCTCACCAGAACGAGCAGTCCCATCTGGGCATAGACATCCAGAGTGAGGCCCCGCAGCTTCAAGCCGATCAAGGCCCCGAGCAAGGCCATGGGCACAGTGAGCAGGATGATCAGAGGGTCGAGGAAACTTTCGTACAGCCCGGCCAACAGGAGGTAAACCACCGAGAGGCCTAGGGCAAACAGCACCCAGGTCACGGTTTCTGCCCGTGTCTCTTCTTTGGCCAGTCCCGTGAAGGTGAGGGCCAGATTGGTTCCGCCTGTGCGATCGCTCAGGGCTTGGAGTAAGTCGATCGCCTGTCCACTGCTCACAGCATCGATCGGCACGGCGGTGATGCTGATCGAGCGGTTCTGGTTGTAATGGGTGATGCTGTTGGCGCCGGAATCCCGTTTCAACGTCACAACGTTGGCCACCGATACCAGTTCGCCGCTGCGATTGCGCACCATCAGGCTGGTCAGGTCACCAGGTGTGCTTCGGTCGGATCCCTCCAGCTGAACGTAGATATTGCGGATCTGCCCGCCTTCGAACGTGTCATCGATATAGCGGCCGCCGATGGCCGTTCCGATGTCGCGAAGGGTCGGCCCCACCGGCAGGTCGAGAGCTGCCATCTGGCTTCTGTCAATCTCGAGGCGCCATCGCGGTGAACTGGCATCAAACCGGGTGCTCACCCGCTGGAAGCGGCCAGACTCCCGTGCTGATCGAATGAACCGTTGGGCCTGGGCTTCGAAGTCCTGAAGACTGAGCTGGCCACCACTGCGGTCTAGAAGTTCCAACTGCAGACCTGATTCGCTACTGAATCCCCGCACCGTGGGGGGTGTGGTGACAATCACCCTCGCATCCGTGATTTGTTGCCTGAGGGCCTTGTTCAGGCGTTTCTTCACGGCTTCGCTGCTGTTCTCGCGTCCCGGTCGTTCCTTCAGGGGGGCCAGGCGCAGATAAAACGCACCCCGGTCTTCTCCGCTCTGGCCGAACGAACGGCCGGCATAGAAGTTGCCGCTGCGGATCAATGGATCCTCTGCGATCACCTGACGGATGCGTTCCATCACCGCTTCGGTGCGCTCAAGGCTGGCGCCTTCAGGCAGGGTGAAATAACCCCGCACTTGACCCTGATCTTCATTAGGGATGAAGGATGTGGGAATCGTTGCCAGTCCGATACCCGTCAACATCAAGCCCGTCAGGATCAGGCCCAGAACGATGCGTCCTCGAGGGAGCCAGAGAGCCAGGGCTTTGCCATACCAGCTCTGCAGGCGATGCATCCCATGGCGAAGCATCTGGCTGATGCGTTTTATCGGCGCGGGTAAGCGGCCGCTCCCTGAACCAAGCGCCCGCGCACAGGCCATGGGGGTGAAGGTGAGGGCGTTGAATGTGGAGAACAAGATGGCCCCGCTGATGGCCAGAGCAATCGGTTGATAGAGGCGACCGATGGATCCTGGTATCAGCAACACCGGGAGGAACACAGCGGCCAGGACGAGGGATGTGGCGACCACTGCCCCTGCCAGTTCGGCCATGGCATCCTCTGCTGCACCCTGCGGTTCAGCCCCCTCTTCGATCCGCCCTGCGATGTCCTCGCTAACCACGATGGCGTCATCAACCACGATGCCAGTGGCGAGCACCAGTCCGAACAGGATCAGGCTGTTGAGATTCGATCCGCTCAGTCGTACCACGATCAGACTGCCAATTAGGGCAACGGGAACCGCGATGCCAGGGATCAGCGCCAGTCGCCAGCGTCCAAGGAACAGCACAAGCACCACAAGCACCAGCACCACCGCATCGCGAAGTGTGGCGGTGGTGCGATCCAGGTTGGCTTGTACGGTTTCGGCCACATCCACAATCACCTGCATGGTTAGGCCTGGAGGAAAACTTCTCTCCAGGCGCGTCAGCTCATCCATCACAGCCCGGCTCACCTGCAAGGCGTTTGCACCGTCTCTCTGGAAAATGCCCACCGCAACAGAGCTGTTCCCCTCAAGGTTCAGGGTGCTGCTGCCGTAAGCGCGCTGGCCCAGTTCGACTCGTCCGACATCCTTCAGGCGCACAAGGCCTCCCGCCTCAGTGCGCTTGACCACCATGGCTTCAAAGTCCGCTTGATTGCGGAGCCGTCCTTCGGCGTCGATGGGAAGGCTGAACAGCTGTCCGGCCGGCGCTGGAGCCGCGCCCAGACTCCCTACCGCGGCCAGCACGTTCTGCTCTGCCAGTGCTGCGGTGATGTCGTTGGTGGAGAGGTTGAACAACTCCAGACGGTTGGGATCAAGCCAGAGTCGGAAGGCCAATTCGCTGCTGCCGAACACGCGGATGTCGCCGACACCAGGTGTTGCTTTCAGTGCCTCCTGCAGGTTTTGATCGAGCCAGCCGCCGATGAAGATCGGTTCGTAGAGGCCTGGAGGAGCACTGAATCCGAGAATCAGGAGGAGGTCATCAGTCGAACGGTTCACGTTCAGGCCTTGGCGTGTCACAGCCTGAGGAAGTCGCCTGCTTGCCAGGTTCACCTCGTTCTGAACCTTGATCGCGTTCAGCTCGGGATCGCCCGATTCGAAGCGCAGGCTGAGGCTGGCACCGCCTTGACGGCTGCTGGACGTCATGCTCTCAAGCCCTTCCAGACCATTGAGCTGTTTTTCGAGAACGGCCGTGACGCTCTGCTCCACCACTTCCGGACTTGCCGCTGGGAACGAGGCGCTCACACTCACTCGAGTTGGTGCTAGCTGTGGAAGGTCTTCAAGGCCGAGGCCCACCAGTGCAACGGAGCCTGCCAGCAGCACAAGCAAGCTGCAGACGACGGTGAACACAGGCCGCCGCAGGAACGGCTGGGAGATGGACCGCAAGGCGGCAGTGGTTCAGAAGCGTCAAGATCTTGACAGCAGAATGCCCCGAATGCGCCATTGAGGAGCATTCGGGGCATTGCAGTTTGAAGTGAGGTCAGGCTTAACCGCCTTAGTTCACGCTCCAGACACCGCCGGCGATGTTCACCAGAGGAGCGACAAGCGCAGTGCCGGTGAGGAACCAGGCAAAAGCTGCGCCACCACAGCCTCCGAGCCAGAAGCCACTGGCGAACTCGGCCCATCCGGCCTTGGTGAACAGGTCGGCAGGAGGGTTGTCGATTGTGGCGTCAGCCGGCTGAACATTGGGGCCGTTGCCTGCGGTTCCGTAGATGGAGAGGCACACGGTCAGGATGGACACCAAACCAATGGTGGCCAGCAATCCAGCGGTGGTGGAGTACTCGGTGAGTCGCAGGGGGCCACAGATTGTGAAGGGGCCATACAGGAAAAAGCCGTGGGCCATGCCAACTTCCAAACCGCGACGGTTGGGAGAAAGCGCAGGTCTGTATGCAGGAAGTGCGTTGAGAAAGGCCTTGGCGAAATAGCTGCTGTTCACCGGGGTGGCCAGGTTGCCAACTGTGGGGTCGGCTACGGGGGTCACGGTCATGGGATAAATGAATTGAGGTGCGGAGCTCTGAAGCGGTCTGAAGGGCGCGCGGCCGATCAATCAGTGGCTTCGATCACGTTGAACAGCAAAGCCATGGCCACAGCTGGGCCCATGATCCCTACGAGGGGAACGAATACTGAGGGCATCCAGGCAGCAACAAATTCTCCGGTCATGGCAGCGGCCAAAAGGTCCGCCAGTACTGTAGTGAGCGCCTTTCTGTCGGTCTCGCACCGACCGCAACGGCGACATAAAAGTTCAATCCCTGCGGCGTCCGTCGCTCAAGCTCCATGAATCAGCTTCTTGCCGGTGGTGCAGCAGTCGTGCTGGTGGCTGTGCTCTGGCTGCTTGGCCGTCGTCCAAGCAAGACTCTGCTGCGCAGTACGGATGCGGGCTCGGTTGCAGCGATCAATCGGGCCCAACTCGGCCTCGTGCTGAGTGAGGCCTCAGCGCCGCTCGAGCCCTCAGCCACCTCCGAAATATCGGAGTCTTCGGTAGACCAGGTCTTTGAGCCCCCTGTGGGAACCGCGGCTCGGCTGGCTCTGACGAAGGAGCTTCGCCAGGCCATGGATCAAGGCGGACCCGAGCAGCGTCTTGTAGCCGTCAAGCGGGCGGGGCTTTGGGGACATTCCTCGGTGCTGCCTGTGCTCCGCCGGGGCCTTCGTGATTCGGACCGTCGTGTTGTGTTGGCCGCCGCCGCCGGTATCGATCGGCAGCGCGGCGCAACCCGTCCCAGTCCCTCTCAGCAGGCTCGTCCACCTCGCAACGTCGCCCGGATGCGGTAAATCGGACGTCCCTGGCTTTCGTGATAAGTGCGGATCAGCAGTTCCCCTAGGAGCCCGAAGCAGAACAGCTGAATGCCGGCCAGGCCAAGCACCACCGCCAGAATCAATAGCGGCCGGGTGCCGATGTCGTCGCCCATCAGCTTGATCACCAGCAGATAAGAGCTTGCAATCAGGCTCATCAGGATCGCAATCAGACCTCCAAAGCCGAACACGTACATCGGGCGCGTCAGAAACCGCTTCATGAACCACACCGTGAGCAGATCCATGAGCACCCGGAAGGTGCGGTCGATGCCGTACTTGCTTGTGCCGTACTGGCGGGCTCGGTGATTCACCTTCACTTCTGTGATGCGTGCCCCCTCGATGAAGGCCAGCGCCGGCAGAAACCTGTGCAGCTCTCCGTAGAGACGCATGTCGGCAAGCACATCGCGGTCGTAGGCCTTCAGCGAACAGCCGTAGTCATGCAACCGCACACCCGTGACGCGCCCGATGATCCGATTGGCGATCCTGGAAGGAAGCTTGCGTTGCAGTTCGGCGTCCTGACGATCGTGGCGCCAGCCACTCACCAAGTCATAGCCCTCGCGAAGCTTTGCAAGCAGTAGGGGGATATCGGCGGGATCGTTCTGAAGGTCGCCATCCAAGCTCACGATGACCTTGCCTTGCGCAACATCGAAGCCTGCGGCCATTGCAGCTGTCTGGCCGTAGTTCTTGCGCAGGAGCACGCCTACGAGCTCAGGTACCTCCGCGCTGATTCTCTCCAACACGGCAGCCGTTGCATCGGTGGACCCATCGTTGACCAGCACCAGCTCGAAGCATTCTCCGATCGGACGCAGCGCTGTGAGGAGCTGCTCGACCAGTTCTGGCAGACTCTCTTCCTCGTTGTAGAGGGGCACTACGACCGAAAGGTCAAGCCCTGCCATGGGGATCAATCTCGTATGGCAGCAACTTAATCGGCGCTTGGATTCGTTTTGATCAGGCCAGGGTGGTGCCGTCGTGACATCGCATGATCCGACCAGCCCCCCGCAGTTCGGCTCTGTAATGACTGGCCACAGGGTGTCGGTCGCTGGGATGGAGGCTGTCGATGCCGATGCCATTGCGTCCATGCTCCCGTCCTGAGCTGTGCATGTAGCGGCCGCGTTCGAGGTGAATCGCTACATGCGTACAGCGTTGCGGTCGCCCGAAAAAAATCAGATCACCTGGTCGCAGAAGTTGGTCATTGCCTGGCCGAACCGCGACGGGTTCGCAAAAGCGTTCCTGCTGATAAGCGTCTCTGGGCAGCCAGATGTCGGCACTGGCGAAGGCACATTGCACCAGTCCTGAGCAGTCGAGATCAGGGCCCAGCGTTCCGCCCCAGAGGTATTCATTCGGGCGAGCGGCGGCAACCTTGAGCCATTCGAGAACCGCAGGAATCCGTGCCGCGATCGCGTCACTCGTCAACAGTCGAGGCCGGGGAGGAGCCGTTGTGCGTGCCTGCCCGGCGAGATCGGCCACATTCAGCCAGCAGGGATAGCCATCCTCAATCAGTTTCACCCGAATGCGGTTGCCGCCGAGCGTGTCCAAAGGGGTGATCACGCGAAAACTCCGGCCCGCAGCTGCCTGGGTTGCAAGACTTTCACCACGGGCACGGGAATAACCGTTGAGGTCCTTCAGGAGCTGCCAGCAGCTTCCTGGAGTGATGAGATCTGGAGCCAATGGAGTGCCTAGGGTCGGCATTGACTGAAGCCAGTGCCATGGCGTTCTACCGCCCCGAGCCAACGATGCAGGAGCATCTGGCTGCTCTGATCGATCGACTCGCTGCCGAAGGCCGCCCCGGTCTGCATGATCGGATCGCCGTGACCTGGGTGCGATACGACCAATCAATGCCAGTGACTGGCAGTGGTTGCGGGGCCTCTTGGGCGGATCAGAAACTCATGTATCCAGCCAGCGTTGTCAAGCTGATTTATGCAGTGGCAGCGGAGCACTGGCTGGAGAGAGATGTCCTTCCTGATAGTGAGGAATTGCGCCGAGCTTTGCTCGACATGCTGGCTGACTCCAGTAACGATGCCACCGGCTTGATTGTGGACTTTCTTACCGGGACCACAAGTGGTCCCGCCTTGCGCTCACCGGCCTGGGAGCAGTGGCAGCAACAGCGTCTGGTTGTGAACCGGTGGCTCAAGGATTTCGGATGGCCCGAACTGGACCAGGTGAACTGCTGCCAGAAAACCTGGAGTGACGGACCTTATGGCCGCGAAAAGGCTTTCTACGGGGAGGGCAATTCCAATCGAAATGCACTCTCCACGGCCGCAGTGGCACGCATGTTGGAGGCTGTGATGACAGATGGAGTCCTGTCTCCACCGGCCTGCCAGCGCCTGCGGAATCGATTGCTGCGATCTCTGGATCCAGAGGCGAGAGCGTCTGATCCAGAGAATCAGGTTGACGGCTTTCTCGGCGAAGGGCTGTCCCCAGTCAGCACGCTTTGGAGCAAGGCCGGTTGGATGAGCCAGGCGCGACACGATGCTGCCTGGTGGTGTTTGAACAATGAACCTCCCAGTCTGCTTGTGGTGTTCACCGAAGGTGCAGAGCTGGCGAATGACGAAGCTCTGCTCCCAGCTATCGCCCACAATCTGGCGCTCTTCGCACCCAGCGATTGATCACGTTTAATTCAACGGAGAGGGAGGGATTCGAACCCTCGACAGAAGTTGCCTCCTGTAACTCCTTAGCAGGGAGCCGCTTTCAACCACTCAGCCACCTCTCCAGCGGCTTGCCCACCTTATCAAGAGGTCGTGCCTTCAGACCACCAAGCGGGGTAAGCGATGTTTGAAGCTGCACAGCACTTCCCAAGGAATCGTATGGGACAGTTCGGCCCACTCCAGCGGATGAATCACTTCCTCGCCATCAGATCCAAGCAGGGTCACCACATCACCCACATCCAGAGCTGGGTGGTCGGTGGCGTCTACCAACAGCTGATCCATGGTGATCGCACCCACCTGCGGTAGGCGTTGGCCAGCGTGGAGCACTGAGATCTGGCCGGATAGAGAACGGCTCACTCCATCGGCGTAGCCGATGCCCACCACGGCCAGTCGGCTGGGACGGCTGGTGATGAAACGATGTCCGTAGCTCACGCCCACTCCTGCAGGCACAACGCGGATCAGGCTCACCCGTGCCTTCACTCCCATCGCTGGTTCCAGATGCACGCTTTGGTTCAGATGCTGACTGGGTGAATGGCCATAGAGAGCCAAGCCGACGCGCACCTGGTCATGGTGAAGGGATGGGTCGCGAAGCGTGCCGGCTGAATTGGCGAGATGGAGTTGGAGGGCTTCGCTGCGAAGGGACCGCGTCACGGCGTCAAAGCGCTCCTGCTGCAGTCGAGTGATGCGCTCAGCATCACCCTCGGGACCTCCATCGGCCATAGCGAGGTGGCTGTACACGCCACGGAGCATCAGATGGTCGAGTTGCTGGATGGCCGCCGTGAGACGACTGCCGTCCTGCCAGTCGCAGCCGAGTCGGGTCATTCCTGTGTCCAGCTTGAGCTGAACGGAGAAGCGACGGCCGCTGCCGCTGGCAAGGTTCTGGCAGAGCAGCGCTTCACGCATGCTGCTCAAGGTGGGCATCAGCTGCCAATGCAGGCAGGCCCGCAAGTCTTCAGCCTGAATCAGGTTGCCGAGCACAAGAACAGGGAGTTCGAGCCCGGCCCGTCGCAGTTCAATCCCCTCCTGCAGGGTGGCCACGCCAAGGCTGGCGGCTCCTCCACAAATGGCTGCTCTGGCGACCGTCTCAGCTCCATGTCCGTAGCCGTCGGCCTTGACAACGGCCATCAGGGCACAGCCAGGTTTCAGAATCCCTTTCAGTGCTCGTGCATTCTTTTCCACAGCCTGTGCGGAGACTTCCATCCAGGCCCGTTGACGGGGGTCGGCCCCGGTCTGGTGCACGAGTCCTGCAGATCGTTGGTTGTCGACGAACAGGTCGGACATGGGGGCTTGGTAGTGGGGGGCACAAGGCGTCATTTGTGACCCCGTTAGCATGCCGTTTAATCTGGGAGCTGGCATGGGCCAGGTTCTCGTTCTCAATGCGTCCTACGAACCTCTGAACATCACCACTTGGCGTCGAGCTTTGGTGATGATGCTCAAGGGAAAGGCTGAGAGCCTCGAACATGATCCTCATCGGCTCGTACGCCGAGATGTTCATGTCCCAACGGTGATCAGGTTGCGGCAGTTTGTTCGTGTTCCATTCAGGCAGGTCCCACTGACCCGTCGCAACGTGTTTCAGAGAGACAACCACACCTGTCAGTACTGTGGCGTCAAGGAGAATCTCTCGATCGACCACGTGATGCCTCGCAGTCGCGGCGGTGGCGACAGCTGGGACAACGTGACCACAGCCTGTATGCGCTGCAACGTCCGAAAGGGGAATCGCACGCCCCAGGAAGCGGCCATGCCTCTGCGGAAAATGCCAAGACGACCGCTCAGCAGTTTGAGTTTCGATGCCGTCCGTCAGATCAATTCTGGTCGGCACAGTGAGTGGGCCAAATATGTGATCGGCGCGTGATTCAGTCGTCCGATTGCTGACTGAGCGCTGCCAGCTTGCTGCGCTGTTCCTCAGCGATACAAGCACCGATAACATCCTCCATTTGTCCCTGGAGTACTGGATCAAGGCTGAAGTTCCGGCCCAGCCGATGATCTGTGACCCTGTTGTCTTTGGCGTTGTAGGTGCGGATCTTCTCACTGCGATCGCCTGTGCCCACCTGGGCGCGTCGCGCGGAGCTTTCCCGGGCATTGGCTTCCGCCAGTTGGCGCTCGTAGAGCTTGGCCCGCAGAATCTCCATGGCCCTCTCCCTGTTCTGAAGCTGGGATCGTTCCTGGGTGCAAAACACACGGATTCCGCTGGGGCGATGCATTAGATCCACGGCGGTTTCGACTTTGTTGACGTTCTGCCCTCCAGCTCCACCGGATCGGGCTGTACTGATCTCCAAATCGGCGGGTTCGATCTGCACTTCGACGGGGTCTGCTTCTGGCATGACGGCCACGGTGGCAGTGGATGTGTGAACGCGTCCTTGCGATTCTGTGGCTGGGACACGTTGCACGCGGTGAACTCCAGCTTCAAATTTCAGCTCACTGAACACTGAATCTCCTTTCACCGAGAGGATCAGCTCCTTGAAGCCCCCAAGGTCGGCTTCACTGGCACTCACTGGTTGAACCGTCCAGCCGCGCCTGCTGCTGAAGCGTTCATACATCCGTGCCAGATCGCCTGCCCAGAGGCAGGCTTCATCGCCGCCGGCACCAGCACGGATCTCAAGCATCACACTGCGTTCATCCCGGGGATCCTTCGGCAGCAGTGCCAGTGTGAGCCGTTGAATCAGGACTTCATGGCGCTTGTCCAGCTCCTCCAACTCAAGTTGCGCAAGGTTGGCCATCTCCTCATCACCACGGCTATCACGCAGGAGTTCTCTGGCCTGTTCCCGCTCCGCTTGCACCGATTGCAGGCTGGTGTAGTCGTTCACCAGGGGTTCGAGTCTGGATCGTTCCCGAGCGATTGACTGCAGACGCGTGGGATCTGAGGCCACATCTGGATCCGCCAATTGGCGCTCCAGGTTGTGGAAACTGTCGCGTGCCGCTTCGAGGCGACTGATCAACGTCGATGGATCCATTCCCTCAGAGATGGTGCCGATGCCTGGTCTGCAACGAAGGACGGTGGGTCAACAAAAACCCCCGATGGCAGTGGTGTTACTGCCTTCGGGGGAACATTCATGGCAAAACACCAATCAGGCGTCTGCTTTCTCGCCACTTTTTTTGTCATCTGCAGCCTTGTCTGCTCCGCCCATGCCGTATTTGCGCATGAAACGATCCACACGCCCCTCCGTGTCGAGGATTTTCTGAGTGCCTGTGAAGAAGGGATGGTTGCCGCTCCACACATCAACGTGGATTTCGGGCTGCGTGGAGCCAGTGGTCATTACCACTTCTCCGTTGCAGATCACCTTGGCATCGGGATACCAGGTGGGATGGATTTCGGGCTTGGGCATGACAGAAATCAGCGCTTGGAGAACTGGGGAGCTTTACGGGCTTTCTTGAGGCCGTACTTGCGACGTTCCTTTGCCCGTGGATCTCGGCTGAGATGGCCTTCGGTCTTCAGGGGCTTGCGGTTGTCGGCTGAAAGCTCACACAAGGCGCGAGCGGCGCCCTGCTTGATGGCATCAGCTTGGCCGGTCAGTCCACCACCACGGACGTTCACGAGAACGTCGTACTCCGTGAGGAGACCCAACGTCTGCAGTGGGGCACGTACTGCAGACAGGTAGGCGGGGTTGTAATTGAGATAGTTATCGCCGGGGCGACCGTTAATCGTGATGGTGCCGTTTCCTGGCACTAAGCGCACACGGGCCACAGAGGTTTTGCGGCGGCCGGTACCCCAGTAGACGACAGAATTGGAGGTGCTCATTGGGCGGTGGCGGCGGGATCGAGCTGCAGGGGCTTGGGCTGTTGGGCAGCGTGAGGGTGCTCGGCACCCTTGTAAACCTTCAATTTGCGGAACATCTGCCGACCCAGGGCGTTGTGGGGAAGCATGCCTTTGATGGCCTTCTCCACGATGCGTTCTGGCAGGCGCTCCTGCAGGTGAGCGAAGGTTTCCACCTTCATGCCTCCGGGGCGACCGGAGTGACGGCGGTAAAGCTTCTGCTGAGGCTTGTTACCGCTTACCCGAATCTTGTCGGCATTCACAACGACAACGAAATCGCCGGTGTCGAGGTGAGGGGTGAAACTGGCTTTGTTCTTGCCGCGCAGCACGGAAGCCACCTCGGTTGCCAGTCGGCCGAGGGTTTGATTCTCAGCGTCCACCAGATACCACTGGCGGTCGATCGAATCGATGGAGGGGACAGAGGTCTTGTTCATCGCGCCGGCATGCCGGTTCTGATATGCCCCGTCGCGAGCGACGAAGCTGGGCAGGGAGCATTGGTTACGCCGTGGCGTTCCAACCAGAGCTCAAAGATCGACTTTACCTTGTCGCCTGACCCCAACCTCAAAGTTCGGTTGGCGTCGGTGCGGTTCAGGTGCTGAATCACCATCCTGGAGGATCCGGAGGTGGATCTTCTGTGGCTAGACAAAAAGTCGGTTGACAATCGTACCAGCCGCCCTTGCTGAAGATGGTGTCCTCGTAGCCTGCCCTGAGCAAGCACAAGCCCTGGGGTGGTGCACCGTCTTTGACCTCCTCACGCCGTCGTTCCCGCCAGCGGCGCTCGAACTGTTCTGGGGTGAGTCGATGTTCACCAACGGCCACCAGTTGCCCCATCAATAGGCGCACCATTCCATAGAGAAAGCCGGTGGCCTGAATCTCCAGGTCAATCAGATCGCCTCGCCGTTGAACGGAGACGTCCTGAATCGTGGTTCTTGAATGAGCTCTGCGACTTCCAGCGCGCTGGAAAGCTGCGAAGTCATGACTGCCAAGCATTCCCCCCAAGGCATCAGCCATCGCATGCTCATCAAGACGCGCTTGATAGCGATGCCAGCTCCAGGGCGCGAGAAAGAGATTGGGTCGCCGGCCGTTGTAAAGGGTGTAGCGATAGCGCCGGTAGGTGGCCGAGTAGCAGGCATGCCACGAAAGAGGCCGTTCCACGGCTTCACGGACCCTGATGCTGGCGGGTAGCCGGCCATTCAGTGCTGGAGCCCAGCGATTGGCGGGAATTGGACCACTGCTGTCGAAATGCACCACTTGTCCGGCTGCATGCACACCGGCGTCAGTGCGGCCCGCGGCCACGGCATGGACGGGACGATGGGGGTCGAGATCCGCGATGGCCTGTTCGAGTACACCTTGCACGCTTGTGCCCTGTCGTTGCCGCTGCCAGCCACAAAAAAACGACCCCGCGTACTGGAGGCTGATAGCAATCCGCTGGGGGGGATTGGTTTCAGGTCCGGGTCGGGGGTCGTGAATCGTGCTCTGATCCGAAGGGTTCAGACCAACTCAATGATGGCCATCTCGGCATTGTCGCCACGGCGGCGAACTGTGCGGGTGATCCGGGTGTAACCACCTTTGCGATCGCTGTAGCGGTCGGGCGCTTTCTCGAAGAGAGCATGCACAAGCTGCTTGTCGTACACGTAACCGAGCACCCGTCGCCGTGACGCCAGGCTGCCTTCCTTGGCCAACGTGATCATGCGCTCGGCTTCATCCCTCAGGGCCTTGGCGCGGGCTTTGGTTGTCGTGACCCGGCCTTCGCGGATCAGCTGCGTGGTCAGGCCACGAAGCATGGCTTTGCGCTGGTCAGCTGGGCGGCCCAGCTGAGGAACTCGACATTGGTGACGCATGGTTCGGGTGAGGACTTGGAATGGAGTGAGGAACGATCAGGCGCTGGTGCGACTTTGGGGAATCTGGATGCCGATGCGCTCGAGGGCCTCGATCACTTCGTCAGCCGACTTGGATCCGAAGTTCTTGATCTCCAGCAGATCCTCGTAGCTGAAACCCATGAGATCGGAAACCGAGTTCACCTGAGCTCGCTTCAAGCAGTTGTAGGCACGAACCGAGAGGTTGAGTTCCTCGAGAGGAATCTGAGCCTCTGCAGTGGGCTCGGGTTCTGCGCTGACCTCTTCGACCATGGTGACCGTGGCCAGAGGCTGAAACAGCTCGATGAGCTGATTGGCAGCCTGGGCAATGGCATCGTCTGGGGTGATGGATCCATCGGTCACCACCTCCATACGCAGACGCTCTCGGGCTGATCCACCTTCGGCAACGGCCGTTTCGTCGATGGTGAAGTTCACCCGATGCACTGGCATGAACACAGCATCGATCTGCAGCAGGTCGATGGCGCTGGTGTCTTCGTTGTGGCGATCCACCGGCCTGTAGCCGATGCCTCGCTCCACATGCACCTCGAGCTCGAGGCTGTAACTCTCGCCCACCGTCGCGATCACACGCTCCCCGTCAATCACCTGCACCTGAGATGAAAACTGCAGGTCACGGGCCTTAACGGTTGCCGGTCCGGCCACCACCAGACGTCCGATCTCCAGCTCGCTGGTGCGGCTGTTCACGGTGATTTGCTTGCAATTCAAGAGAATGTCAAGAACATCCTCGCGAACACCTGGGATGGTGGCGTATTCATGATTGACACCAGCAATCCTCACGGCGGTGACCGCTGTGCCCTCGAGATTGCCCATCAGCACACGACGCAGCGAGTTGCCGAGAGTCGTGGCCTGACCACGCTC
Organism: Synechococcus sp. WH 7805; assembly: GCF_000153285.1. Lineage (NCBI taxonomy): Bacteria > Bacillati > Cyanobacteriota > Cyanophyceae > Synechococcales > Synechococcaceae > Synechococcus > Synechococcus sp. WH 7805. Next base: position 1,196,338 of record NZ_CH724168.1, on the reverse strand, counting down.
TAAGGGGCCGATGAGAAACACACCGGTTTGTGAGCGATCGTCAGCGATCTGATGCTCGATACGGTCGATCTGGTATTGCAACACTGTCTGAGGCGGGGGGAGAGAGGGACCTGAACGGAAACGCGTGGATCAGACGCGACGACGCTTGGGACGGCGGCAGCCGTTGTGGGGCAACGGCGTGACATCACGGATCAGGGTGATCTCCAAGCCGGCGACCTGCAGAGCACGGATGGCGGTTTCTCGTCCAGAACCGGGGCCGCGAACCAGCACTTCGATTTGACGCATCCCTTGATCAAGTGCGCGACGAGCAGCGGCCTCGGCTGCGGTCTGTGCTGCGAAGGGCGTGCCCTTACGAGCACCTTTGAAGCCGCTGGCACCGGCCGATGACCAGGAGATGACCTCTCCGGTGGTGTCGGTAATCGAGACGATCGTGTTGTTGAACGTGCTCTGAATATGCGCAACGCCGTTGGGGACGTTGCGTTTGGCCTTCTTCGGGCCGGATTTCTTGACGGTCTTGGCCATGGGCCTGGGGGTGATGGGGGCTGGAGGAACGGAGCAATCCGAACGACTGCAAGAGGCTTACTTTTTCTTGCCGGCCACGGTCTTGCGGGCGCCGCGACGGGTGCGTGCGTTGGTGCGGGTTCGCTGGCCGCGAACAGGAAGGCTCATGCGATGGCGGCGGCCACGCAAGCAGCCGATGTCCTGCAGGCGCTTGAGGGCCATGCCCTCCTGCCGGCGCAGATCACCCTCGATCGTGAAGGCTTCGGTGGCGCCACGCAGTTTCTGCACATCACCATCCTCTAGATCCTTGACGCGTATGTCTGGGTTGACACCTGTCTTGGAGAGAATGGTTTTGGCCCGGGTGAGGCCGATTCCGTAGATGTAGGTGAGGGCGACTTCGATCCGCTTGTCACGGGGAATGTCGACACCAGCAATCCGTGCCACTGAGCTAATAATCGAGGGGGACAGTTGCCGCCTTGGGCGGCGAGTAAGCGATCAGAATTTCAGACGTAGGACGTTCAGCCCTGACGTTGCTTGTGCTTCGGGTTCTCGCAGATCACCATGACGCGGCCATGGCGACGAATCACCCGGCACTTGTCGCACATTTTCTTGACCGAGGCGCGCACCTTCATTGGGTGTGGCTCTCCAAAATTCCAAACAGCTAACCTATCACAGAGGGTCAAGCCAGATTTGCTTCAAGTCTTGTGGTGATGTCTTCCACGCTGCCCTGGGCGTCGATGGAGATCAACAGTCCCTTGGCTCGGTAGTAGTCGATCAGCGGGGCGGTCTGCTTGCGATACACCTCGAGACGATTGCGAATGACCGATTCGTTGTCGTCCGCTCGACCCCTGGCAAGCAGTCGCTCGACAAGGACCTCGTCGTCGAGTTCCAGAAGAACGACCGTCTCGATGCTTTGTTGCAGTTCTCCGAGCAGGGGCTCCAGTGCTTCGGCTTGCGCAACATTGCGAGGAAAGCCATCGAGAAGCCAGCCCTGGCCCTTCAGCGCTGTGAGCTGAGAACGGACGATGGCGAGAACCAGGTCATCGCTGACGAGCTCGCCGCGGTTCATGACCGCTTCGGCTTCCTTGCCCAGGGCGCTGCCTGCTGAAACCTCAGAGCGCAGCAGGTCGCCTGTGGAGAGATGGCGAAGTCCGTGGGTGTCGCAGAGGCGTGAAGCCTGGGTTCCCTTGCCTGCCCCTGGGGGGCCGATGAACAGCAGACGTTGCTTCATGGTGTCGATGGGATGGGTCAGGGGATAAAGCGATGGGGCGGTACGGTGGCGTACCAAATTCGTGCTTTAGGCGTAACGCTTTGGTGCTCTCTATTGGCGCACCATGCCCTCGTAGCGCTGTGAGATCACGTACGTTTGAACCTGCTTGGCGGTGTCGATAGCGACGCCGACCAGAATCAGGAGGGACGTTGCGCCGAGTCCTTGGAATGTGGTGACGCTGGTGGCGCGCTCGACGGCGGAGGGGATGATGGCGACAGCCCCCAGAAATAAGCCTCCGAGCAGAGTGAGTCGATTTTTGACGCCTTCGAGATAGTTGGCTGTGGCGCTCCCAGGGCGGACCCCTGGGATGGCCACGCCACCGCGTTTGAGATTGGTGGCGACTTCTGTTGGATTAAAAGTGAGCGAGGCGTAGAAGTAGGAGAAGCCCAGGATCAAGGAGAAAAACAGCAGTGCGTACGGCCATGGGTTTGATGCACTTGGGTTCAACGCGCTCGCTGCGGTAATCAACAGTGGGTTCTGACTGAAATTGGCGATTGTGATCGGTAGGAAAATCAGCGCAGAAGCGAAAATGATCGGCATTACGCCACCAGCGTTCAGCTTCAGAGGCAAATAACTCTGACGGTTGGGGAGGAGAGCGGATCCACCCACCTGGCGTTTGGCACTCACGATCGGCAGCCGTCGAGCCCCCTCCTGCACGAAAATGATTCCAACGATGGTGACCAAGAACACCAGGACCAGCACGATGATCCCAAACACGTCGCTTCGGTCACCCGTCTGGGCTTTCTCAATGGTGGACCCGAGGGCCTGAGGCAGGGTGGCCACGATGTTGAGGAAGATCACCAGGGAGGCTCCCTGGCCAATTCCTCGCTCAGTGATCACTTCGCTGATCCACATCACGATCATCGAGCCGGTGACCAGAGCCAGAGCTGTCTGCGTAATGAATACGCCGTCTGACAAACCCTCAAGTGCGTAAGGCCGAAGAATCACAGCAAAGATCACGCTCTGAATCAGTCCCCAACCCAACGCCACGTAGCGGGTGATTTGGGCAATTTTGCGTCGACCGGCTTCTCCCTCGTTTTTCTGTAGGTCTTCGAGCTGGGGCAGAGACGCAGTCAGCAGCTGCAGGATGATCGAAGCGTTGATGAAGGGCAGGATCCCGAGGGCAAAGATTCCAAGGGTGGAGATGCCTCCACCGGTGAAGATGTCGAGGAATCCAATCAGCTGCCCTCCCTGCTGGATGAACTGCTGGAAGGCAACACGGTCGATGCCGGGCATGGGGATGTAGATGCCAAGGCGCACCAACATCAGCAAACCCAGAGTGGTCAGAACCCGGTTGCGTAGCTCCGGATTCCGTACCAGTTGGGTGATGACTTCAGCGGCACTGGGGTTGCGTCCCCGACTGACGAGCATGAAACAGAGAGCGTGGGTGTGGGCTGGATGCAGGAAAGCCGTCCGCGGATCGAAATCCTGCGGACGGCTCAGACCTTAGAGCTGGGCGTTACGGCCTTGAAAGGTCTCACTCCGGAAGTTCGCAGGTTCCACCAGCGGCTTCGATTTTGGTGCGAGCTGATGCCGTGAAGGCGGCAGCTTGAACTGTGAGTTTGGTCTTTAGTTCTCCATTCCCCAGAATTTTCAGGGGATGTTTAGGGCTTGTGACGATGCCGCCCTTCACCAGAGAGTCGAGATTGACCGTGCTGCCGTCCTTGAGGTCGTTCAAAGCCGACACATTCACCACAGTGAACTGCTTGGGGTTCACTAAAGGGAAATGCTTCAGTTTCGGGACCCTGCGGTACAAGGGCATTTGGCCACCCTCGAAGCCGGGGCGCGTTGGCCGGCCCGAGCGGGACTTCTGACCCCGCATCCCGAAGCCGCAGCTCGCACCCTGGCCAGCGGCGATGCCACGACCTTTGCGCAGTTTGCGGCGACGGGCGCCTTTGTTGGATTTAAGGGATTCGAGTCGGAGAGTCATGGGAGTCAGGAGTAGATCTGCTCGAGGGAGATCCCCCGTTCCTTGGCGGTCTCTTTGTGGGTGCGGAGACTGTCCAGAGCCACCATGGCGGCTCGCGCGTTGTTGAGGGGAGTCTTACTGCCCAGGCGCTTGGCCAGCACGTTCTTGATGCCGGCGAGCTCGAGGACGGTGCGGATTGATCCACCGGCGATCACGCCCGTGCCTGGAGCCGCGGGGCGGATCAGAACACTGGCTGCGCCGTCACGCCCGTTGGAGAGGGTGGGAATTGAATTGTGACGGGTGAGCGGCACCTTCACGAGATGCTTTTTGCCATCGGCGACGCCCTTGCGGACGGCTCCGATCACATCACCGGCCTTGCCGACGCCGACACCCACCTGTCCACGCTCGTTCCCGACGACGACGATCGCTCGGAAACTCATTTTCTTACCACCTTTGACGGTCTTGGAGACCCGGCGGATCTGCACCACGCGCTCCTGCCATTCGGAGTCGCGCTCCTGGTTGCGACGGTCGCCGCGACGGCCACCGCGACGGTCGCCGCGGTCACCACGTCCGCCGCCACCGCGGCGTTGCTCCTGCTGTCCTTCGGCCGCTGCCGGGACATCAGCCGCCGATGGGATGTCGTTGGGATTGGTTTGAGGGTTGGAATCGGTCATGTTGAGAGCAGGATCAGAACTGAAGGCCCGCTTCCCGGGCGGCGTCGGCAAGGGCTTTCACCCGGCCGTGATACAGGTTGCCGCCACGATCGAAGACCACCTGTTGGATGCCCTTGGCCAGGGCACGCTTGGCGACGAGTTCGCCGACGGCAACGGAAGCATCGCAGGTGCTTCCTGTGTCCTTGATGCTCGTGCGCAGGTCCTTGTCAAGCGTCGAGGCCGAGCAGAGCGTGCTCTGTGCGGCATCGTCGATGACCTGGGCGTAGATGTGGCTGTTGGAGCGAAACACAGCCAACCGGGGACGGTCGGCGGTGCCGCTGAGATGGCGACGCAGGCGCCGGTGGCGCTTCTGGGTCTGTTGTTTGCGAGAGAGGGTCGACATGGTGGGTTATGCGGAGGAGTGTCTGGCGGGGAATTACTTCTTGCCTGACTTGCCTGCCTTGCGCAGGATGCGCTCGCCCGCGTACTTGATGCCTTTGCCCTTGTAGGGCTCAGGCGGACGGATGGCGCGGATCTTGGCCGCCTCATTGCCCACCAGCTCCTTGTCGGTGCCGGAGACAGTGACGTTGGTGTTGTTTTCAACGGCGAAGGTGATGCCTTCAGGGGCCTGTACCTCCACCGGGTGGCTGTAGCCGGCACTCACCACAAGGGTCTTGCCTTTCACTTGAGCCCTGGAGCCGACGCCCACGATTTCAAGTTTCTTGGAATACCCGTTGCTGACGCCTTCGATCATGTTGGCGACCAGGGTGCGGCACAGTCCGTGACGCTCTCTAGAGAGGCGCTTCTCGCTGGTGGGAGCCACCACAATGGTGTTCTCCACTTGATTCACGCTCACACCGTCGGGGAGCGTGCGCTTCAGTTCGCCTTTTGGTCCCTTCACGGTGACAGCGAGTCCGTCAAGACTCACACTCACCTTGTCGGGAATGGGAATGGGGGATTTACCGATACGTGACATGGTTCTGGCTCCGGATCAATAGACGTAACAGAGCACTTCACCGCCGACGCCCTGCTTGCGGGCATCGCGATCGCTCATCACACCCTTGGAGGTGGAGATGATGGCCACCCCCAGTCCACCGAGGACTTTGGGAAGTCCGCGGGTGTTCTTGTAGATGCGCAGACCGGGCTTGCTCACCCGTTGCATGGAGCGGATGGTGGGCAGTCGGTGCTTGCCGCTGTACTTCAGTTCCAGCACCAAATTGGTGTGAACTCCTTCGCCTTCTTCGCTGATCTCAGCGATGAAACCCTCCTGCTGCAGCACCTTGGCGATGCTGCGGGACATGCGGGATGCGGGGACTTTGGTGTTCTGGTGACGTTTCTCACTCGCATTACGAATGCGGGTGAGCATGTCGGAAATAGGGTCGTGGTTGGCCATGGTGGTTTCCGAGGAGGGCTCAGTTGCTGCGGAATGGCATTCCCATCTCGCGGAGGAGGGCCCGGCCCTCTTCATCCGTGCGGGCAGTGGTCACGATGGTGATGTCCATGCCCCTGATGGCATCGATTTTGTCGAAGGAGATTTCAGGGAAGATGATCTGTTCTCTCACCCCCAGGGTGTAGTTGCCGCGGCCGTCGAAGCTTTTGGGGCTGACGCCTCTGAAGTCGCGGATTCGGGGGAGCGCCAGGTTGATGAGTCGCTCAAGGAACGCATACATGCGTTCGCCACGAAGGGTGACGGCACAACCGATCGGCATGCCTTGGCGGATTTTGAAACCGGCAATGGCTTTCTTGGCGCGGGTTACCACCACTTTTTGGCCGGTGATTTGAGCCAGCTCGTTCACCGAAGCCTCGAGGGACTTCGCGTTCTGGGCGGCTTCGCCAAGTCCTCGGTTGACGGTGACTTTCACCACCTTGGGGACTTCGTGGATGTTGGAGAGACTCAGATCCTTCAGCAGTTTGGGCTGAATGGTCTCCCGATAGCGCTGTTTCAGTGACATGGCTGGGGGATGGGACTTCTGGGCTTGGTCAGAAGGAGGATCGGGGTGATCAGTCGATCACCTCGCCTGTTTTCTTGAGACGGCGCTTCTTGCTGCCATCTTTCTCAGTGATCAGCTCGACTCGGCTGGCCACCTTTTTCGTGGTGGAGTAGAGCATCACGTTGGAGGCATGCAGCGATGCCTCTTCGGTGACGATCCGTCCGCTCTCACCCTCTTGGGTGGGCTTCACGTGGCGGGTGCGCATGTTCACGCCCTCCACGATCACGCGGTTTTCGTTGGGCAGCGTGCGTAGCACTTCTCCGGTCTTGCCCTTGTCCTTGCCGGCGATGACCTTAACGGTGTCGCCTTTGCGCAGACGCATCTTGATGCGCTGGGTTGGAGCGGATTGGGAGGTTGCAGTGGCCATGATCAGATCACCTCCGGAGCGAGGGACACGATTTTGGTGAAGTTGCGCTCGCGCAGCTCACGGGCCACGGGGCCGAAGACGCGGGTGCCCTTGGGGTTCTTGTCGTCGTTGATGATCACGGCGGCGTTGTCGTCGAACCGGATGGAATTGCCGGTGTCACGACGCAGGGTCGCCTTGGTGCGAACCACCACAGCCTTGACCACATCGGACTTTTTCACGCCCATGTTGGGCATGGCGTCTTTGACGGCGGCAACAATCACATCACCGACGTGGGCGTAGCGACGGTTGGTGCCCAGCACACGGATGCACTGGATGCGCTTGGCGCCGCTGTTGTCGGCGACGGTGAGGAACGATTCCTGCTGGATCATTTTTGAGCCCCCTCAGCCTTGGGACTGTGGCTGAGCACTTCGGCGACGGCCCAGCGCTTGTGACGGCTGAGCGGGCGAGTTTCGGTGATGCGAACCCGGTCGCCGACGCGAACACTGTTGTTCTCGTCGTGAGCTTTGTAGCGGGTGGTGCGGCTCACCGTCTTTTGATAGATGGGATGTGGGAAGCGGTTTTCCACCGCCACCACCACCGTTTTGTCCATCTTGTCGCTGACGACGGTGCCGACCCTTTCCTTGAGTGCCATGGGAATGAAGCGGGGGATCAGGAGGCGGTGGAGCTTTGACGCTCCTTTTGCACCGTCAGCAGCTGAGCCAGCTTGATGCGGCTCTGCTTGAAACGGTGGGTGTTACCCAGCTGCCGGGTGGCTTGCTGGAAGCGCAGATCGAATAGTTCACGGCGCAGGCCGTTGATCTGATCTGTGATGTCTGCGTCGGAGAGCTGACGCAGCTCGGAAGCATTGGGACGTGCCATGGTCAGGACTCCACGGTGGCGGCAGCAGCAGCCGGGGCATTGGCTCCGGTGGACTGCTCCTGTTCATCGAGGCTGATGAACTTGGTCTTCACAGGGAGCTTGTACTGCGCCAGGCGCATGGCTTCCTTTGCGATTTCGGGGGTGATTTCATCACCACCCATTTCAAACAGGATCCGACCGGGTTTGATCACTGCCACCCAGAATTCCGGGTTGCCCTTACCGGAACCCATACGGGTTTCGGCGGCACGCATGGTGACCGGTTTGTCCGGGAAAATTCGGATCCAGATCTTTCCGCCACGTTTGACGTAGCGGGTCATGGCACGACGGCTGGCCTCGATTTGACGCGAGGTGATCCAGCCACATTCTTGTGCCTGCAGGGCGAACTGACCGAAAGCGATGGTGTTGCCACGGGTGGCGACGCCACGCATGCGGCCGCGCTGCTGCTTGCGGAATTTGACGCGTTTTGGACTCAGCATGATTCAGGCCTCCTGTTCACCCCTCGTTGGAGCGGTCTTCGAACTGTTGGGGCCTGCGGCCGGCCCGACGCCGCGGGGTTGCCCCCACAGGCAGTTGCTGCTGGGCTTCATCCCCCAGCACTTCGCCCTTGAACACCCAAACCTTGATCCCCAGCACGCCATAGGTCGTGCTGGCCACCTTGGTGGCGTAGTCGATGTCAGCGCGCAGGGTGTGAAGGGGAACACGCCCTTCGCGGGTCCACTCGGTCCGGGCAATCTCGGCTCCGTTGAGGCGACCGGACACCTGGATCTTGAGGCCGAGAACGCCAGCCCGTTGGGCTCGCTGCACGGCCATGCGGATTGTGCGGCGGAAGGCCACCCGCTTTTCCAGTTGTTGGGCGATGTATTCGGCCAACAGAAATGCGTCGGCATCGACCCGTTCCACTTCAACCACGTTGATCCGGACCTGACGGTTTGGATCACCAACAGTTTTCTGGATGCCGGAGCGAAGATCCTCGATGCCACTGCCCTGGCGGCCGACCAACACGCCGGGACGTGCGGTTTTGAGTTCCACTTCAAGCTGATCGGCCTTGCGGGCGATCAGAACATCACTGATGCCGGCGGAGCCGTACTTCTTGTGGATGAACTTGCGGATCCGATCATCCTCTTGGAGGAGGGTCGGATAACTTTTGCTGGAGGCGTACCAGCGGGACCGGTGCTCCTGGGTGATCCCCAGGCGTAAGCCGGTTGGATGGATTTTGTGTCCCATCAGTCGGTGTGCTCGGGGGTCAGGAGTCGGTCTGGGATGCCACAGCAATGCTGATGTGACAGGTCTGCTTTTTGATCGCGTAGGCGCGACCCTGGGCGCGGGGCCGATAGCGCTTCATGGAGGGGCCCATATCGGCGCTGGCCTGGGAGATCACCAGGGTGGACGGGTCAAGGCCGAGGTTGTGCTCGGCGTTGGCCACTGCAGAACGCAGCACCTTGGTGATCGGGCCGGTGGAGCGATAGGGCATGAACTCGAGCATGATCAGCGCGTCGCGATAGGTGCGTCCGCGGATCTGATCGAGCACCCGCCGCACCTTGGACACGGAGCCGCGGATGAAGCGGCCGTGGGCTTGGGCGGTGGTTGCCGTTGGGGATGACGTTGTCATGGACTCAGCGGCCTCCTTTCTTGTCTTTGATGTGGCCCTTGAAGGTGCGGGTCGGAGCGAATTCGCCCAGCTTGTGACCGACCATCTGCTCGGTCACGAAGACCGGCACGTGGGTTTTGCCGTTGTGTACGGCAATGGTGTGACCGATCATCATCGGCAGGATTGTGGAGGCCCTGGACCACGTCTTGATCACCGACTTGTCGTCGGCGGCATTCTGCTTTTCAACCTTGCGAAGAAGGCTGTCAGCGATGAAAGGGCCTTTTTTAAGTGAACGTCCCATGGCGGATTAAGCGAACAGCAAAACGGTGATGAACATCAGGAGTCGCGTCCGCCACGGCTCCGCTTGGACGTCTTGCGACGCTTCCGGAGGACGAACTTGTTACTCGGCTTATTGCGCTTGCGAGTCTTGAGACCAAGGGCAGGTTTGCCCCATGGGGTCACAGGACCAGAGCGGCCGATGGGTGCTCGACCCTCGCCACCACCGTGGGGGTGGTCGCAGGGGTTCATCACACTGCCTCGCACCTGGGGACGACGTCCCAGCCAGCGACGACGACCGGCTTTGCCCAGGCTGGTATTGCGAATCTCGGAATTACCGACTTCGCCCAGCGTGGCGTAGCACTCGCGTCGGACCAGACGCACCTCAGTGGAGGGCAGTTTGAGGGCGACGTAGTCGCCTTCCTTCGCCATCACCTGGGCACTGGCACCGGCTGTGCGGACCATCTGGCCTCCTCGTCCGGCGTAGAGCTCGACGCAATGCACACTCGAACCGAGTGGCACGGAGGAGAGCGGCATGGCGTTGCCGTCCTCGATCGGGGCATCAGGCCCTGAAATCACTGTCTGTCCGACCGTGATCCCAGCAGGGGCAAGGATGTAGCGCTTTTCTCCATCGGTGTAGAAGAGCAACGCCAGCCGTGCATTGCGGTGCGGGTCGTAATGGATGGCCGCCACCTTGGCGGGCACACCGTGCTTGTTGCGTCGGAAATCAACGACGCGGTACTGCCGCTTGTGGCCACCGCCGCGATGGCGGCAGGTGATCACGCCGCGGTTGTTGCGTCCCTTGCGGCGGTGTTTGGGCACCACAAGCGAGCGTTCCGGCTTGCGGCCGGTGACTTCACTGAAGTCGGTGACCACCCGGGTGCGGGTTCCGGGGGTGTAGGGGCGGAAAGTGCGAATTGCCATGACGTTTCAGACCCCTCAGGACTCAGGGAAGAGTTGGATGGAGTTGCCTTCGGCGAGGCGCACCACGGCCTTTTTCACCTGGGCACGCTTGCCGGCGAAACGGCCGACCCGACGGCTGCGGCGAGGGGGGTTCATGGTGCTGACGCCAGTGACCTTGACATCGAAGAGTTGCTCGACAGCTGCTTTGATGTCTGGCTTGGCAGCTCGGTGATCCACCTCAAATGTGTACTGGTTGAGTTCCAGTGCACGGGTGGCTTTTTCAGTGATCAGCGGCCGGCGGATCACATCCGCCAGGCGTCCGGTGAAGCGCTCAGTCATCGCCGTAAACCTCCTGGATGGTTGCGAGAGCCTCTTCCCCCAGCACCAGCGCATTGGCGTGGAGCAGGTCGAAGACATTGAGTTGGTTCGCTGCGATCAGCTTCACCTTCTCGAGGTTGCGGACGGAGCGACGGAGCACCTCCGAAGGGTTCCCCACCACGATCAGAACTTTGGAATCGGCTTCAATGCCCAGGCGTCCGAGGGCATCGGTGATTTCCCGGGTCTTGGGAGCCTCAAGAGATGCTCCAAAGTCCTTCACCACGGTGACGTCGTCGATGCGAGCCATCAATGCGGTGCGCAGGGCCAGGCGACGCTCCTTACGGTTCATCGCCAGGTTGTAGGTGCGTGGCTTCGGTCCGAAGACGATGCCGCCACCGGGACGGAGAGGCGTACGGATCGAACCCTGACGTGCTCGACCTGTGCCCTTCTGCTTGTAGGGCTTGCGACCGCCACCGCGGACTTCTGACCTGGTGAGAGTGCTTGCGGTGCCTTGACGGCTGTGGGCCTGCTGGCGCAGGACCGCACGGTGCATCAAATCAAGGGCTGTGGTCTCTTTGGCAACCTTCAGGTCCAGGGAGGCCTTTCCGGCTTCCTTGCCCTGCCAGTCGCGGACTACACAGTTGGCCATCACTTACCTCCTTTGGCGGGCTTGGCACCCACGCGATTGGCGGGTCGGATGTTGAGCAGCGCACCGGGCTTGCCAGGAACGGAGCCCTTCACCACCAATAAGTTGCGGTCACTGTCCACTCTGAGGATGGTGAGACCGCGCGTGGTGGTTTTTTTGCCGCCGTAACGCCCAGCCATGCGCTTACCGGGGTAGATGCGACCAGGCGTTGTGCCCGCGCCGGTGGAGCCCGGTTCACGGTGATTTTTGGAACCGTGCGTCATCGGACCGCGGCTGAAGCCATGGCGCTTCTGGTAACCCGCGAAGCCGCGTCCCATCGTGTCGCCGCTGACGTCAACCTTCTGGCCGGCTTCGAAGTCACCCACGGTGACGGCGCCACCGAGTTCCAGGCCGTCGACATCGTCGACGCGGTACTCACTGAGGTGACGGAGCACACCTTCACCGGATTTGGCGAGGTGTCCCTTGGCTGGTTTGTTGACCAGCTTGTCGCGGGTCTCCCCGAAGCCGATCTGGACGGCGCTGTAGCCGTCAGTTTCTGTTGTTTTGAGTTGGGTGATCCGGCAAGGCCCCGCCTCGATCAAAGTGACCGGGACGGCTTTGCCTTGCTCGTCGAAGAGCTGGGACATACCCAGTTTCTTCCCAAGGATGCCGATGGACATGGGAGGTAATGACGCCAGCGTGGACAACCCCGTTCGCATGGCCGAAGGCGCAGGAACGGTGGCCTGGTGGGCGCTGATCGAAGTGACGCAGTCATGGCCGAAACGGCCGGCAGTATGACCACCGGATCGATTCGGAATGGGGCTAGCGAGCGAATCAGCTGGCTGGGACTTGCCCGATCGGATGGATCGGTAGTTTCCCGGCAACACAACAATCGGAATTCTTGTGCTGCTCTGGCCTAGGACCCGGCGCACTCGCCGGATCTGCTCTTGGAACTGGAGGCCCGGCTAGCGGACGGGCACAGATCTTCAGAGCAAACAAAGACACTACATCAGCGCGTGTCTCCTTCCACTCATCCCTAATCAGCTGCCAGACTCCTCCTCATCTGAGATGGATTCATGCCTCTTCTGCTTTCAGGTCGGGGTTTCCGCCGTGAGCTGGAGTCAGCGGGTTGCATGGCTGTTCATGCGCCCCTCGAGGGAGGTGCGGAGACACGTTTGCTCCGACGCCTGCGCGCGGCTGGATATCGCACCCACTTAAGTTCCGCCCGCGGGCTTGGAGATCCTGAGGTGTTTCTGTTTCAGAAACATGGGGTGCGCCCGCCCCATCTGGGCCACCAGAGCGTTGGTCGTGGTGCTGCCGTTGGCGAGGTTCAGGAAGTGATGCCCCAGCTCGGTGAGGTTCTTCTTGGCGATAAGCCTGTCGTGCTCTGGTTGTTGGAAGGCCAGGTTCTGTCCCGCTCCGAACTGTTGACGCTGTGCGATCTCTGCCGAAGGGAGCCGCGTCTCAAAGTCGTTGTGGAAATGGGCGGAGCCAGGAGTTTGCGCTGGCAGCCGATGACCCAGCTGCTCGGGGCCTGATCGTTTCTCTGCCACGGCATGCCGGTCTCACCGGCGATGAAGCGTTGCGTCAGGGGTGCTGGGTCAAGTTGATCTGTGGTGCCAGCAATCAGGATCTGGCCTCAATCAGCGACCTGTGTGCTGTGTACGCGGCTGCGGGTGTGCATTGCGTGGATGTCGCGGCCGATTCGGCGGTGGTTCACGCGGCTCGCCTCGGACTGAACTGCGCCCGAGAGCGCACTGGATCCTCTCCCTGGTTGATGGTCAGCGTCAGTGACGGATCCGATGTTCATTTTCGCAAGGCTGTCTTTGACCCAGCGTTGTGCCCCCCCGACTGCCCGAGGCCTTGTGAACGGGTCTGCCCCGCTGACGCCATCACTGCGGATAGAGGCGTTGAGGCCAGCGTTTGTTATGGATGTGGGCGCTGTCTTCCTGCCTGTCCCCAGCAGCTCATCCACGCCGAGGAGCACCAGGTCGGACTCGAGGGTTTGAGTCAATTGCTTCAGGAGCTGCAGCCGGATGCTCTGGAAATTCACACGGCACCGGAGCGAAGCGCGGCTTTCGAACGCACGCTGCTTGCGGTGGCTGCGTCCCAAGTTCCCCTGCGTCGCCTGGCTGTCAGCTGTGGGCTGGAAGGTCACGGAGTCACTCCAGCTGTTTTGGCCAGGGAGCTCTGGCATCGTCATGGCGCTCTGCGTCGACAGGGCATGCGACCCCTCTGGCAGTTGGATGGCCGGCCGATGAGCGGGGATGTGGGGGCTGGGACGGCCCGTGCCGCCCTGCGGCTCTGGCAGCAGCTGCGCACGATCGCTCCTCCAGGACCATTGCAGCTGGCCGGAGGCACCAACGATGTGACGATCAGCTTTCTGCAAACGCTGGATCCATCGGTCCAGGCACGACCCTCAGGTGTGGCGTTTGGCGGGATGGCTCGGGTGCTCCTCCAGCCTTTGCTTCAGCAGGCGGAGTCTCGTCAGATATCGCTGCGGGATTGGCCCTCGGGTTGGCAGGAAGCAGTGTCGCTGGCCCGTTCTCTCGTGGAACCCTGGTTGCAGAAGGTCTGAGCTGCTCTCATTGCATGGCATCTCCCTGCTAGAAGGCGATCGGGGCCTGACGGTTGGCAGGTTGAAACGGACATGAGTACCGAACGCATTACCGACGACCTGCAGCGACTTCTGTCGCTTCTTCCTGCATCGGTGGGTCGAGTGCTGGAGCAGGACGATCACAGCGATCAGTTGCTCGAAGTGGTGTTGGATCTCGGCAGGCTCCCTGAAGCCCGTTATCCAGGTCGCTCCCTTGCCTTAGGGGAACGACTCCTTGAGCGAAAGGATCTGGAGGAGATGGTCGATCGTCTCGGACAGTTTGGTGCGGACAATCGGGCTGGCATCGAACGCACGCTTCACCGCATCAGTGCCATTCGCAATCGACGGGGTGATGTTGTGGGGCTCACCTGCAGGGTGGGGCGGGCCGTCTTCGGCACGGTTGCCATGGTGAGGGATCTGCTTGACAGTGATCAATCCCTATTGCTGATGGGGCGGCCGGGTGTGGGAAAGACCACAGCCCTTCGCGAGATCGCCAGGGTTCTCGCTGATGAGCTGCAGAAGCGGGTCGTGGTGATCGATACCAGCAATGAAATCGCCGGCGATGGGGACATTCCGCACCCGGCGATCGGTCGTGCGCGGCGCATGCAGGTTGCGCGCCCTGAGCTGCAGCACCAAGTGATGATCGAGGCCGTCGAGAATCACATGCCTGAGGTGATTGTGATCGATGAGATCGGCACCGAGCTAGAGGCGCAGGCCGCGCGCACCATCGCCGAAAGGGGAGTGATGCTGGTGGCCACGGCCCACGGAAACGCGCTCACCAATCTCATCAAGAATCCGACTCTCTGTGATCTGGTGGGCGGAATCGAATCAGTCACCCTCGGGGATGAGGAGGCACGCCGACGTCGCAGCCAGAAGACAGTCCTTGAGCGGGCCGCTGAACCGACCTTCCCCATTGCAATTGAGATGCACAGCCGTCACCGCTGGGCTGTTCATGACGATGTGGCCCGAACGGTGGATTTGCTTTTGAGGGGGCAGAGTCCAAGGCCCCAGGAACGCGAATTGACTGAGCACGGTTCCGTGCGGCTCGTGGACTCTGGCGTCCCCAACTCCCCGCGTGCCCCGCAACGGCGCCCGGCTCTCGCCGTCGTTCCACTGCCGAATCCTGAAACCGGATCAACGCGAGATTCCCATCGCAGAGATGAGGAAACTGGCGGGAGGGATCGCGATGCGGAAACGCTTCGGGTTTTTTGTTGCGGTATCAGTCGCCAGCGCCTTGAGGAAGCTGTGCGGTGTCATCGATGGCCTGTTCAGGCGGTTGATGATCTTTCCGCAGCTGATGTCCTGCTCAGCGTGCGTCAGGGGCTTGGCTGTCAGCCGGATCTTCGTCGTCAGGCGCGAGAGGCTGAAGTTCCAATCCTGGTGATCAAGTCCGATAGCTTGCCTCAGGTGGAGCGGGCTTTGGAGCGCCTGCTGAGTCGCCGACCACTCGCTGGGGATCAACCGCTGTTGCCGACTTCCGGATCGGAATTAGGACGCGCTGATGCCCTTGCGGCCCTCGAGGAGTGTCGGCTGGCTGTCGAGCAGGTGGTGATGCCTGAGGGACGGCCGGTGGAGCTGTTGCCCCGTAGTGATGTTGTGCTGCAAATGCAGGCTGATCTGGTGGCGCGCTACAGACTGCGCAGTGATGTGTATGGGCCTTCTGATCAGCGTCGTCTCAGGGTTTTTCCTCCTTGAACAAGGCTCTCCTGACACGGACGGATTGACGAAGGTCACTCCGCTGTGGGTAACTATCTGAACGCCAGTGCCGATTTCCGCAGGAGATCACTTTCTGGAGTCAATGGGCCGTCGCCAAGTGGTAAGGCAGCGGGTTTTGGTCCCGCCATTCCTAGGTTCGAATCCTAGCGGCCCAGTTTTTCCAGAATTCCAGTGTCGTCCCGTGGACTCCTCGTCTTTGATTTCGACGGCGTGCTCGTTGATGGGATGGAGGAGTACTGGTGGAGTGCTCGCCGTGCCGCTTTGAGCCTGTGCCAAGGGGCTGTGCTGCCAGAAACCATTCCTGATGGGTTTCGCGCTCTGCGTCCATGGATTCACCATGGCTGGGAGATGGTTCTGATCGCGTCAGTGTTCTCTGAGTCCCATCGCGCACCGATGCAGGCTGATGTCGACTGGATGATCCACGATTACAGCGCGTTCTGCTCCGAAGGTCTCACCCGATTCGGCTGGACTCCGAGTCTCTTGCAGGAGCGTCTGGAGCAGGTTCGCCGCGAGGCTGTCCTGGCCGATCGACCTGGCTGGCTGGCGATGCATCGGCCCTATCCAGGTGTGCGGGAGCGCCTCGCCTCTCTGGTTGAGGAAGGCGTCTCCTGGGCGGTGCTCACCACCAAGGGGAAAGCGTTCACTGCGGAACTGCTGGCTTCCATGGACCTGACTCCGGCGCGACTGGACGGCCGGGAGTCAGGTCCCAAGCCCGAGGTTCTGCGCAGTCTCAGTCGCGATTGGCGGCTGCTGGGGTTTGTCGAAGACCGCAGGGCGACCCTGGAAACGGTCCGCAGGACAGCGGGGCTCGAGGGGCTCCCCTGCTGGCTGGCCTCATGGGGATATTTGAAGCCGGATGACCCAGCGGCCCTGCCCGACGGTGTGGCGCTGCTCAGTCCGGAATGCTTCGCACGCCCCTTGGCGAACTGGAACTGATTCGTTAACGTACATCTGTACTATGCGTGACGGATGGTTCGGGTTGGGGCACTGGATGCATTGTCTGGTGTCTGTTCCCGGTGCTGCGGCGGTTCTGCCGCCGTCCTGATCAGATGCCGCCGACGCCCTTTAGCCCCTTAACTGTCTTAACCATGCCAGTCGAAGTGAAAGCCTCCCAGTCCTCCGGTGGAGATGTCCGCCCCGGTGAGCGTGATCAGGCGCTCAATCTCGTGCTCGGGCAAATCGAGCGCAATTTCGGGAAGGGGTCGATCATGCGTCTCGGAGACGCGTCACGGATGCGGGTGGAGACCATCTCCACCGGAGCGCTCACCCTTGACCTTGCTTTGGGGGGTGGTTATCCCAAGGGGCGTGTTGTTGAGGTTTACGGGCCGGAAAGTTCCGGTAAGACCACGCTGACGTTGCATGCCATCGCCGAGGTGCAGCGACGTGGGGGCGTTGCGGCCTTCGTGGATGCTGAGCATGCACTCGATCCTGTCTATGCCGCCTCGCTTGGTGTCGACATCGAGAATCTGTTGGTGTCTCAGCCCGACACCGGTGAGATGGCGCTTGAGATCGTCGACCAGCTTGTGCGTTCTGCTGCCGTTGACATCGTGGTGGTTGACTCTGTCGCGGCGCTGACGCCCCGTGCTGAGATCGAGGGAGAGATGGGCGATCTGGCGGTGGGCGCCCAGGCGCGTCTGATGAGCCAAGCCATGCGCAAGATCACAGGCAACATCGGCAAATCCGGTTGCACCGTGATTTTCCTCAATCAGCTGCGTTTGAAAATCGGGGTCACCTACGGCAACCCGGAAACAACAACTGGCGGTAATGCTCTCAAGTTCTATGCATCGGTGCGCCTTGACATCCGTCGCATTCAGACGCTGAAGCGAGGCACCGAGGAATACGGAATCCGGGCGAAGGTGAAGGTGGCTAAGAACAAGGTGGCGCCTCCCTTCCGTATCGCCGAATTTGACATTCTCTTCGGCCGTGGCATCAGCACGCTGGGGTGTTTGCTTGATCTGGCAGAGGAGACAGGCGTGGTGACCCGCAAAGGAGCCTGGTACAGCTATGAGGGCGACAACATCGGCCAGGGACGGGACAACACCATTGGGTGGTTAGAGCAAAACCCTGACGCCAAGGACACGATCGAAACGTTGGTTCGCCAAAAGTTGACTGAGGGTTCTGAGGTGACCTCCAATTCCATGCGCCCTCTGGCTGCCGCCGCGCGCTCGGCTGCAGCCAAACCCGCCGCCAAGGCCCCTGAGGCCCAGCTGGATGTCAAGACCAAGGGGGCGGCCTGACCGCCCCATCCTTGACTCAGGCTTGGATCGAGCAAGAAGAGCTGCGTTGGCTGCGGCTCTTTTGGAGGTTGTCAGCAATGCGCTGAAGTTCTTGAATTGCTTCAGCACCTTCAAACTTCACCAGTTCGCGCCCGTTGCGTGACTCAACCCAGCTGATCCCGAAATCGGAGACGAGAAATCTCACCATGTGCTGATCGCCGAGTTCGGCAACAAACGAGGCTCCAGATCCGTCACGACCGTCGTCGCAGACATAACAGGTTGCTGTGACACCAAGTTTTTGCAGGCTTTTGGAGAGAGCTTGAAGGCTCATTACCAGATCCTGAACAACTGTTCGGTATTGCTCTGATAGTCGCAAAAACACAAGACCCATCCCACAATCGGGTGAATTCTAAAGGTTTTCTATCGATTTGCCCCGGATGCTCGCTTCTTGCTTCTTTCAGGGTGTGTCTGCAAGGGTCCACCAGCCGGCTGCGGGACCAACAAATCGCACCACCACCCAGAAGACCACCAGTGCTCCGATTCCGATCCAAGCGCCACGGGTGGTGATGGACACGAACTGCGATGCCTGGTTTCGGGTCAGGGGCAGCCAGGCAATGAGGCGCTCGGCATCCTTGGGATTCGATTTTTGCTGACGGGGGGGCAGTCCCTGACTGGCTCGACGGCGGGCTTCTCCCATGATTGTTCTATCCCTGAGGCCAGCCTAGGGGTGTCCTTCAGTCCGGAAGAAGTCTCTGCAGTGAACTCCAGGGCTCCAGTGCTCGGAACACCTGCTCTCCCCAGCTGCGGCTTCGCACCCGGCCATCGAGGAGGGCCAGTCGGCCTCCATTGCGCCGGAGAGGGGCAATGGCTGGAATCAGAATCGCCAAAGCCTCAGGGAGAAGCAGGTCTCTGAACCAGTCACGGCCTTGTTTTTTCAAGACTTGAACACGTGCGGCAGTGAGTGGATCTCCCAGGCTTGCGATTGGTAGCAGGGCTGTGATGAGCTGTTCAGGCTCCGGCAGGGTTGACTGGTGCGTCATCCACCAGCTCCAACTGGTGCAGATCACTCCATTGGGTTTGTCAGAAGCATGATCCAGGGTCACCCTGCTGCCGAATTCCGCCGCCAGTTCGCTGGTCAGTCTCTGGCGAAGGGCTGTGTCATCAGCAAGCACAAGCGTCAGACCTGAGCGGCCAAGAATCAGTCGCCGGCATTGATCAAGTAGGTGGCTGGCGTAGATCTCCGTGTTGGGCAACGGTTGTCTGCGGGGTGCGTAGATCGGGATCGGTTCACTGCGTGGCGGCTCGCGCAGATCGATCCGGATGACGGGATCGTCACGGTCGGGTGGTGTTTCATTGGCGGCCCTGCGGCATCCCCCATCGCCATGAATCAGGGTCCAAGGCCGGGTGTTGAACAGGTCTTGGATTTCCTCAAGGGGTTCCAGGGGCTGAAGCGTCCATTGCCACTGCAGGTGTTCATGGTCGAGTCGGGCCCAGCTTGCCCAGGTATCCATTCCCATGGTTGTGAGCTGACACCAGGGTTCCGGAGCTGGGCCGGTCAGTTGCAATAAATCGCGGACGCTGGTTAGGGCGCTCTCCGGCATGCAGAGCTGACGGAAGTTGCCGGAGCCTCGGGCGAATAGTTGCCGGCTCAATCGTTCATGCAGGTCCAGAAGTCCCTGGCCAGTGGCGGGAAAGGCGGTTCTGAGCTCTTCCCAGTGCCGGGCCTCCAGCTTCACGGTCATGGCGTCCCGAAGTCGTGTCGCCAGATGCTCGGCTTCTGGAATCACCAGGTGGTCGTCGTGCCGGAGGTGCCCAAGGCGGTATGCAGTGATCAGCTGGTCGTGAGTCAGCAACCAGAGCTGGTCTCCTTTGGGTGGATGAATGCCACTCCAGCATCCGAGTCGCAGGTCGCTCTGCAACAAGCGTGGACGCTCCAGGTTGAGAAAGCGCTGGCGTTGCTGTTGATCCAGCACCAGCACAGTGTTTCGACTCTGCAGACACAGAGGAACGAGGAGGGCAAGCCACCAGCGTTCATTGCTGCCGGCAGAGAGCTGGATGCGGGTTTGATCGCGGCGACGCAGGCTGCGGCCCACCAGCCGACTCAACGTCAGTTGATGCTCCCACTGTCCGGCATCCGCGCGGAGCAGATGCTTCAGCTGCTGATGGGCCTGAACTTCCAGCATCGGACAACCTTACGGAGCCTTCTGATCAGGAATGGTTCAACTTGATCATGCTTGCTCGAGTGGTCAAGCAACATGGTGACCTTGGCTGGGCAGGCATGGGTGAGGAGCGGAGCACTGGGCTGCAGACTCTCGGAAAGGTCGGAGTGGTGGGCCTCGGGCTGATCGGTGGCTCGCTCGCTCTCGACCTCCGACAGCAGGGTGTGCCGGTGACCGGGCTCGTGCATCGCGACAGCACAGCGACGCGAGCCATGCAGCGGGGGCTGGTGGATGAGGTCAGTTGCCATCCTTCGTGCCTCAACGATTGCAACACAGTGGTTCTGGCCCTGCCCATCGAAGCGCTGCTGAAGCCTGAGCCGCAGTTGGTTGAGGCGCTACCCGCTAACGCCGTTGTCACGGATGTGGGATCTGTGAAAGGGGCGGTGCTTGAGGTCTGGCGCCACCGGCACCCTCGCTTCGTGGCGGCCCATCCCATGGCAGGAACGGATCAGTCCGGCGTTGACTCGGGCCACCACGGGTTGTTCCAAGGCCGTCCGTGGGTGGCGACGCCTGAGCCGTCAACCGATCCCCAGGCCTTGGCCAGAGTGAAAGTCTTGGCCGAAGGGCTTGGAAGCGAGTGGATCACAGCGGATGCTGCCTGCCACGACCAGGCCGTGGCACTGGTGTCCCACCTGCCGGTGATGGTGAGCGCTGCTTTGTTGAGGGCGGCAGGAGACGAACGGGATCCAAGGGTTCAGGATCTCGCCCGGCGTCTGGCTTCCAGCGGTTTCGCTGACACCACCCGTGTGGGTGGGGGCAACCCTGCCCTGGGCACGGCGATGGCGTGCCGCAACACGTCAGCTCTGCTCAAGGCATTGGCCGCTTATCGGTGGAGCTTGGAACAGCTGGAGGAGGCGATTCTCAGCGGTCACTGGGCTCAACTCGAAAATGAATTGCAGAAGACCAGCGCCCTGCGTCCAGGGTTTGTCGAGAAGGGGCCTGGTGCGCTCAGTCCGCCAGGGTGATTGTTCGGCCTCGTTCCTCCATCAGCTGACTGCAAGCCATCAGGGCCGACAGTGTCACTCCCGCGGTTCCCTCACCGGGGTGAATCGAATCACCACAGAGCCAAAGCTTGCTGATCGGACTGCGACTGGCCAGACCGAATGGACCGAAGCGATCCGGACTTTGTCCCAGACCGCCTACAACACCCTTTGGGCGACCCGTCCAGTAGGCGAAGCCGCGGGGGGTGGACAGCTCGGTGTGGAGCCAGGCCTCGGCAGGAAGCGTCAGGGCGTTTTCAACACCGCGGCGCATCTGTTCCAGCACAGTCTGTTTGCGTTTCTGGTAGTCCTCCTCCGGCAGGTCGTGCCAACCCTCAGGGGTGGTGAACACGCTGGCGATCACCGTGGCCTCTCCAGCCGGAGCACGGCCATCGCCATCCCTGCTGATCGAGAGGAAGAGTGACCCTGGTGTGTCCCAATCGCACTGCAGATGGCCTGGACAGGCTTCAGGAAGATCGCGTCGGTGCACCGCTCCGTAGAACACCAGTGCCCCACTGGGAGCGTGAAGGGTTTGGAGCCGGCGGCGATAGGACTCGCCGAGAACATTCTTGTCTGGAATCAAAGAGGGCAAGCACTGAGGCGGAAGACTGCACACCACATCGGCTGCTTGCAGAGACCGTCGCTCACCTCCTGGCAGCTCCATCTGCACCGTCCAGCCGCCGCTGGTTCGGTTTCGCTCCAGCAAGACAGCGCGATGGCGTAGGAGTATCTCGGCGCCATCCCGCTGAAGGGAGGCCAGGAGATGGTCGCTGAGGCTCTGCATGGAACCCTGCAGGTGCCAGAGGCCAAGGGGTGCCTGGCACATCTGCAGGACGGTGGCTCCGTAGAGCGCTGCTGTTCGATCGGCAGGTTGCTGGGAGTACAGCCGGAGCTGCAGGTCGAGAAAACGGCGCAGGCGTTGATTGCTGCCGCAGCCGCAGAGTCTCTGAAGATCGGCAACGGTGAGAAGACTGAGAGGGGCCGTGGCGAGATTGCCGGGTGTGAGTGCTTTGAGTGTTCGGCTCAGATCCCAGCCTGAACGCACGGGCAGTACTGGGTCGGCTGCGGCGAATTGCCAGTTCTGGCGATGGATCCAGCTGCACAGTTCCCAGAACCGCTCCGTTCCAGGGAAGTGGCGCGTCCGTTCCTCCCGCCAGCGTTGGGGGTCATGCCAGAGGTGGATGGGGGGTGACCCGTCATTCAGATTCACCACACAGCCTGGATCGAGGCGTTCCGCGAAAGGTGGCTCCAGGCCGAGATGGCGGAACAGTCGGGCATGGCTTCCGCCCGGTTCAAGACCTGCCACCTGGGTGGCGCCGACATCGAAGGTGTAGCGCCCCCGCTTGAATGTTCCAGCGCAGCCTCCGAGCTGGTGGTGGGACTCCAAGAGGGTCACTGATAACCCTTCGCGAGCCAGCAAGGCCGCGGCGGTGAGGCCGGCAATGCCGCCTCCGATCACAATCGCGTCGCGGGAGTTGTCCATCCGGGCATGCTGGCAGCTGCTTTCCGGTGCTTGTGGATGCGGGATCAGCTCGAGCAGATCCTTTCCAAGGAAAGAGACCTGCTGCGGGGACGTTGTGTGACGTCCATCGGACCTGTCAGCGGTGGTGAGCGAGGAGCCTGTTGGAGAGCAGTCCTGAGTGACGGCAGCGCTTGGTTCCTCAAGGTCTCCGATCCTGCCCTCCTTGACGCAGAGCGACGGGGGCTGCGGTCCCTACGCCGGTGGGCTGATGCCGATCTTGTTGAGGTTGTGGAAGTGCTGGCGTGGCTTCCCCTTGAGCACCGGGCGGTTCTGGTACTCCCTTGGTGGGAGATGGGGAACGGCGATCAGTTCAATCTCGGCCGAGGTCTGGCCCGGCTACACAGGATGTCGTCGCTGAATGGTCCTGCACGGTTTGGTTGTGACGAAGACGGTTTTATTGGTCTTGGTCCCCAACCGGCCGGATGGCGCGATGGCTGGGGTGAGGCGTTTGTTGAGCTGCGTTTGGAACCTCAGCTGCGCTTGGCTGAGGCCTGGTCATTGAATGAAAACGACTGGTCATCTCTTCTTGCTCCGCTGGCGCAGTGGCTTGGCGAGCATGCTCCCGAACCCTGTCTGGTTCATGGGGATCTCTGGGCGGGCAATGCCGGTGTGTTGGCGGATGGACGGGGACTGCTGATCGACCCTGCCAGCTGGTGGGCTGATCGAGAAGCAGACATCGCGATGACCCAGTTGTTCGGAGGATTTTCGAGGCGTTTTCTTGAGGGTTACAACAAGGAGTGGCCCCTCCCGGAAGAGGTTGAGCAGCGATACGAGGCACTCAACCTTTATCACTTGCTCAATCACGCCAACCTGTTCGGAGGCGGATATCAACAGCGTTGCCGTCGCGTGCTCAACTCGCTGAGAAGCACGCTTCTCTGAATGATTGATCGGTGGGGGGTGGTGTTCCCCCACATCGCTTGATTAACCCAGATATTCCTTGCGTAGATCCTGGATGCGAGTGACGAGGGCCGAGCGCTTTTCACCAGTGGTGAGGTTCTTCCAGCTCCACTGCCCAACAACAACAACACCCAGAAGTTCAAGCAGACCTGGAATGATCGGCAGAAGATTGATGGTGTCGAGGATGCCCTTAATCAGAATCTGCGCAACGATCACGGCTGCGAAAATCCCAACAACTTTGCCGATACGGCCAGCCTGACTCCAGTCGACTTTGTCAAGGGTTTCGTTCACCCTGCCGAGAATGTCTTTGTATCGTTCAGCAAAATCGACGCTTTCACCAGCGGGTGCAGTTGTGGTGGCGTCGGTGTCATTCACCTGGGGGGTGCTTTCGTCGCTCATGACGCCTTGGCATGGATCTAATGCTCGCTGACCTTATCGGCAAGCCTCCGGAAATGCCATGGCGGCTTCGCTTCGATCGGGATTGCCTGATCGTTTTGCAGAAATCGCTTCATGCAGTGACGCCGGATGAGGGGTGTGCCCTGCTACTGGGGGATTCCGTTCCTGAGCCGAGAGTGCGCGTGGTTTGGCCCTGCTGCAATGTCTGGCGTCCAGGGTTTCAGGGATTGGATGAGCAACCGGTCTTCGGGGGTGGCGTTACGCCTTCACGGCAGACGCGGTTCGCACTGGATCCACTCGAGCAAATCGCTGCGCAACGCTGGGGGCGTCGTCGGGGGCTCGATGTTTTAGGGAGTGCCCATTCCCACCCCGGCGGTGATCCAAGTCCCAGCAGCATCGACAGGCGTTGGGTTGCTGCCGATGGGGTGATGGTCATCGACGCGGGTCCCGGTGGCTTGGCGGGCTGGTGGATGGAGCGCTCCACTTCAGGGCTGATTTCGGATTCCCCCAGGCTTGCCAAGGTGTATCCCCTTCAGCTTGTGGGCCCTCAGGGTGTGCCTTTGCGTGACACTGGTTTGAGTGCCAAAAAACAGTCACCCCCGGCCTCTCGATGACGGATCAGCGTCAGTTGTCTGAACTCACCTCGGACGAGCGGGGGCGCTACGCCCGCCATCTCACCCTGCCGGAACTGGGACTTGCCGGTCAGACGCGTCTGAAGGCTGCCTCCGTGCTCTGTATCGGCGCTGGAGGGCTCGGTTCGCCGCTTCTCCTGTATCTCGCGGCTGCAGGGATCGGACGCCTCGGCATCGTGGACGATGACCGGGTGGATCTCAGTAATCTTCAGCGCCAAGTGATCCATGGCCAGGCTTCTGTCGGCGAAGCCAAAACCTCTTCAGCCCGCTGGAGGATTCAGGATCTCAACAGGCACTGCCAGGTGGAGGAGCATTCATGCAGGTTGACGGCGGAGAACGCTCTTCAGTTGATTGAGGCCTACGACCTTGTTGTGGATGGTTCGGATAATTTCCCGACTCGGTATTTGATTAGTGACGCCTGCGTGATGCTCGGCAGACCGTTCGTGTATGGCTCCGTTCAGCGTTTTGAAGGCCAGGTCACGGTGTTCAACCAAGGGCCACAGTCTCCCGATTACCGCGACCTCGTGCCTCAGCCGCCACCACGCGACCTCGTGCCGTCCTGCGCCGAAGGCGGTGTGATGGGTGTGATGCCCGGGTTGATCGGTTTGCTTCAGGCAACCGAAGTGATCAAGGTGATCACCGGTCTCGGTGACACCCTCGATGGGCGTCTGCTTCTGGTCGACAGCCTGAGCATGCGTTTCAGAGAACTGCGCCTCGAACGCCGCCCTGATCGTGCCCCCGTTGAAAACTTGGTGGACTACGAGCAATTCTGTAATCCTGGAGTTCCTGTTGAGGACGAGGAGTCCCAGGGTATGAACAGCATCTCAGTGCGTGAGCTAAAGGCTTTACTCGATGAGAGAACCGATCTAGTGCTCCTGGATGTTCGTCAGCAGGCTGAGGCTGATGTGGCTGTGATTCCGGGATCCCAGCTGATTCCCTTGGCCTCGATCGAATCGGGTGACGCGATTGAGCGGATCCGATTGCTGGCATCTGGTCAGGCTGTTTATGTTCATTGCAAGCTGGGTGGTCGATCGGCTAAAGCAGTCGATCTGTTAGCCCGTTCAGGAATCCTGGCGGTCAATGTGACGGGGGGAATCGATGCCTGGAGCCAGGACGTGGATTCCTCGGTGCCCCGTTACTGAGCCTCAGTAGTCAACACCGCGTTTCAGATCCACGCCCTGCTCGGCGTAGTGCTTGTGGCAGACCATCTCCGAGTGAACACTCGCGAGATCGAAGTAAGCCGGTGGATGTTTGCAGCGGCCCGTAATGATGACTTCGGTTTCCGCAGGCTTGCGAAGCAGGGCTTGCACGATCGGCTCGACGGGTAGGAGCTCAAGATCCACAGTGGGATTGAGTTCGTCGAGAATGACGGTTTTGTACAGCCCGCTGGCGATTGCTGCACGGGCGATTTCCCAGGCCCTCTCCGCTTCCACGTAATCGATCGGTTGCTGCTGACCACGCCAAACGATGGCATCGCGGCCTGAACGCAGGTGGTCCACCAGATGGGGATAGCTCTCGCGTAACGCGGCGATGGCGGCATCTTCGGTGTACCCGCTGCCCCCCTTCAGCCATTGAAGAATGAGCACCCGGTGACTTTTGTCCTGGCTGATGCCGCGACCGATGGCCTGCAGTGCTTTCCCCAGTGCGCTGGTGGATTTGCCCTTGCCTTCACCGGTGTAGATCTCAATCGCTCCCTGAGTGGTGAAGGGCACTTCAGGCTGGTTGTCGCCTGAGGGCCGACGGTGGGCGCGCATCTCCGAATGCAGGTCAGCGATCTGGATCAGAGGTCCGGGTGCACCACGGCCGGTCACGATGATCTCCATCCCCTCCGGACGGGACGACAGGGACTGCACGACATCGTCGATCTCGAGAAGACCGAGATCCAGAACGGGATTGAGTTCGTCGAGCACCACCACGGAATACAGGGCGCTGGCAATGGCTCCACGGGCAATGTCCCAGCCCCGTTGCGCTTCCTGCTGGTCGAAGCGGGTGGCTTCTTCGGCATTGAAGTAGTCGGCGCGACCCGTGCGTACCTGGTCGATCAGATGGGGAAA
The DNA here is from genome assembly GCF_000153285.1 of Synechococcus sp. WH 7805. Taxonomy (NCBI): domain Bacteria; kingdom Bacillati; phylum Cyanobacteriota; class Cyanophyceae; order Synechococcales; family Synechococcaceae; genus Synechococcus; species Synechococcus sp. WH 7805. Next base: position 1,169,851 of record NZ_CH724168.1, on the reverse strand, counting down.
ACCCTGTTGCAGCGCTTCGATGGCCGCATCTTCGTCGTAAGCCCGTCCAGGTCCCTTCAAGAAGCGCAGCAGCAACACCCTTGTGCGGCGCTGCTCGCAGATGCCAAGACCGATCGTGCGCAGCACAACCCCCAGCGCTGCCTGACTCTTGCCCTTGCCGTCGCCGTCATAGACGTGCAACTGACCAAGGCTGCGCTCCCTGCTCCCCGCGGCTGTGACGATGCCAATGCCCCGGTTGCTGCGCCGGCGTCCAGCTCCAGAGGCATCGGATGAGCGTGTTGCGTCCATCGACGTTCAGGGGATGGCGCTTCGTACGATCGGAGCATACTGAGATTCGTTCGTTCTTCAGTGGCCGAAACGAGCTTCCGTCCACTGGAGTCACTGTCTGAGGACGATGAGAATCGCCTCGAGGCTCTGCGCTGCCTGCTTCGATCAGCCGGGACAGTTTGTGTGGCTTACTCCGGGGGAGTGGACAGCACCCTCGTAGCAGCCATTGCTTGTGAACAGCTGGGTGACCATGCTTTTGCAGTCACAGGAGTGTCTCCATCGCTTGCGCCTCACTTATTGGAGGAGGCGCGACTCCAGGCCCGCTGGCTCGAGATCCGTCATCTGGAGGTGGAAACCAGTGAATTGAATGATCCGAACTACAGCTCGAACCCAACAGATCGCTGCTTCGCCTGCAAGCAGGAACTGCATCTTCACCTCAAGGACATCGCTAAGGCCGCTGACGGAGCGCAGGTTCTTGACGGGGTGAATCTCGATGATCTTGGTGACCATCGCCCAGGTATTGAGGCGGCCCGTCAGGCCGGTGTGCGATCGCCGCTGGCCGAGCTGCAGATTGACAAAGCCACCATCAGGCGACTCTCCAAAGCCCTCGGTTTTCCCTGGTGGGACAAACCGGCCCAACCCTGTCTCGCGTCGCGATTCCCCTACGGAGAGGAGATCACGCACCAAAGACTCAGACTGGTAGGAGCGGCGGAAGCCTCCTTGATCGCCCGGGGATTTCCGCGCGTGCGCGTTCGCTGTCAGGGACTTGCGGCTCGAATTGAAGTGCCTTCCACCAGAGTCGGCGATCTCCTCAATGAGCCGATGCGCGGCCAATTGGTTCAGGAGTTTTTAGCCCTGGGATTTACGTCGATCAGCGTTGATCTTGAAGGGCTGGTGAGTGGAAAGCTCAATCGCATATCGGCCATGAGCAAAGGTTCCGGACACCAGCCTTCGCAGCATGGGAAGGCCTTAATGGGTTGACCAACCTGGCGTGCGCTCTGCCTCCGCTACAGCTGCTGGGGTTTCACGTAAGAAGCTGCGCAGAGCATGGTTCATGGCCTTCAGCTCGTGGCAGAGGTGCTGGCAAGCCTTTTCGGGCATGGTGTGATCGCCGCACGTGAAGACATCCACAGCCGCATACCCGGTTTCAGGCCATGTGTGGATGGAGATGTGAGATTCCGCCAAAAGAGCCAATCCTGTGACGCCCTGTGGTTCGAATCGATGGGTGATGAGGTTGAGAAGAGTGGCACCAGCACGTTTCGCAGCGGTCGTAATGGTGGTTCTCAGAAAAGCTTCGTCATCGAGCTTTGTCTTGTCGCAATCGTAGAGCTCGAGAATGCAGTGCTTGCCCACCATGTCGGTGGCACTGGGAATCTGGGTCTTGGTGGGTGTAGGGGTCTGAACGTCGTCCCATCCCGGGTTGGGATGCAGGCATGACAGGGTCTGCTCCATCAGGATGCAAAAGAAAACAGTTTTTCACTCTAGCTGTTTTTCGATTCGTTTTTCAATTGATCAGCATTAAGAATCTGTGAGCGTTGCCGCCATTCGCCCTCAAAGGCATCGAGATGGGTGGCACTCACGAGGCATTGATGGGTGTCACCAACTGCCTCTAGCAAGGCGAGTTGGCGCTGCGGATCCAATTCCGCCAGGACATCGTCCAGAAGCAGAAGCGGCGGATGGCCGCAGAGCTCTCCCACCAGTTCCAGTTCCGCCAGTTTCAGAGCAAGAACAAGGGTGCGCTGTTGGCCAGATGACCCGAAGCGACGGGCGACGGTGCCATTCAGCAGCATGTCGATCTCGTCGCGATGGGGTCCGACTCGGCAGCTGCCGAGTCGTTCCTCCTCACCGCGTTGGCGGTGCAGCTGCTGTTCGATCGCCAATCGCCACGGCTCTTCGGCCTCTTCCCCTTCCAAAACGCTCCCTGGGCTGTAACGGAGCTCCAGTTGCTCATGGCCCTGGCTCAAGCGTGACTGCCAGGCCGCTGCCAGGGGTTCGAGCCGTAACAGGGCCCGTCGTCGTCGTCGGTGAATTCGCGTGCAGACCAGGGCCATCTGGTTATCGAAGCTGTCGAGAAGGGCCTGATGTTCGAAGGTGTTGTTGCCGCCGCCTCGTCTCCAGAACTGGCTGCGCTGACGAAGGAGCCGGTTGTACCGTCCGATCAGCTCGGCGTAGATCGGCTCCAACTGCAACACGACCCGATCAAGCCAGCTGCGTCTGAGAGCTGGTTCTCCTCGCACAAGATGAAGATCCAGGGCGCTGAACCCCACACATCGCAGGGGACCAATCAGGTCTAACTGCCGTTGAAGCACTTTCCCGTTTCGCCGTGCCTGGCGTCCACCGCGGCGGCGGAGTTCCAGCTCTACTTCGGTTTCGTCCATGCAGGAGGCCTTCAGCAGAGCCCTCGGTGCATCCCAGTGGATCAGATCCGCATCTTGACTGCTGCGGTGGGAGCGCAAACTCCCCAGGAGTTCCACTGACTCCAGCAGGTTGGATTTGCCGATGCCGTTGCTTCCGATCACCAGCAGACGCGGTGCATGGATCTCCAGCTGCAGGTGGCAGTGGTTGCGGAACTCCTGCAGTTCAAGCCGGAGAAGCCGAATCGGTCTAGGTGCGACGTGTCGCTAAGGTAACCAAATCGTGGTTGTTCTCCCAACTGCCGCGGGGGCATGTAGCTCAGTTGGATAGAGCATCAGATTCCGGTTCTGAGGGTCGGGGGTTCGAGTCCCTCCATGCTCGTGATTCGTCAGGCTCCAGCGGCGCTTGGAGCCGTAGCCCCATGGTTCGAATTCCCCCTGGATCGAGGATGTATCCATGGGTTTTGAGAGCGGCTAGGGCCTGTGGAGGGGCCGAAATCGAGATGCTGCAGCCCGGAAGATCTCTGCGCAGGACTGCGAGGGAACGGTGAACAAGCACGTCAACAAGATGGTCTTGATCCGGTCCTGGCCGTGCTGCGAGGTTCCAAAGGTTGGCATTCAGAGCCTGATCGGTCGTCGCGCGTACAAACCCAGCAAGCGCGTGATCGTTGTCCAGGATGGTCATGACCCAGAGACTGCGGCTCAGGGCAAGTGACCAGCGCTCCTCAGGATGGATCTGGTCACCGCTCGCCTGTAGCAGCGCGTTGATACTGGCTCCATCCGGGATGTGGTCAATTTTTAAGGAATAACCCTCCTTAAGGGATGGTGCTGCGGGCTGTCTGCGGAAGGGAAGCAAGGCCATTCACCCGGTGTTGCGCATGCCTGCGGCGATTCCGTTGATCGTGAGCAGGGCACCACGAAGCAGTTCGCTGCGGCTATACGTCCGACCGTCACCGTCGCTGGGAGATTCACTCATCGGTGGTTGGCGATTTTGGTCCCTCAACCGGCGCAGTAGGGCGACCTGAAGGAACCCCAACGGAACGATGGTGCGGTTGCGCAAATCCACGGAGAGCTGCAGGGCTGGATCGGCATCCAGCAATCGCTCTTGCCCTGTGATCTCCAGCACGAGGCGGTGGGTGAGGCTGTATTCCTCGGCGATGGTCTTGTAGATCCCGTCGAATGCTTCGCGGTGATCGGCACTTCCCAAGCTGGTCACGTAGTGACGGGCCAGATCCAAATCAACCTTGGAGAGGGTTATCTCCACCTTGGAAATCAGCATCCGGAAGAAAGGCCAGCGTTGATGCAATGTCCGCAGCAACGACATCTGATCGGGGTCGTTCTCAAGCTCTTCGTGGAGGGCTGTGCCGACACCAAACCAGCTTGGGAGGAGAAAGCGACTCTGGGTCCAGCCAAAGACCCAGGGAATCGCCCGCAGGCTGGAGAGATCGCGCGTCCCGGTTTTGCGCCGGGCGGGCCGGCTGGAGATCTGAAGCTTGCTGATCTCCTCGATCGGCGTGACCTGCTCGAAGAAGGCAACAAGATCTGGGTTGTCGTGCACGAGAGCGCGGTAGTGGCGACGGGAGCAGCGGGCCAGCCGCGCCATCAGATCGTTCCAGCTGGGGGTGGCATCCAGTTGGTTCGTGACCAAACTGTTTTGAACGACCGCGGTGGTCACGGTTTCGAGGTTGTAAAGAGCCAGCTCAGGAAGGCTGTATTTGGAGGCGAGGACCTCCCCCTGCTCGGTGATCTTGATGCGTCCTTGGAGCGTGCCACTGGGCTGGGCGAGAATCGCCTGATAAGCAGGTCCTCCTCCCCGACCCACTGAACCACCACGTCCGTGGAACAGCCGCAGGGCCAGACCGTTTCTTGCCGCCAGATCCTGGAGGGCAATCTGTGCTTTGTGAATCTCCCAATTGCTGGAGAGGAAACCCGAATCCTTATTGCTATCGGAGTAGCCGAGCATCAGCTCTTGCAGAGGTTGTCCCTGGCTTCCAACCCTGGGAAGCAGGTTGCGATACAAGGGGGTCTGGAACAGCTGTTCCATCACCTCGGGAGCCCTCTGTAGATCCTCCACGGTTTCGAAGAGAGGAACCACCAGCAGGTCGGCATGGCCTGCAGAAGGTTCCACAAGCCCCGCTTCCTTCGCCAGGAGAAGCACTTCCAGTAGATCCGAAACGCTGTGACTCATGGAGATCACATAGGTTCGGCAAATTCGACTTCCGAACTCATCCTGGAGGCGATGCAGCGTGCGGAAGACATCAACGGTTTCTTCCGTCGTGGATGACCATTGGACGGAGGGTGGGATCAGAGGGCGGCGGGTCTGCAGCTCTTGAAGCAGCCAGTTCACGCGTTCCTGTTCATTCAGATCCCCGTAGGCCTCGTCGGGGTTCAGGTAGCGACTCACTTCGTCCAAAGCATCGCTGTGCCGGGTGCTTTCCTGGCGGATGTCTAGGCCGGCAAGACAAAAACCAAAAATGTGCACCTGGGTGAGCAACGTGTCGAGGGGCTCGCAGGTGAGGTCAGTACTGACCAAGCTTGTTCGGATCAGTTCAAGGTCACTGCGGAACTCCGCCACGGAGCCGTAGTGAAGAGATTCGCTTTGAGGTGTTTCTGGAGTAGCGGCCACCTGTGCATCTGCAGGAGCTCTCCAGCCGGCATCCGCCAGCTGCTGATTGCGGATCTGCGTGAGACGCAGCCTCTCAAGCACAAAACTCAGCTTTAGGCGATAGGGCTCCAGTCGATAACGGGTCGCACGCTCTTCGTACACCTCAGGAAACCGCAACCGATCCATCTCCAGGGATTCAAGGAGTGGTGCACTGACCTGGCTCCACTGCATGGAGATGCTCAGCTGATCTCGAAGCCCGTGGACTGCGCTCACATAACGATCCAGCATCAGCTGGCGCTGATAGCAGGCCGTTCGCCAGGTGATGTCAGTCGTTACCGAAGGGTTTCCATCACGATCGGATCCAACCCAGGAGCCGAAGGTGCAGAAGGATGACGGCGGCAGTTGGACATCCGGGTAGCTGCAGGCCAGTGCCGAGGAGAGGCGTCGGCGCAGCTGGGGCATGGCCCCGAACAGCACCTGCTGGAAGTAGTGAAGGGCGTAATCAACCTCGTCCAGAACCGAGGGTTTGAACTGGTGCAGCTCATCGGTTCGCCACCACAGCCTGATCTCCTCCTCCAACTGAAGACGGATGGTTCCAGCTTCAACGGCGCTTGAATCGCTCTTGGTTTCCAGTTGCTGCAGCAGGCTTGCAACCCGCCTCTGCTTGTGGCGGATCGTGTGACGGACGATTTCGGTGGGATGGGCGGTGAAGACCAGGCGGATATCGAGCTCCTGCAGCAGGTTTTCCAGCTGTGCGGGGGGGACATTGAGTCTGCGTAGGCGTTCAAACAGTTCCCGGAAGGTGGCGGGCTCTGTCTGTGTTGCGAGGGGAGGCGCGAAGGGATTGATCTGTTCCGCTGTGTCCTGTGAGCGGACGATGCTTTCCAAATATCCGTCTTCCTCGATGCGCTGCTCGAGAATGTTCACCAGTTGGAAGTACAGGGAAAAAGCCCGAGCGGCCGCGATGGCTTCCGACAAGTCCATGTCCCTGATCAACGACACCAAAGCGTCACTGCTCACCGCGTTGCCGTCCGGAAGGACTGGGTCGCTGAGTTGTTTCATCCGCAGAAGGCGCTCCGCCTGTTCCGCTGGACACTCACTGCGAAGAACGGTCTGCCAGAGGTCTTCGACCAGGGCGAGTCGTTGCTGTAAGAGCTGGCCGCCCACAGGAGCCTCAGCCACCGCAACCCTGGGCTGTTCGCTCTCAGGACTTCGTGCGGAGGAGGAGGACATTGAAGACCCGCCGGGATTGGAAATCGACATAATCATCCCAAAGGGTGTTGGACTGGGGCTGAAACGGGACGTGTTTCCTCTGCTTCCATGGCCTCGATGCTCTCGATGAGCACGCTTTGGATTGTGCCTCCGGCCCTGATGCCAGCCAGCCAGCGCATGGCCTGATTCCCCTCATCAAGGATGGCGGCCAGGGGCTGAAGTCGTTCGCTTAGGTGGAGTTCCGCTGCCAGTGGCTCCACGGATTCGATCAACGTCAGCAACCAGTCTCTGCACTGCAGTGGCCGGCCGTCCTCCCAATGGTGGAGGGTGGCTTCGAGGCTCTTCTGGGCTGCGGTCCGGTCGTTGCTCAGGCTGAGTTGCTCGAGTTCGTTGAGGCTTAATGAGCTTCTGGTCATGGGGTCGTGAGTGGTGGGATCACGAAGAATCTGTTGAATCCTGAGTTCGAGCAACGTGGTGACCGCAAGAAGACAGTCTGGATCAGTGATCAGATCGCAGATGCGCAGCTCCAGACGATTGAGTTGATGAGGACGCTCTGGACCGTTGGGGCGCACGGATGTCCAGAGATGGCGCACGTTGTGCATTGTCCCTGCGGCAATCTGTTCCTCCGTCCAGTGGATGAAGTGCAGATGATCCACGAACAAGGGGACGCGAGCCGGCGTGAGAGGAAATTGCAGCCAGCGTTGGGAATGAACTCCGGTGACCTCACCATTGAGAAATGGGGAACTGGCGCTCAGGGAAAGCATGAGTGCCGCCTCGCAACGAACCAGGCGTAAGGCCTGAAAGAGCTGATCCGGATTCTCGATACCGAGGTTGATGTGAATGCTGGCTGTCACCACATCTGTGCCATAGGTGGCTTCAATCAGATCGTGGTAGGGATTCGAGGGATCGGACCGTTCAAACTGAGTTGCGTCACCCAGGCTCAGAGTGCTGCCGGGCAGCAAGGTCAGTCCCCTGGACTCAAGCCATGTCCGCAGGGTCCTACGGGGTGAGAGCAGAGCCTCCGTGAGAGGTCCATAGTCTGATTCCGGCGCTGTGACGTATTCGAGGTTGCGATGATCCGGCTCCGTGACGAAGCCTTTCAGCTCCTCTCTTGCTGTGGCGGCGATCCCGACGTTGCGACCATCGTGACGACCCGTGAACAGTTCGACCTCAAAGCCTTTGAGCAGGCGATCCCTGGTCATGTCTCGACGTCCTCGAGGCAGGCCAGTGCAGTCAGCATGCCCCGGGCTTTGTTGAGCGTTTCCTGGTATTCCGCCTCAGGTCGGGAGTCCGCGACGATGCCCGCGCCGGCCTGAACGTGCAAGGTCCAGCCTCCGTCTCGATTTGGCTGAACCACCATCGTCCGGATCGTGATGGCGGTATTCAATGCACCCGCTAGATCCACTGATCCGTACACACCGGAGTAAGGACCTCGAGAGTCGGGCTCGAGCTCGTGAATGAGCTGCATCGCCCTGATCTTGGGTGCTCCGCTCACCGTTCCCGCAGGAAAAGCCGCCATGAGCAGATCCCAGATGTCGTTCCCAGGAGCCAGTCGCCCCTCCACCTCACTGACGATGTGCATCACGTGGGAGTAACGCTCGATCACCATGAGTTCGCGGACTGACACCGATCCCGGAACGCAGACGCGGCCGAGGTCGTTGCGACCGAGGTCGACAAGCATTACGTGTTCGGCACGTTCTTTGGGATCAGCGAGCAGCTCCGCTTCCAGACTCCGATCTTCCAGTTCATTGCTTCCCCGGGGTCTTGTCCCTGCAATCGGTCGAAGTACAGCGCGGATTCCTCCTTGATCGGGTTCCGCCTTGACCATCACTTCAGGACTGGATCCGATCAGCTGCCAGTCACCGAAGTCAAAGAACGCCATATACGGCGAAGGATTCACCATGCGCAAGCTCCGGTAAAGATCCAGGGGAGCGTGGCGGACCTCCGTGCTGAGTCTTTGGCTGATCACCAGCTGAAAGGCATCTCCAGCTGCGATGTGTTCCCGGGCCTCTAAAACCGCCTTCTGGAAGTCATCCTGGGTCCGATTGCTGGTTGTCGAAGGTGTATCTCCTCGGCTGGGAGTCCAGTTGAGCGGGCGCACAGGGGGCAGTGGCTCGGCCATTGTCTGCTTGAGGGACTGAATGCGCTGGAGCGCATCCGTCCAGGCCGCCTCTGGGTCGGCGAAGGAGTTGTGCTCTCCTGAGAGGTCTGCATAGGCCACAGCAGTGATCAGGCGTTTCACCTGATCAAAAATGAGGATGCTGTCCATCAGCATCCACAGTCCCTCCGGAGGTTCATTCCCTTCGTTGTCATGCACCGGCACCGAGGGCTCGATCCAGCGGATCAGTTCATAACCCCACATTCCGTAAAGCTGGCCGAGCGGAGGCAGTCCCGCCAGGGTTGCCGGTTGATAGGGCGCCAGGCAGTCCCTCAGGCTGTTGAAAGGGTTGCCTGACAACGTCTCATGCCGCCCATCTCTCCAGGTCCGTTGCAGCTGGTTGTGCCGGGCAGAGAGTGTCCACAAGGGATTACAAGCCACCACACTCCAACGACCCAGGGTTTCGCCGCCCTCAACGGATTCGAGCAGAACTCCTGGGGGATGCCCCTCGCCCACTTTCAACCAGGTGGTGAGGGGTGTTTCCAGATCTGCAGGCCAGCTGCTGGCTACGGGTACAAATGTTGCACCAGATTCAATGGCTTCTTGAAAAGCCGTGCGGTCGGGTGTGAGCATGAACAGAGATATCGAAACCGACCGCGAGCCATCATGCCGGTCGGACTGACCGGCCGTGACGGCTCAAGCTTTTCAGATGATCAAGCGTCGAACGTATTGCGTCCGCTGAACTTGATATTCGCTGGGTTGATATTTTGACCGATACGGCGTGGATTGTGTCCCACCATGGCCCGACCTTCGTTGACCTTTTCAGGGAACACACCATCACTTGGATGGAGGTACTCAGTGTCACCACCAGGGAAAATTCGGTAGATCTTGTAATCCTCGATCCGTGGCTTGAACTTGGTTCGCAGTTGGGTGCCCAGAGCTAGGCACTGCTCCTTGCGGGCGAAATACATGATGTTTTCACCGGCGTTCATCATGGCTGCGCCACCGGTGGGAAGTTCGAAGGCCTGAGAGCTGTTGCTCGTCCAGGTGATGGCGTACTTCTCTTCTGTTTCGGCGGAGTTGAGAAGACCTCCTGTACTGCCGATGAACTGGGGAAGCTGTCCGTTCAACGCCGTTGCTGTCATGGCTGTCCTCGCGAAATCGGCATGCCTTTACGGCTGGAAAGTAGCACCGTGATTCTGCTCTGATCGCCCTTCTGGCCTGGAATCTTCACACCAGTCAACATTGCCCTGCAATCGGAAAGAACACCGTGAGTCCACGGTCTCGGTGCTGGGTCAGTCGCCCTCCCAGGCTTTCCAGCAATCGTCGGGTGGCTGTTTGGCTGAGCTGAAGGCTGCCGGTGTCCGTGTTCCAGCTGAGAACCGGTCCCAACTGTTCTTGGGGCATGGGCTCAGATGCCCGCGAGGCCATTTGTTCAGGGGTCCGCGAGATCAGTTGGAGCTTGAGACGAGCTCCTGCGGGTTGAAGCGTCAGCTGCAACTGACTTCCGGGTGGGAGGCTGCGGCTGCATCGATCCACCAGCCCCCCAAGCATTGGCTCCAGTCTGCTGGGATCACTGAGTACCAGGGGTAATCCATCGTCGACGGCCATGTCGAAGCCCACCTCTCTGCGTTGCAGCTGTTGCCTCCAGCTGGGTGATAGCAGTCGTAACATCGCCCCGAGATCAGTCCTCGCAAGCTGTGAAGGGCTATCAGGTTGCCGCTGGAGTTCCGCCGCCTGGAAGATCAGTCCGAAGCGATCAATCTGTTCGCTGCATTCAGTGTCAATCTGCTGAAGCCGTTCGGTCACCCTGTCCGGCAGGTCACGGCGGCGCAAGAGCGAGCGAATCAGGGTGCGAATCGTTGCAAGAGGTGTTCTCACTTCGTGGGCAATCGCTTCTAGGAGTGAGAGCTCTGCATCCTGGTCTCCTTGAGAAGGCTCCTTCGCGGGGATCCCCGGGGCTTCCTGCGTGGTCTGAAGCGTCACCGTGGGAGCCATCGAAGCCAGACGTTGGGACAGCTCTGGCCAGAAGTGAAGCGCAAGATCCCCGCTGCTCTGAAGAGGTCCCAACTCCTTCAGCGCCTGATGGAGAACCTCGGCCTGTGTGGGATCGTCCTGCTTGAGTCGCTTTTCGACCAGGCTCAGGATCTGACCAAGAAGGTTTGGTTCGCTGCGCATCAGCAGTCGTCGCTGACCTTCCTGTCCCTGCAGGGCAATCGCTGCCTGGAGCTTGGGGGTAATCACAAGCAGCAAAGGGTCTTGGCCGTCTTCGGCGCGCAGTGGCATCGTCTGAAACTGGCAGCTGAGGGTGGGGGCTTCCCGCACATCCGTCGGTGCGTTGATCAGGTCAGAGGGGAGCAGTGTGCTGGTCTGAAGGCCTTTGAGAAGTGTGAGGGCTTCAGGAGCCCACACCCACCCCCGATATTGCTGCAGAAGTTCGGGTGCGTAGAGGGCTGGCAGAGGAGAGGCAATCCACAATCCTCTCCGGCTGGACTGATCGATGAGCAATCGCTGTTGGAGGACTTCGAGTGCTCCCCACCAGAGGCGCCGAGCATGGGAGTCATCCGCTTGTCCTGCAGGGACCCCTTCGGCCATCAGGTGGTGGATCGATTGCAGCGGCGTAATGGTGTCAGTCAACGCACTAAGACGCGCCGAGAGCGACGTGCCACTGAAAGGCAGAGACCCAGCGCTATGAAATTGACGATCATCGCGCTGCGTCCATAACTCAGGAACGGCAAGGGGATTCCGGTGACAGGGCCAAGGCCAATGGTCATGAAGATGTTCACCACCACCTGGAACATGAGCATGGTTGCGACTCCGATCACAACCAGAGACTCGAAATCTGAGCGTGACTGTCTAGCGACCTGCAGGAGACGCCACATCAGCATCACGAAGCCGACCACCACGAGCATCGTGCCAAGAAAGCCTGTTTCCTCCCCCAGAGCGCTGAAAATGAAGTCGGTGTGCTGCTCCGGGATAAACCGCAATTTGGTCAGCTGCCCCTGGAGCAGTCCGGTTCCGAACAGTCCTCCTGACCCGATGCCCACCGTGCTCTGGAGCAAGTGGTAACCGCCACCTAATGGGTCCTTGGTGGGATCGAGAAAGAGCACCAAACGATCTCGCTGATACTCCTGTAAACCGTTCTGCCAGAGCCAGGGAGTGATCAGTGCGGAAGCTCCCTGCACCAGGGTCACAAGGGCGAGGGCCACGCGTTTCCACGGCAGCGACCGATAAGCGATCACGAGGGTCAGAGGGATCCACACTGCTAGTCCCCAAGGGAACAGGCCTGCAAGCAGAGCTGTCATCAGTGGCGAAAGCAGCAGGACAAGCCATTCGAACGGCATTCCAGACCAATAGAGCATTGTCAGCAGTAGAGCGCCGAACACCAGAGAGGTGCCCAGATCTGGCTGGATGAAGACCAGCAGCCACGGAAGCGAGATCACGGCCAGTGGCCGGAGAAAGTCCACCGGGCGCTCGACCGGGTGGCGATCGAGTACAGCAGCGAGCAGGAGGATGGCAGCGAGCTTGGCGAACTCCGATGGCTGTACATGCACGCCACCAATGCTGATCCAGCGCTGTGATCCCAAAGCGGTAATCCCGATCATGCGGACTGCAACGAGGCTGATCACCGTGACCCCGTAGATCGGTATGAGTAGAGGTCTCAACTTTGGCAGTGAAATCCTCGCCAAGAGCAGTGCAACTATCACGCCCACCCCTGCGGTGATCCAGTGTTGATACCAGTTGGCGTAATTCGCCTGGCGCTGAGTGCTGGCGATCAGTAAGCCGGCCACAGCAATCATGGCCAGAGGAACTCCCCAAAGAATCCAGTCCCGATAACGGGTCCGGCGGCGCCTGCTCACGGATTCTGAGAAGAGCGTCTTTCCGCGGTCGAGTCCGGTCAGCATGGTCAGTGGCTGGAACTCACCATCGACGACAGTCGGTGGGCCAGCTCGATGAACAGCCGGGCACTGATGGAGTCGGGCTGGGCCAGTGTGATCGGCTGGCCCTGATCGCCTCCGGCCTGCAGCTGCATCTCCATGGGGATCTCTGCCAGCAGAGGAACGTCAAAGGCATCGGCCAGAGTTTTGCCTCCGCCAGATCCGAACAGGGCATAACGCTTTTCGGGTTGATCCGGAGGGATGAACGCACTCATGTTCTCGACAACGCCCAGCACCGGGATTCCCATCTGACGGAACATGGCCAGGCCCCGACGAGCGTCTTGCAGGGCCACCTGCTGAGGGGTTGTCACGATCACGACGCCTGCCATGGGAACGGCCTGCGCGAGGGACAGCTGGGCATCACCGGTTCCTGGTGGAAGATCAACCACCAGCACATCCCGTTCTCCCCAATTCACTTGATAAAGGAATTGGCGGATGATTCCGTTGAGCATTGGACCTCGCCAGATCACCGGCTGGTTCTCTTCGATCAGCAACCCCATCGACACCATGGCTACACCACAGGTTTCGATTGGCTGCATGCACTGGTTCTCGCCGCTGCCGCGGACTTCAGGAGTGCGGTCGGCCACACCCAACATGGTGGGTGCATTGGGTCCGTAGATATCAGCATCGAGCAGACCCACCCGCAGTCCCTGACTGGCGAAGGCGCAGGCCAAATTAACGGCCACAGTGCTCTTGCCGACACCACCCTTTCCGCTGCTCACAGCGATCACATGCTTCACGCCTGGGATGGCCTGCCGTTCGGCCGCCTGGCCATGACCTGCTTGACCGATGCCGCCCTGGGATGGGGGCTGCCCCACCTCGATCTGCACATCATCAATCCCCTCGAGTTCCAGCAGGCGAGCGCGTGCGTCGTTGACGATTCGGTCGCGTTGGCCTTGGGCGAAGCCCGGCAAATTCAGACGGATGACGGCCCGAGGAGGAGACACACGAACTTGATCAAGCCAGCCAAGGTCAAGAAGAGAGCGGTCGCTACCTGCATCACGGAGGTCGCTGAGCGCCTGAGTGGCCTGTTCCGCTGAGGTCATCCGTCCCGTTCGTTGGGATGGATCCTAGGGGCGCTTCCCATAACAGTCCTTCACACCTTCTTGTCGGAGGAGGCACTGGGCTGAAATGGTCAAGAGCTCTCCATCTCTGCCAACCATGATTCGTTCCCTGTTCAAGCGTTGGAAGGGGCAGCCACCGGAGGACAGTCTGGTGTCAAGCACCTCTGAGATGCCCGGGGAACGCCCTCCAGCCGACTCGCGTGAGCGGGCGCGGGCGCTTGTAATGGCTCTTCAGGATGAGATCTGTGCTGGCCTGGAGCAGATCGATGGGTCTGGCCGCTTCAAAGAGGAGAGCTGGGAGCGGCCAGAAGGTGGTGGCGGTCGTTCCAGGGTGATGCGTGAAGGACGGATCTTTGAGCAGGGCGGGGTGAATTTCTCCGAGGTTCAGGGTGAGGAGCTCCCTCCATCCATCCTCAAACAGCGGCCTGAGGCCAAGGGGCATCCGTGGTTCGCCACTGGAACATCCATGGTTTTGCATCCCCGGAACCCCTTTGTTCCAACGGTTCATCTCAACTACCGCTATTTCGAGGCCGGTCCGGTGTGGTGGTTCGGAGGCGGTGCCGATCTCACCCCCTTCTATCCCTTCTTGGAGGATGCCCGTCACTTCCACCGCACTCATCAAGAGGCGTGCGATTCCGTGGATGATCGTCTCTATCAGGTGTTCAAGCCCTGGTGTGATGAGTACTTCTTCCTTAAGCACCGTCAGGAAACACGGGGAATCGGAGGGATTTTCTACGACTACCAGGATGGTTCCGGACGTCTTTACCGGGGACAGGATCCTGAGGGTCCTGCAGCGCGCAAGGCTTCGGAGATCGGCGCGGTGCCCTTGAGCTGGGAACAGCTTTTTGCACTGGCTGGTGCCAACGGACGGGCGTTTCTGCCTGCTTATGCGCCCATCATCGAGAGACGGAATGGGTTGTCCTATGGAGACCGTGAGCGCCAGTTCCAGCTGTATCGCCGGGGTCGATACGTGGAATTCAATCTGGTCTGGGATCGCGGCACGATCTTTGGATTGCAGACGAACGGACGCACCGAATCCATCCTGATGTCGCTTCCGCCACTGGCCCGGTGGGAGTACGCCTACCAGCCTGAGCCGGGATCCAGAGAAGCTTTGCTCACCGATCTCTTCACCCGTCCTCAGGACTGGTTCGGTGATCCTTCCCTCGAGGATCGCTGCCGCCCCCACCAAGCTGTGAACTGAGAGTGGGGGGTGGAGCATTGAGCCCCTGCTCGAGGGCCTCAATGATGCGGTGGGCCAGCGCTTCAATGACAGCGTCCTGGCTGGCTGGATCTCGCAGTCGGGCTTCGAGGTTTCCTTCCAGTTTGCCGATCTCCAGGATGCTGATCCCCCGTCTTGGTGCACCAAGCCCTCCCCGAAACTGCAGGGGGTAGCGACCGAAGTTCAAGGCCAGGCTTTCATCAATGCGGCTGGGTGCCCGTCTTAGGCTGGGAATCAGCCCGGAACCGTACCCGTCAGGGCCGTAGGCATCGAAGTGGATTTCAAGGGCATAACCACCCGCATCGTGGTGGCGGCGACCGACTGACCAGTTGGTGCGTGGGTCGTTTTCATCAAGGATCGTCAGTGCATTCGGTTCGTAACCACTGATGTTCAGAGCGCGTTCCTGCCCTTGGCGAACCACCGCGTCGCGGATCTTTCGATTCCAGAACAGCTCGTCGCGCATTCTTGGATCCATGGGTTTGGCACCGCGGCGGTCAACGGCGGCTCCCGAGGTGCCGGCTCCCTCGATGCCCTGAGAGTCGGCATGGCCTGCAAGAAGCAGGATCCCCACACCCTGGCGTTCACGGCGAAGCCCAACCCATGTCGCTTCAAGAGTGACCTGAGGCCCAGTGAGAAGGTCCCTGCCAGGCTGGCCCGGTGCATCGGCTGCAGTCGCCAGACTGAGCAGAAGCAGAAGCCCTGTGAAGCTCAGACCTGCTGGCAGCAGCAACGGCCAGGGCTTCACGATCAGATTGGAGACGAGAGCAACGCACCATCACTGGCCAGTTGCAGTGGGCCTGCTAGGGCGAGCTCAAGGGCGATCAGTTCATCGCGATGGGCTTGCAGCCGCAGGGTGCTGCCTTCCGTTGCTTCGGTTTCGACAAGACGGATTTGAAGGCCCTCCTCGCGCCGGGCTCTCCGGGTGTAGACCCATCCCGCTAAGGGGCCGAGGCTGGCGATCAACAAGGGCCACCAGCCCAGCCCAGCGTTCACTTGGCGGATCACGAGGCCCAGGCTGCCAGCTCCAACCGTGCCGAGAACGGATAACAGAAGCGCGAGCGCAGAACTGCTCTCGACGCGGCCTCGGTATTCGAGCAGGCAGCGGTCGGCATCACCCCCATGGCGATTCCATCCCCGTTGCTTGAGCCACTGATCAAGACCCTCCAGAACTTCCAGTGGTGGACGGGGTGAATGCACCTCCACAATCGTGGTTCGGTCTTTGCTGGCGGCTCGGAGGAAAAAGATCAGGCCGATCCCCAGCAGGAGGGTGAGGAGCAGGGTGGAGATCTGAGGCGAGGGCATCGGTAGCCGCCAAGGGCACTGGAGACCGTTCTAAGTGGTGATCGGCGCATGCTCGTGGAGCCAGCGCGTCCATGGCTTCATCAGTCGCTCGGCCTGATCGCGGGCGTCCTGATGCAAATGGAGCATGCGACGGGGACGGCCCCTGCTGGGACAGCGTTTTGTGTAGCAATCGAGCATCCCCTGGCGTTCTAGGAAGTCAACGGCTTGATGGAGAACCGTTTCGGAAAGACGCAGCTGGGGGTGGTCTTTTTGAAGTTGCTGAAGCAGGCCTGATGGATAGTTGTCGCTTTGCAGAAGACAGGCCAGAACCCAGCACACTGCGAGTTCAAGATCCAGAAATTGCGGAGGTGGCTGCTGGAAGTAGTGCTCGATGTCGGCTAGGCAGGCGCGTGTGGGTTTGCGATGGGAGAGCATGAGACGCTGCTGTCTCGTTTTTATCTAACTCAGTCTCATTCTGATTTTCAAGCAGTGGGAGAAAGTTCGTCTCTTCAGCGGTCAGAGTGGTGAATGTTCAGCGTGATTCGAGTGGTCAGCCATGGCTGAGATCCCCAGCGAGCCCCATGCCTTCGTTGTCCTCGACGGCGATCTGAATGAGGAGTGGTCGGAGCGTTACGCACGGTCGACAGCTCTGGCCGTGGATACCGAAGCCATGGGTCTGATTCATGGTCGCGACCGGTTGTGCCTGGTTCAGATCTGTGATGACAAGGACCAGGTGGCGTGTATCCGGATTGCCCTGGGGCAGACGGAAGCCCCCCGTCTCAAAGCGCTGATGGAAGCCACAACGATCGAGAAGGTGTTCCATTTCGCCCGGTTCGATGTCGCGGCCCTGGCCACCGGGCTGGGAATCAGGGTGAATCCTCTTTTCTGCACGAAGGTCGGCAGCCGTCTGGCCCGCACCTACACCCCGCGGCATGGACTAAAGGATCTGGTGATGGAGCTTGTGGGAGTCGAACTCGATAAACAAGCTCAAAGCAGCGATTGGGGTCGGGTTGATGAACTCACCGATGTTCAACTGGCTTATGCAGCCAACGATGCCCGTTACCTGCTCGCCGCTCGGCGGCAGTTAGAGGTCATGTTGCGCCGCGAAGGGCGCTGGGAACTGGCCCAGAGCTGCTTCCAGTGCATTCCTGTGATGTCGGATCTCGATCGCTTCCGTTTCGTGAATACCTTCGAGCACTGATCCTGGCGATTGGCTCAGTCTTCGAGCATGAAGTGCTGATCGATGGGTTGAGCCTCCAGCAATTGATCGAGTGCTTCTCCCGAGGTTGCTTCCTTCTTGGCCTGCTCAAGCAGATTGGAAGCCACCTGAAGACGGGCAGTGAGATCTTTCGCACCAGATCGCGCCGCTTCGTGTTCCACTCTTCGACGGGCTGCAGATTGGCTGATGCTGAGGCAGCTGGCCAGTTCCGCGCACAGTCTCAGATAGTTGTGATCCTGAATCGCGGCCATGGCAGGGAGGGAGGGGCAAAACTGCCTCAGAGATGCAATCAGTATCAACCTCCGGGGGCAAGCACGCGGATCAAGGCGCGGGCGATGGCTTCGCTTCCTCCAGAAGAGCCCATGCGCTGCCGCCCCCGCTGCCCGAGCTCCTGGCGTCTCTCGTGGTTCTCGAGCAGGGCTGTGAGTTGTTGAGTTAATTCGATTTCGTTTGCGCAAACCTGCACCGCACCACCGAGGAGGCGGCTCTGCCGTGAGGCGAAGCCACGGGTGAACTGCGGCCCAGGACCAGGAAGAGACAGAGCGGGTTTTCCGAGGCCGACGAGTTGCTCTGTTGCTGTCCCGGCAGTGGCGACACCCACCTCAGCCCAGGCAGCCCAGCATTCAAACCGACCGCTCCCAAGGAGCAGCAGCAATGGGCCTCGGACCCAGCACTGGTCTGCATGCAAGCTGCTGCTAGGGGGAGGGCAGCGTCTGAACCCCAATTGCTGCAGGGTATCGACCAAATCTGATTCAGAGGGTGTTGATCCGAGTGCTGCCATGACAGCGAGAGGCACCGGGCTCGGAAGGCGGATGAGGCAGGTCAACAAGCGTCGGAAGTTACGGAGGGCCTCTGGCATCCGGCTGCCGCAAAGCAGGAGAATCCGCCGGCATCGCTCGAGTGCGAGGGGAGGAGTGGTCTCCATGAGCCCATCCATCATTGGATTGCCGGGTGCCATGGCCCTGACGCCATGACGGCGTAGTCCCCGGGCTGTCAGTCGGTCACGCATCACCACGAGCCGGCATCGGCGCGTTCGCATCAAGCTCCATTCCCATGGATCCCACTCGCTTCCCTTCAATGCGTGATAACGGTCGCTGAAGCTCGAGCCTGGGCCGCTGCTCCAGGTGTAATCGCTTTTCGGAGTGCCGACAAATCCGAAGGGTCGGCGGCATGTCCAGGCCATCAGCAAAGGGAGTAAATCGCCAACGGCCAGGATTCCGGCAACAGACGTTCTCTCTTGTCTCAGGCAAATCCACTGCTTCATGCTGATCAAGGGAAGCCCTCCTAAAAGATCAGCGAGGAGACCACGCAGGCTCTGATTACTGAAGCCCCCGCTCGGCAATCGAGCCGAGGGGCCGATGCGTTGCAGCCATCCCTGATCAACAGCTTGGTTAAAACAGCGACCTTCGCCCACCAGAGGCAGTGTCTTCAACCGCCACTGTGGCTCCAGACGGTGAAGAGCCTCGAGAATGCGCAGGGCGATCAGATCCTCACCATGCCCATTGCTGATCACCAGCAATGCTTTGGATGCCTCGCTGATACGATCCCTTGATGGGGAGGAAAGGCCCCGGACGGCGGCATGGCCAAGTGGTAAGGCAGAGGATTGCAAATCCTTTATCCCCAGTTCGAATCTGGGTGCCGCCTTTGATTGCATCGCATCGACCGGAGGTTCACAGCCTGGCCTGAGCATGGAGCTGTTTTCCTGTAACCACATCGACTCTGCAGTAAATCTGCTGTGCTTCCAGCTTGCAGTGCCCTTGCCTGGAAGGCCATGCCTTGGGAATTCCTTCGGCGATGCCGTCGGCGTCAAAGGCCGCCTCTGAAACACTGGTGACGGTGCCACTCCAGTTTGTGCCAGTCAGGCGGCATCGCCCGAGATGGCAGCTGAGAGGGGAGCTCTGCCCGTTTTCGGTTTTCGCGACGAATGTGAGGCTGCGGCTCGACCCCCTCACCGGCCCGCGGCCGATGAATTGAACGCCGAGAACCATGGCCGACCGTCCAGCAATCTGAACAACGCGGCAACCCCCAGATTTACCGTCCGACAGGGTGTATCGGCAGCCGTTGCTCGTTGTTTCGAAACGACCAACAAAAGGCTCTGCATGCCCTGGCTGAACATGCAAAAGGCTGGTCATCACACCCAAGGCGATCCAGTGGCTCCGTTGTCGTCTGCTTGCCATCCCCAGCATCGGAACAGATCTCACCGCTCAGTATTCACTGTCAGCAACACACATTCCCAGGCAACGGATGCCGTTGCTGGCTGTACGGCCGCAGTGATTGCAGAGTATGGGGTCTTGATCTCCACCGCCCGCTGCCGAAGACGGTCGTTGCTCCCCATTGGCGTGAGACTTCTTCTCTGCGGGGTGGGACGTCATCGCTAGGGCCGTTCTGAGGCGATCATGGCGTGCAGTGATCCGAGGCTGTGTGACGGGAATCGGTTTCGGGACCTGGGCCTGGGGTAATCAATTGCTCTGGGGATACAACGCTGACATTGATGACTCAAGTCTGGAGACAACGTTCCAGCAAGCGGTTGCAGCAGGTCTGTGTCTGGTTGACACCGCTGATTCCTATGGAACCGGACTTCTCAACGGTCGCAGTGAAGAACTGCTGGGGGCCTTCCTGAGTGCGATGCAGCCGCAGGATCGCGCCAAGCTCACCGTGGCCACCAAACTGGCTCCTTTCCCCTGGCGACTCGGACGACGCGGGCTGGTGAAGGCATTTCTTGCCAGTCAACGGCGACTCCAAGGCTGCATGGATCGGGTCCAGTTGCACTGGAGCACAGCCCGTTATGCCCCTTGGCAAGAGCGTCCTCTTCTCGATGGTTTGGCAGACCTCGTTGAGCAGGGCGCTGTCCGTGAGATCGGCGTGTCCAATGTCGGTCCTCGTCGGCTGACTCTCTTGCATCGTCATCTCAAGGACCGTGGAATCCCGCTTACCAGCATCCAGGTTCAGTTCTCGCTGCTGGCCCCTGAGCCGCGTCAACCTGGAGGCCTCCTGGAAATCAGCAGGGATCTCGGAATTGATGTGCTTGCCTATAGCCCTCTTGCTCTCGGAGTATTAGCCAGGGGGCCAGGTTGGACTCCCCAGGGGCTGACACCGTTGCGAGGCGGTTTGTTCCGTCGCTTGTTGCCGGCCTCGGAGTCATTACGCCAGACCATGGTTTCGATCGCCGAAGCCCGAGGGGTGACTCAGGTGCAGGTGGCTCTTAACTGGTGCCGATCCCATGGCGCTTGTCCGATCCCTGGATTGAGACGACCCAACCAGGTGATCGATGCTCATCAGGCTCTGATGTGGTCGCTGTCAGCCGATGAGAGAACGCGTTTGGACCAGAGCAGCGCCGAAGTGACCGTGAGGATGCCTGAGAATCCGTTTCAAAGTGCCTGATCGGTTGGTTCAGGGTCCGGGCTCACCACCACCGGCAAGGATGCGTTCGAGGAAGGCAAGGACACCACTTTGAGATCGGGTTTGGTGGGAGCAACCTGGGACTCAACCGATTGTTCGCAGGCAGAGAGGGCTTCCTGCAACAGCGAGTCAAATGTGGCGCCAGGCAGGCGGTGCCTGGCGATCTCTAGGAACGTGCGCGGGAGCGACTCGGCTGCTGCGCTCCGGATAGCTGGATTGTCTCGCCGTTGCTGTTGCTCGTCCTCGATGGCCCTCAGAAACCGATGGGTAACGTCCCGCTTCGTACAGGCTTTGATCAGAGTGTCCCTGTCTCCCTGAAGGGATTCGAGCTCAGCGATCCGTCGCTCCAGGCTGACCAATACTTCGGAGGCTTCCTTGCTGATATTTGCTAACTGACCATCAGAGAGAAATGGCATGTCAGCAACAAAGACTTTCCCGTGGTCTTTTAAGGCCAGAAAGGTCGGTCTTGGCCCTCCCTGCCGGTGCACTGTCTGTCTGTCATGACTAGTTAGAACGGGGCGACGCGGGGGTGTAGGTCCTGCCGAAGAACGTCGCCGAGTTGTGCGCTGAGGCCTTTCAAAGGGCATGGTTACTTAGACGTATTTGACGTCGCGTTGATCGGCTGAAGCTCGATCTGTATCTCCTGACAATAACGAGAGAACCGGGCTTGGTGCTTCACATCACACTGGATGTGACAACGGGTCCCGCTGTGTTCATCAGGCCGGTAGTCCGACCACTGGCGCGTCCTGTGGCCCACTGGCTGGGATCACTTGGCCGATCACCCAGCTCTCAAATCCGCTGTTTTCGCAAAGGGTTCGGGCACCAGTCACATCCGTTTCCGGCAGGACGAGGCAATACCCGATCCCCAGGTTGAAGGTGTGCCAGAGATCCCGCTCTTGAAGCTCCCCATGGGTTTGCAACCAAGTGAAGAGATCTGGACGTGGCCAGCTGTTTTGGTCAACGCTGGCTTTGAGTCCATCCGGTAAACAGCGGGGCAGGTTTTCAGGGATTCCGCCTCCTGTGATGTGAGCCATGGCGTGAATGGGAGTGCCCGCCGCCAGGAGAGTCCTGACAAGGGATCCGTAAAGATGCGTGGGTTTCAGCAGCGCATCGATCACGCGGTTCTGCTCTGGGCCGATACGGGCGTCGGCTCTTTCATTGCAGCGCTCCAAGATTTTGCGAACCAGGCTGAAGCCGTTGCTGTGAACACCGCTACTGGCAATTCCCAGGATGGAATCACCGGCTTTCACGCGGCGGCCGTCAATCAGGTTGTCCTCCTCCACCACGGCAACACAAAATCCTGCTAGGTCGTAACGGCCTGGTGGGTAGAAGCCCGGCATCTCCGCCGTTTCTCCACCTAGCAAGGCACATCCGCTTTGACGGCAGCCGTCGGCAATGCCCTCCACGACTTCAGCCATGGCGTCGGGACTCAAAGCCCCCGTGGCCATGTAGTCGAGAAAGAACAGCGGTTCGGCTCCGCTGGTGATCACGTCGTTGACACACATGGCAACGAGATCAAGTCCCACGTTGTGGTGGCTGTTGTGCTCCTGAGCGAGCTCCAGCTTGGTGCCAACTCCGTCCGTCCCAGACACGAGGAGTGGCTTGCGCAGGCCCTCGGGTAACCGAATCAGGCCGCCAAAGCCGCCGAGCCCGCCTACGACCTCAGGGCGATGGGTGGCCTCCACGCTGGTTCGGATCCGGTCCACAAAGGCCCTGCCGGCTTCCACGTCAACACCGGCGGATCGGTAGTCCATCAGTTAACAGGGAACTGATGTGATCCTCCCTCTTCGAGGGGCGGACGGAGACGCCAATGGCTGTGCCGATTGGGTTGTTGGCCTGGCTGCGATCAGTTTTGCTTGTGTGATTCATAGCCCTGGTTGATCGTTCTGGCCTGCGGCTGGCCCCGCTAAGGCCTGCAACGGCAAGGGATGAGCTGCTCCATCGCAATGACTCTCCTCTGAAATGCCATGAACGGTAAGGAGATCCAAAGGGTGGATCTCTATACGGTTTCGTCTGAGATTTCGTTGACCACTGGTTTCGAGCGATTCAGTGTTTCTCTCTTCAGCAGCCTGTTTCTCTCATTCCAGCGTTTTCCCCTTATGCAAAGGCATAAAACACTGACAACGCTCATCACTGTTGTTTCAGCGTCAGGCGTCGCTCTTTACCCGGTGATTGCCAGGGATCTTGATGAATTCGATTTCATTGACCCGCTCGACCTTGTTCTTCCTGTTGAGGAAGCCACTGCTGTTGAACCGTCCACAGGCAGCGTTGAGCTGGAGACCTCCATTGCCGAGCCTGTTGCTCCTGAACCGGTTGCTCCTCCCGAACCGCTCAAGCCAGTGGGACCTGTTGTTGTCTCCACGCACTCCGGTGAAGCCAGCTGGTACGGGCCTGGGTTCTACGGAAATCGCACAGCCAGTGGAGAAGTCTTCCGCCCTGGCACCATGACGGCGGCCCACCGCTCACTTCCATTCGGAACCAAGGTGCGAGTGACCAATCTCTGGAACGGCCGGAAAGCTGTGGTGCGCATCAACGACCGTGGACCATTCGTCGGCCATCGTGTGATCGATTTGGGCCATGGTGCGGCTAAGCAGCTTGGGCTGACGTCAAGCGGTGTGGCCCAGGTGAAGCTCGAGGTGCTGCGCTGAGTCTCCAGATCCTCAGGACGGCTTCGGAGTTTCGCTCCTGGCGTGAGGCCTGCCAGGGTCCTATTGCCTTTGTTCCCACCATGGGGGGGCTTCACCAGGGGCATGCCCGTTTAATCAGCGCGGCGGTGAGGGCCGAATCTTCGACTGGTTCTGTCCTGGTCAGCACCTTTGTGAATCCATTGCAGTTCGGAGTGGATGAAGACTTCGATCGCTATCCACGCACCTTTGAGGAAGACTGCGCGCTCACTGATCAAGCGGGAGCCTCAGCTCTGTGGTGTCCGGATGAGAGACAGGTATATCCACACGGCAGCGGTGAGGGATGGCGGCTCCAGGCGCCTGCAAGCCTGACAGCCCATCTCTGTGGGCCCTGGCGCTCCGGCCACTTTGATGGTGTGGTCACTGTCGTGATGCGCTTGCTGGGGTTGGTGCGTCCCAGTCAACTTTGGTTGGGCGAAAAGGATTGGCAGCAACTCACGATCCTGCGGCATCTCGTCAAAGACTTCGGCTTGTCCGTGAAGGTGAGGGGGTGTCCCACCGTTAGGGAGTCCGATGGGTTGGCGGCCAGTTCCCGCAACCGTTATCTGAGCGATGCGGAGCGAACCGTGGCTTCTGCATTCAGCTCGGCACTGAGCTCAGCTGCTCGTGATTTATCCCGAGGAGCAGTTGATGAGGCCTCGAGACATGCCGCTCTGCACCAGCAACTCAGGAGGGCGGGTCTTGAGGTGGAATATGTAGAGACCGTGGATCCCGTCACGCTTCAACCTGCTCCGCCCGGTCGCTCGATTCGACTGCTGGCTGCGGCGGTCCGCTGTGGCGCAACCCGCCTGATTGATCACGTTTTCATCATGACCCGTTCGCCCATCGTCGCCATCGACGGCCCTGCCGGCGCTGGCAAAAGCACGGTGACCCGTGCGTTCGCAGAACGGATGGGACTTCTCTATCTCGACACCGGAGCCATGTATCGAGCCGTCACCTGGTGGGTGCAGAAGAACGGCGCCGATCCCAGCAGTGCCCCAGCGGTGGAGGCTTTGCTCGACGGGCTGGAGGTGGATCTGTCACCTCTGCGGGATGGTGTGCAGACCGTTCGAGTGAATGGTCGTGACATCACCGAGGCGATCCGCGATCCCGAGGTCACCGGCTCGGTGTCGCTGGTGGCTGCGCATCCCTGTGTCCGTGCTTTGCTCACGCAGCAGCAGCAACGGCTTGGGGTGCGTGGTGGGCTTGTGGCTGAAGGGCGCGACATCGGCACCGCCGTCTTCCCCGATGCTGATGTGAAAGTGTTTCTGACCGCGACCCCTGAAGAACGAGCTCGGCGACGGGCCAAGGATCTTGAGGCGAGAGGTCATGCCGTGCCCGAGCTCTCTGAGCTGGAAGCGCAGATCGTGGAGCGGGACCGTTTGGACAGCACCCGTGAGGTGGCTCCCTTGGTTCAGGCTGACGATGCCACCGAATTGATCACCGATGGGATGTCGATCGAAGCCGTGATTGATGCGCTCGAGGATTTGTTTCGCTTCCGGGTTGCTGAGGAGGTCTGGCCTACGCCGGAGGGCTGAGCTCCTCGAGCAAAGCCTCACAGGCATCCTCGAGAAGATCGAGCACATGCTCAAATCCTGCCTCGCCTCCGTAATACGGGTCTGGAACCTCGGCTTCGCTGTAGCGGCGGCCGTAGCTGAGCATCGGTTGAATGCGTGCCGTGGCCCTTGCGCCGGCTTCCCGTGCCAGACCGTTCACGGCATTGAGGTTGTTCTGATCCATCGTCAGCACCAGATCGAACGTTTCAAGATCGTTCAGATCGATCTGTCGTGCTCGGCTGGGCAGCTGAATGCCGCGGCGATTGGCCGCGGCCTGCATGCGTCGGTCGGCAGGATTTCCCACATGCCAGCTGCCGGTACCCGCTGAATCGACAAGGAAGTGATCCTCGAGACCACGCGTTTGGAGGAGGTGGAGAAACACGCCTTCGGCCGCTGGTGAGCGGCAGATGTTGCCGAGACAAACGAAGAGGAGCTTCTGGGTCATGCCGCCTGCAAACGCTGCAGAGCCAGTCTTGCTCTTCGTCTCACCACGTCCACCGATTCACCAGGATCCGCTCGTTGTTGAAGCGCGGTGGACACCCGTTCGAACTCACCAGAACCTTTGTTCAATTGTTTCGCCCTTTGTTCCAATGCAAAAACAACCGCATAGCGAACGATCCATTCTTCGTCGCAAGCGGCCCTGATCAGAGCCTGAAGGCAGCGCTCTAGTTGCAATGCCCTCGCCGTGGGGTCTTGATCGAGAACCAGTTCTCCGAGCCCTCGAGCTGCTCCGCGACGCACACTTGGGCCGATGTCGTTGCTGAGAGCTCGTTCCAGTAGTGCCAATCCGCGCACATCATGCAAACGCGCCAAAACCTGCATCGCCCAGGCACGGGCGCCGTAGTTCCTGGGGTCCATTCCCTTCAGAATCAGGTCGACGGCAGGCGTACCAATCCGTACAAGTCCATCAACGGCAAGAGCTGCGGCGACTGGATTGTTGTAGCTCAACACCTCCATCAGGCATGGAGCGGCATCAGGGTGCCCACTTGAGGCCAACTGGCTTGTGGATCGGATGAGTTCTTCGGGTGAGTCAGCCTCACGGACCGCGTCGATCCAATGGTTCAGTTGCGTCATCGCCATGCATGGGCTGGGTCAGAGCAAGTCATCCATGGCCTCCAAGAAGGTTCGATCTTCACCCGGCGGACATTGCTCAGTGAGTTCCCGCAAGGCAACCAGCTTCAAATTGGCTTCGACGCGTGCGTTGGCGATGGATTCAGCAGCGGGACGCCAGCCTGCTGCTGCGAGATCAAGAAGACTGGCTCGTCTCACACCGATCGACTTGTTTTGGAGCAGTTCGAGCAAGGCGTCAGCCCAGATCGGTTCCCGTGTGATCTGGAGCAAGGCCCGGTTCGCTGCACAACGAACCAAGATTTTGTCGTGGGTGGTGAACGGTTTCAGCTCGGCGCAAACCGAGGGGTCTTGACTACCGAGCATGCCGATGGCTTCCAGCACCGCCTCGTAAGGGGTGGTTGGGCTCTGAGACGCCAGCAGACGTCTTAATCCCGGCAGTGCGGCCTCAACTCTCAGTTCACCGAGCGTCCGAGCGGTGCACTCAACAAGACCGGTGTCACCTGATTCGAGGGTTGCGAGCAATTCATTGATGCAGGGTTGGGCATCGTCTCCGAGTTTGGCCATGGCCCGAACAGCATTACGAGCGATGGCGATCGGTGTGATCGTTGCCTCTGAATTCCCAGGAGTGCAACGCTCTTGCAAGGCTTCCAGAAGTAAGGGCACTGTTCTTGGGTGTCGGCTGCGTTGGCGTCCAAGCCACCAAGCTGCGTAGTAACGACCTGATGGATCGTTGCGGTCGGCCATGCGTCGGATGGCCTCTGACTCATTGATGGGTTCGCCATCCACCGGCGACGAATCCCTTTGTGAGCTTGAGGTCATGGGGGCCTGGAGAAGCAAAAAAAATCTCCATCCTGAAATCAGGATGGAGAGATGAGCAAGGAGCGAGTGGTCGGTCTGACGCCGATCGGGGCTCAAACGAGAGCGTTGATGGCGTAGTTGATGTAGTTGTTGGCTTCACCAGCTGCATCACCACTCAGGCCATGATTGGCCTTGATGTAGTTGAGAGCTTCCACGTACCAGGAAGGGGAGAGCTCGAAGGTGCGGTTGATCTCGTCGAGACCGGCCAGCAGGTAGTCGTCCATGGGACCGGTGCCACCTGCCACGAGGCAGTAGGTGACCATACGCAGGTAGTAGCCGATGTCCCGGGAGCACTTGGCTTTGCCTTCAGGCGTTGCCGAATAGTTCGGTCCCTGCATCTGGGTGGTGTAGGGGAACTTGGTGTAAACGGCTTGTGCAGCACCGTTCACCAGGGTGTCAGCCTTGGCGGTCAGGGCCTTGGCAGCCTGCAGGGAGGCACTCGCACGGTTGAAGCGCCCGAAAGCACCCTGGATTTCCGTATTGCTGAGGAAACGTCCTTGGGAATCTGCTGCGGATACAGCTTCGGTGAGGGGAGTTTTCATGGATCCGAGGAAGATGATTGTGACGGTCTGAACCGAGCCTGATCAGGCAACAGCAGCGGCAGCGCGGTCGAAGTAAGTGCCGATTTCGCTCATCAGAGCTGTGCAGTCGCCTTGCGTAATGCCGTTTCTGTCGTTGGCGATCTCGATTGCGGCGTCTTTCATCAGGTTCACGCCAGCAGCCACAGAGGCTCCAGGGGTGCCGAGTGCCAGATAGGTCTCGCGCAGACCGTTGAGGCAGCGGTCTTCCATCACGGAAGCATCGCCACTGAAGATCGCGTAGGTCACATAGCGGAGGATGATCTCCATGTCGCGCAGGCAAGCAGCCATGCGACGGCTTGTGTAGGCGTTGCCGCCAGGGGCGATCAGAGCGGGCTGCTGAGCGAAAAGTGCACGGGCCGCGTTGGCGACGATCGTGGAGGAATTGCAGGTGATGCGGTTGACAGCGTCCAGGCGCTTGTTGCTGTCAGAAACCATTGCCGCGAGGGCATCGATTTCGCTGGGGCTGATGAACTGGCCCCGGGCATCGGCCTGGGCGACAACCTTGGTGAAGGCGTCGAACATGGGTTAGCTCCTTGAAACTTTGTCTGGAGGGTAGGAAGTCTTCAGACCTGAATGGGGACGGCTGGGAAGCAGTGCCCATCCCGTCGCTAGAGATTCTCGCCAAAGGGTTTGGGCAGTCCCGAAGGCTGTTCATAATGTTTAATCCCCTGTCGATCAATTAATCGAAGGGCGCGCTCGCTGCGGTCAGTGCAGATCGAAAAGCACCTCGTGGATCAACCGTTCGGTCCATTCCTTTCCATGGAAACGACCAAGCATGCCCCGAGCGGGATCTTTTTCTGCTCGGTAGGTGGTGTACCGCCTTTGCCCATCCAGCAGCCTTGATTCCCGTTCGTTGGACACTGGATCAGCGTTCTTCATCAGGTCCAGATACAGCGTTAGATAGTCGAGATAGGCAGGAAACACCACATCCTTGATGAGGGCATCTCCTTCGGGCCCGAGTGGAAGACGCGTCCAGAGAAAGCAGGGAGAGAAGAACGGCTCCGCCTCTTCCGGGATCGGCCCTCCTCCCGGCAGACGATCACGCCAGCGTTGAAAGATCGGGGTCAACTGCTCCCAGACCGCTTCTGTGTGGAGACGGTCTGTTTTCAGAGCCGGTTGAAGATCGAGGGCGATGAGGTGGCCATTGGGAAGGGTGACCAGGTCGGCGCCGAAGAACGGCAGGTCGTAGCTGGTTCTGGGGTTGATCACGAGATTCAGCACCGAGGCTGCGGATCCGGCTTCTACACAGGCGGCACGGATCTGACGGCACTTGTCGGTTGAACAAGCCCAGACCTGCGTGTGCGCTTGGACGGGGCGTGAGGCGGA
Source organism: Synechococcus sp. WH 7805 (assembly GCF_000153285.1). Lineage (NCBI taxonomy): Bacteria > Bacillati > Cyanobacteriota > Cyanophyceae > Synechococcales > Synechococcaceae > Synechococcus > Synechococcus sp. WH 7805. The sequence goes on along the minus strand of NZ_CH724168.1, from coordinate 1,141,140 downwards.
TCCGACAGAATCGCGCTGATCGAGGAATACGGGCTCGACGGGATAGGGCTTCGGATTCAGGGATTTCAAGCCGGACACTGCTTCCATCAGGAAAGGCTCCCAGCGCCAGCCATCCAGGCTGATGGGATCAAGGCTGTTGGAACGTTGCATCATCGTTGAGCCGATGGGAAGAGAAATTCATGGAGAAAGCGATCTGACCAGGCCTTGCCGAAGTGACTGGTGAACAATCCATGGGCAGGATCGCGTTCAGCGCTGTAGCGGTCGTAAGCAACCTGGAGGTCCGCCACCTGCTCGGGTGGTAGCAGGGAAGGCGCGGATGCCGATGCATCGTGCATGCGCCAGAAGCAATCAAGGAACGAGTCGAAAGCGGAGGGCAACGATCGGGTCGCTTGATCGGCACCTCCTCTGCAGAACAGAAGCCAGGGGGAGAAATACTGATGAGGGTCGAAGGACCGCATCGTCTCCTCCCCACTCAGATCAGGGAAGCGTTGATGGAGAGCTTTCAGACCGCTGAAATGCCGGTCCATGTAGTCGGGAGCCTGGACCAGGGGTTGAAAGTCGAGGACCGCCACCAGTTTCTGGCGAGCACCAAACCACAACAAATCGATACCCAGAATCGGGTGGTCCAGTGTGTGTTCGGGATAGGCCACCGAGTTGAGAACCTGAAGCGAATCGCCTGCATCCAGCCTGGTCACCCGCCAGCGGCGGAAGTCTGGAACGTTCCAGAGCCAGCTTCGAATCGAGCTTTGATTGCGTTCTGAATGCTGGACTGCCAGGTCTTGATCCAGAGGCAACAGCGTGCCTCCCCGGTCTTGGATGCCCTGTTGCAAGGCGTCGAGAAATGGATCGAACATGGATCTCAAGCCTCGCGAAGGGCTGTCTGGCGGGCATGAGACAAGATGTCATCTGCGGTAGGGCATCGACGCTCAGTGCAGTAAGTCGTCATGGTGACGCCGTCCATGCATTGCACGGAGCTCACGCGCATGCGGAGCTGATCGGTCACAAACCAACAGCGCTCGATGCCAACACTCGTGTCATATCGGGTCGTGATCGTTAGAACGCCGTCGTTATCAAAGCGATAGCGGCTGACGACGGCTTGCTTCTCGACGTAGCCCTTGTCTCGAAGCAGAAATCCCTGCCGAGGATCCTGACGGTCGGCCACGTCGACGAGAGCGGCGGCGCGGTCTTCACTGCGCTCGCTTTCCTTGAGGTTGCTCTCCCACCAGAAGCGCGCTCCTCCGCAGGCCTGGTGCTTGTCGACACCCAGGGCCGCACAGATCGATGCCACGCAGTCATCCTCCGTGCCAAATGGCGCCACTGTCAGGTTGGAGTCACCCGCCTCATCGTCTTGGTGATCCATGTGATGCACCACGCGGCGAATCATCCAAGTGCCAGCACTGGCACTCAGAAAGTCGGTCATTGTGCAGGGCTTGGTATGCATCGTTTCTTAAGCGTCGCTCCCGCTGCGGATCTGTTCGTCCAGCTGTGCCAACACGGCCTCGAGGCGCTGCAGCTCGGGATGTTCGCTGAGTGTGAGTTCAATGCGCTTCTGGGGCAGCTTCAGTTTCTGCCCCATGGCGACCACATCGTCTTTCAAGCGATCCCTATAGGCGGAGAGTTCCTCGACGGTGGCTTTCAGGTCATCGAGAGAGGGATCAGCCATGGCGATCAGAAACTTTGGGCCGGAGCGTAGGCGGCCAGATGGAGCGTTGATGAAGATGAAGGAAATCTAAAAAAGAGCTCTTTATCGGGTTCCCATGGGTGTTTTTTGCGCTGGTAAAAGATGGAAACCCTTGTGCTGGCCTTGTTGAAGGCTGTTCCGTCTCTGGATGACGAACCTTTGCGTGATGTGTAGCACCTCGGTGGGATCGACCGTTTCTGCTTTTAATTTCATGGAGCGCTTAGAGCTTCGGCTCAAGCCTTTCAGTCATCAGCTTTTGGACCACTTGGTTTGATCGCGGCAGTCGGATTCTTCGGAATCCGGGTGCAATCGATGGCTTTCTTCCCTCAATGTCCTGCTTTCCAAATGCTCGACGCATTCTCCCGCGCCGTCGTTAGCGCCGACGCTAAAACTGCTCCCATCGGTGGCGGTGAACTGGCTTCCCTGAAGGGCTTCGTTGCCGAAGGCAACAAGCGCCTCGACGCTGTGAACGCCATCACCTCCAATGCCTCCTGCATCGTTTCCGATGCTGTGACCGGCATGATCTGCGAGAACACCGGCCTGATCCAGGCTGGCGGCAACTGCTACCCCAACCGTCGCATGGCTGCTTGCCTGCGTGACGGTGAGATCGTTCTCCGCTACATCTCCTACGCCCTGCTGGCTGGCGACGCATCTGTGCTGGATGACCGCTGCCTGAACGGCCTCAAGGAGACCTATGTGGCTCTGGGTGTGCCCCTTCAGTCCGCTGCTCGCGCTGTGGCCATCATGAAGGCTTCCTCCACGGCTCACATCAACGAGACCAACACCACCGGCACCAACCCTGTGGAGACCCGTTTCCGCAAGATGGAAACCGTGCAGGGTGACTGCTCCGCACTGGTTGCCGAAGCTGCTTCCTACTTCGACCGCGTGATCAGCGCCCTCAGCTGAATCAGCCAGAGATAACTCTCTTTTTCAAAGCACACTTCAACTTAGGGTCTCATCATGAAATCCGTTGCAACAACCGTTGTGACCGCCGCTGACGCAGCTGGTCGCTTCCCTTCCCAGAACGACCTCGAAGCCGTTCAGGGCAACATCCAACGTGCCGCTGCCCGTCTGGAAGCCGCTGAGAAGCTGGCTGCCGGTCTGGACGCCGTCACCAAGGAAGCTGGCGACGCCTGCTTCAACAAGTACCCCTACCTCAAGCAGCCCGGTGAGGCTGGTGAGAACCAGACCAAGGTGGACAAGTGCTACCGCGATCTGGGCCACTACCTGCGCCTGATCAACTACTGCCTCGTGGTTGGCGGCACCGGCCCTCTGGACGAGTGGGGCATCGCCGGCGCTCGTGAGGTGTACCGCACCCTGCGTCTGCCCACCGCTCCCTACGTGGAAGCTCTGACCTACACCCGCGACCGCGCTTGCGCTCCTCGCGACATGAGCCCCCAGGCTCTGAACGAGTTCAAGGCTTACCTCGACTACGCCATCAACGCTCTGTCCTGATCAGGTTCTGATTCAGTCGAACGTTGAAAGGGGCCTTCGGGCCTCCTTTTTTTTGTCTTGTTGAGATCATGGGTTTGGGAAGTCCGAGCCCTGATCTGCGTTTTAGGGTCGCGTCTTCATCGCTTGAATCGCGGACATGGGTGCTGAACACGACGCCGTGCCCGACCTCGATCGGTTGTTCGCCGATCTGGCTCACCCCAATCCCTACATCCAGACCGAGGCCTTCACGGCGATGGCGGAGCATTGGCAAGCCGAAGCCATGCCGCGTTTGATTGCTCTGTTGGACCAGCCCGATGTGTCGCTGCGGCGGGCTTCCGTACGGGGGCTGGGTGCATTCGGGGAACGTGCCATGCAACCCATCGCCGATTGCTTTCGCTCCAGTGCTGATGGCACCGTGCGGGCCAGTTGTGTGAAGGCCTATGCCCAGTTGGCCTCCAACTACCCCGGGCTTCCCTTCAGCGAGGAGGCGATGCAGGTGCTTCGCGATGGCCTTCAGGACAGCTCACCGGTGGTTGCTGTTGCCTCCGTGATGGCTCTCGGTCAGGTGGGGCAGCAGGCTGTTTCGTTGCTGCTGGAGATCAGTCGCGGTGACAATCCGGCCCAGGGTGTTGCTGCGGTGAATGCCTTGGCTGAGATCAACGACCCTGCTGTGGAGCAAGGGTTTGAAGAGCTGCTCGCCGACCCAAGCATCGATGGCTATGTGCGTGAAACACTTACTTCAGCTTTGCTGCGTGTGCGCGATCTCAAGGCGCGTCAGCCGTCCTGATCCAGCTGGTTGATGGCGAGTTGAAGCACCGCTTTGACGTCGGCTTGTTGTTCCCGTTCCAGTTGCTGGGACAGGCTTGCAATGCTGCCCGCTGCTTGCAATTTCATCAGGGAGAGGGCCGCATTTTTGCGGACCTGCCCTTGTGGATCGCTGAGTAGGGGTTCCAGTCGGGGGACGGCCCAATCGGGGCTGTGCAATTTGCCCAGCAGGGTTGCTGCTTCCGCGCGAACGTCGGTTTCGGCATCGGTGAGCGCATTTTCCACCAGCTCTCGGGCGGCATCGTCCCCCAGGGCTTGGATCTGATCGCCGAGGGCTGCAATTGCTGCACAACGAATTTCCGCATGCTCCGATGTGGCGGCCTTGCGCAGCGCCTCCGGTGCACGGGCCCCCACGAAAGCCAGGCCCCAACTGGCCAGTCCCAGCTGCATGGCGGTGCTGCTGGGATTGATCAGAATCTCGAGCATTCCATCAATGGCTTCTTCTCCCACGGCGGCCATGGCACCCACGGCGGACCCCTGCACCACCGGATCCGGATCCTGTAGCAGGGCCTTCTGCAGCACGGGGAGTGCCCGGGGGTCTTCGATCAAGGTGAGCGTTTTGGCTGCTGCGCGCCGCACCGTGACGCTTTCATGCTCAGCCAGGGCGCGACACAACGACGGCACGGCAGCCTTGCCAACCACGCCAAGGCTCTCGGCAAAGGTGAGACGCATCAGGCCGCGGGGATCACCCAGACCGGCCACCATCCGCTCGATGCTTTCACCGTCGGCAGCAGGCACCTCGCCATTGCGCAACTGCTGCTTCAGTTCTTTCGCCAGTTCACTGGCTTCGTCTTCGTTCAGCTGTTGGCTTTGCCCGTTAACGGACAGAGACGGAAGGTCACTCATGACCGTTGCGCACCGGAGGCTATGAATTATCGAACTTCGTCCTCTCGCTCTAGGCTCTTCGTCACAGAGCTAGAGCCATGACCTGCTTCGTCCTTTCTCACAACTTGCAGGTGCAGTCTGAGGATTTACCGGCCTTGTCTGCTGCTGAATTGGCTGCCGGTTTGCAGGCCCATGGCGACTGGATCAGCACCGTTGAACCGCTGGCTCACCCCCATTGGTTGGTGAAGCTGGAGGCAGAGGGCAGTACCGATGATCTGGCCGATGCCCTGGTTCGCACTTGGCGGTCCTTCCGCAAGGCATGCGGACACTCAGAGGATCACAACCTGCTGGCCCTTGGGGGCCGGAAGGACACTGCTGGCGCCCCTGGTTCACCGCTTCAAGAGGGCAGTTGGGGCGTGGATGTGGTGGAAACCATTGATGGCTCTGCTTTCCTGAAGGCCATCAACTGGGAGGGTTTGAAACAGGGACGCCCAGCTGATGGCGTGTTTGAACGCAGCGCCTAGGCGTCACTTTTTGGTGCGGCGTCTCCGCTTGGACGTTTCTTTGACCGGGCTTGCGGCCTTTGCCGAAGGGGTTGGCTGCACCTCTGCCGTTGCCGTGTCTGCACCCAGTGCCCGCACCGACAAAATCTGAACGCCGCGACGATGCATCAGCTGAAGGTTGCGGCTGAGCAGGTTGAAGGGCACACGTTGGTGCCGCGCGCTGCGCAGGGGCATATCAACGCCGATGCCCGTGGCCACGTGCAAGGAGTTCGCCAAGGAAGGCCCCATTCGTGTGCTCGAAATGACTTGTGTCAGGTTGCCCTGACTTAGTGATTGTTTCCAGCGCATGGACACTTCTTAATGCAAGCGCCACTGCGGCCATCGGCGCTGCAGAGTCGTGGTCTGTTTCTGCTTGGGCGGGCGCTGCCGCCGGGATTGTTTTCGTGAGCCGCTTCGACAACATCCATCAGGGCTTGTCCCACGAGGAAGCTCTGCGCATTCTCACGTTGCCGTTGGACCAATTGGATTCCGCCAGTGACTACTACATGGCGGTGTCGCACCTGATCAACTTCCCGGGTGAGCCCACCCAACGCGCCCTGATTGAGCTGCTGAACGACTCGGATGAGCAGCAAGCCAAAAAGCTGGCGCGCCGCAAAGCCGTTGAAGTGTTGGGCCGGCTGAAGGTGGACGAGGCAGCTCCTGCCATTGGCAGCTGCTTGGACAGTGATGACCCCTACCTGGTGGAGAACAGCGCCTGGGCGTTGGAACAGCTCGGGAGTGCATCAACAGCCCTGCATCAACGCATGACTGCTTTGCTGCAGGACCCTGCACAGAACAGGCGTGTGCTGATTCAGAGCTTGGCCGGGTTGAAGGTCACGGCGGCGTTGCCCGCGATTGAAGCGCTGATCGATGACGACGTTCCTGGGGTGCGCGGTGCCGCACGCTCGGCGTTGGCGCGGTTGACGGGGCGGGTGGATCAGGTGGCAGCCCTGGAAGACCACCTCACGCTGCCCAACCAAATGGACCGGCATTCCGCCATTCAGGATCTGATCGATTGTCAGGCCGTTCAGTGGCTGCCCAGCATCCTCCAGGCCCCGGTTTCGCCGGTGTTTCGCATGCGCGCGCTTACCGCGCTCTGGCCCGAGGGGGCCCTCACCTGCGAGGGGCTCGACCTCGTCGAAGCTGTTGATCGCCTGTTGCTGGATCGTCCGGATGATCTGGTGTTGGTGCATCGCTACGACGCCACGCCGGCCGACGATTTCCTGATTCAGGAATTTTTCGGCACGGATTTCAGCCGCGCTTATCTCGGGCTGACGACAGTTCGTTCCCGGCCAGCGCTGTTGCTCTGGCCGTTGCTGAAGCAGCGCTGGATCGACGAGGCTCACAATGATTACGGGGCCCACTATTTCTTCATCCGCTTGTTCACCGCCGTGCGCGACTGGCCGGACGATGCCCTGGAGACCATCACAACGTGGTTGCTGGAGGCGGTGGACACACGCCGGCCCCAGTTCATGAAGTCCAAGCCCGCGGCACTGCTCGGCTTGGCAGCCCTGGCTCCAGATGTGTGCCGACAGCACCTCAGCCGCTGGCTCGATCCGCAAGCCACCTCCTTCTGGGAGTGCCGCTATGCCGCCGTGATGGCCATGGATCAGCTGGGCGTTGCGCCTGAGTCGGATGCCGATCCGCATCCGTATGTGTCGGCCCGCTTGGCCCGTGTCAAGAACTGATCTCTGAATAGCGGGTTTTGTTGGCCCCGCGGCTTGCCCAGTACTGAACAAGTTGTTCCCCGCCGGGGCGGGGAACACTGGCGATGGCGCGCAGAATCTTGAAGGAACGGTTCGGACCCATGGGCCAGTTGCCCACAGCCTTCACTTCACGAACACGGCCTCCCATCGATCCAAGGCAGCTCTCGAAGCGTTCGAGTTGGGCCTGATCAACAGTTTCGAAGATGAAGTCGGTGCCCTGACAGATCAGATGCTGGGATCGGATCCAGGTTCTCAGCTGTTTTTCGGCAGGGCTTGCAGGCATGGTTTTAAAAAGTTGCCTGGCTCAGTCGTTGAGCCCCTTGAGCCAATCTTCATTCAGATCGTCGGCCAAGGACGCGACCCGTTGAAACTGCAGCATGCCGTGTTCTGACCCCCAGACCAGGTCATCGCTGTCTGGATCGAAGCCTCGGTCACGGCTGCTCCAGGAGTGCGCATCCACTTGCACTTCACTCACCAGATAGGTCAGCCGTCCATCCCGAGGAACCAGGCATCCTTTGCCGGGCTCAACGCGGCCTTCATAAGCATTGGCGCCACAACTTTGGAAGTGCATTGCGCAGCCGCAGCGCGCTTGAAGCGTGTCGGGTTGGATGGCCGCCAGCAGGGCGGGGTGCTGGGGCGCACCGGCGACCCGTTCCGGTTGGGCCATGCCGAAGTTCTCCACCACGTGAACGCCGTTGTCGCCTTCGCGCAGCCGGTGCACGCCCTGGCGGTAGGGACGCCAGGGATCGTGGTCATAACTTTGCTCTGAATAGAAGCCAGGCCCCTTCAGCACATCCCAGGGCAGCGGCATGAAGAAGATGTTGATGTGCGCGAATTTGCTCGGGTCGTTCTGGGCTTGTTCCCGGTTGCTGTAGTGGCCGCAGAGCGTGCGGGCGAAGAGCAGGGAAGGATGCATCGGTACCAGGCAGGCTCAGACAGACAACCGCCTCACCTCGGAGGCGAAGGAGGTTTGCAGCACCCCGGATCCTTCGGAGGTGCGCAGCACGGAGGAGCGGCAGCGCACGTGTTCGGAGACAAACCAGATCCGCTCTTCAGCGATCGACTGCCCGTAGCGGGTGTTGAGCACGAAGGTGCCATCCGAGAGGAAGCGATAGCGGGAGATCGCCTGTTCTGCTTCGGCGTAGCCCACACTGCGAAGCAGTTGCCCTTCCGTGTCGTTGTCAGGCACCGGAACGAGGATGCAGGACCCCGCCGAGACCTCGGACGGATCATCGGGCTCCCAGTCGCTTTCGGCATTCCACTCCATCAGGAACGGCGCTTCGGGTTCTCCTGAAAGGGCAGCCGTCTGCTCTTGAATCAACTCCTGAACGCGTTCGTCGTCGAGCTTGAGCCGCTGGATGCTGATCTGGCTCAGCACCTCTTCAAATTGCTGAAAAGCGAGGGAATGGCCGCTTCGCATGGAGCGCCATTGACCCTCGCTGCGTTCGACGAACGTCGCAAGATTCATTGAGGAAATCAGCCCTTGATTTCCGTGTTCGCACTGGAATCGGTGCGCGCTGTTTGCACCATGTGCACCATGGATTCCACCATCATCGCCATCGCCATCGGCACGCTGGCGGTGGATGGCCCGTTGGTCTGGCCCGGCCGTTCGTTGGGGTTGCTTTGACGAAGTAGGGGCATAGGACCAATCGAGGGTGGGTCGTCGTGACCCGGACAGAACTAAAAAAGCCCGGAAGCTTGGCTTCCGGGCTTGATCATGCAATGAATTGCGGGCCTGTTGGGGCTGAAGGCCTCAAGGATTAAGTGTTCGCAATAGAAAGAATGCGACCACCACGCTTCTGAATGGCCTGGATGCTCGTGGTGAGGGAGCTGTAGGGAGCCGAGGTGCGTTGCACCGAGCGGCGACGCACACCCACAGGGGATGCCGTGGTCCAGGTGATGGTGTAACGCTTGCTGTCCCGGTTGCCGGGGCCGGGGGTCTTGGGACCGGCAGCAGGGGCTGAATTGGTGCCGATGCTCGAGAGCAGGATGGAGGAATTACTGCCGTCAAAGCCTGCGAAGCCGGAGTCCATTGCCACGGAGCGGGTGTAGCTCACATTGCTCTGACCCAATTGGCTGCTGTTGCCGCGCATCGCCGGAACATCGTCGACACCGAAGGCGTTGAGGTATTCGTCGCTGTAGGTGTAGCTGTTGATTTCAGCTTCATAACCCTCGTTGGCGAGGCGCTGAACGTGCTCACTGAGCTCGGCTTGGTTGTGGGGGGCACGACCAAGCAGATGCTTGAAGTTGAGCTCAACGAAGCGGTAGGGACCGTTCTTGTCCAGGAACAGACGGCGGTAGGTGTCCGACTGGGCAAAGGCGGTCACTAGGCCCTGAACGTTGAGGTCGCCATTCATGTAGAGGCTTTCGGCTGAGCTGCAGCGCTCTTCATCCATCAGGTGGGCGTTGCCGAACACCTGGCGGTAGGCCGCACGGATTACGGCCTGCGCATCAGCCTGGCGCAGGTCGGAATTCGCGGTGTTCACGGTGGCTTCAGTCATCAATCGAAGGGGGGTACGGGGGCAGGAAAGGGTTGATGAACAGTGATCAGATCACTTCGGTGATCGATACGATCCGGCCACCGCGGCGGTGGATGTAGCCCAGCTGGGAGGTCATGTCTTTGCCCGAAACGAGATAGCTGGCATTTGGCGTGCGCTGACGACCACCAGCCGGCTGCGCTTGAACCACGATCCGGTAGCGCTTGCCGGTGGGCTCGGTTGTGCCAGAAGCAGCGCCGATGCGGTTGATCCGCTGGGTGGTGCTGTTCCAGTTGTTGGGTGAGCTGTTCGTTGCAACCGAGGTCACAAGGGTTGAGCTCGTTTGAACGGTGTCGCTCGAGGCGTACCCCTGGGACAGGGCGAGGTTGCGGTTGAAGGCCACCTGGGAGCGACCGTTCTCGGTGCTCACACGCTGGAAGGGAATGGTGTACTCCCCAAAGGCTTCCTGATACTCGCTGCCGTCGAGGTAGCTGTTGATCTCAGCTTCGTAGCCTTCGTTGGCCAGGCGCTGAATGTGCTCGCTCACCTCAGCTTGAGACACAGGTGCGCGTCCGAGCAGGTGCTTGAAGTTGAGCTCAACGAAGCGGTAGGGCGCGTTGGTCTCGAAGAAGCGACGGCTGTATTCCGCAGAGAGGGCGATGGCGCGGACAAATTCGCGGGTGCTGAGGGTGCCCTCGGCGAATTTGCTTTCAGCGGTGAGGCTGCGCTCGCTTTCCATCAGATGAGGGTTGCCCATCACCTGGCGGTAGGTGGAGCGGATCAGAGCGTTGATTTGATCGGCGGAGTCGCCCTCGCAACGTTCGAAGGTCTCTTGGACCCGTTGACCAAGGCCAAAACCGACGTAGAGGTCTCCACGCATGGGAGCGCTGTCCCCTCCATCAGCGGTGCTGCGCTTCACCGGTGCAAAGACACTGCGAGCGCTGCCGCTGCCGGTGAAACCACCAGCAACGAATGAATCGCTGCGATACACCTGAGCGGGCGGATTGATGCGAATGGTGTAGCCCTGGGCCAGGTTGCCCAGCAGCTGACTGCGGCTGCCGATGGCCGTATCGCTGCCGGCAAAATTCCGCTCGAGTGCGGCAATGCGGTTGAAGCTGGCCTGGGGCTGACCGGCCTGGCTGGTGAAGCTGCTCGAGTAGGGGACGGTGTCTTCCCCGAAGGCTTGGATGTACTCGTCGGAATCCAGGATTCCGTCGATGGCGGCGTCGAAACCACCGTCGGCCATCAGCGTTACCTGGGCGGTGATTTCCGCTTCGTTGACGGGGCCGCGGCCCAGCAGGTGCTTGAAGCTCAGTTCAACAGCACGGTGGGGGCCAACCGCCTCGAAGTAGCGGGACCGGTAAAACTCTGATTTGGCGATGGTGCGGATGAACTCGCGCACACTGATGTCGCCGTTGCGGAGCATGGATTCGGCGCTGGTGGCACGCTCGCTCTCCATGGGTTGCACGTTGCCAAACACTTGGCGGTAAGCAGCCCGCACGGTGGCGGCAAAGGCGGTTTCGTCGTCTGCGGCAAAGAAATCGACGGAAGCCTTGGTGCCCTGATTGCGGAAGTCGCCGTTGCGCACAGCTGCACTGCCGGAGGGGGTGCGGGTGCGGGAGTACGAGACGGGGCCGGGGATCAGTTGGGTGGCGCCGAAGCCAAGGGCGTTAGAGCTGTTGGAAGACATGGGAGAATTGGTGTTGGAGGGCCTTGTTTGGGAAAGCAGGCGTTACTCCCGGAACCTTCTGGCTGGTCTCACCATCCAGAAGGTTCTGCTATGGGAGCAGGACTGAGGGTGTACCTCAGTTCGCGGGGGTGATGCTGGCGATCGTGCCGCCTTCGGCATGGATGCGCTTGAACTGCTCGGAGAGCTTGTCGAAGGGCACGTAGTACACCCGGTTGGAGCGGGTGTAGCGGGAGATGCGCCGCACGTTGTTGGCGCTGTACCCGGTGACTTCCACCCGGTAGGTCTTGCCCTGATCGGTGGCGCCGCTGCCCAGGCGGGTGGCGGCGTCCTGCAGGTTCTTGGAGGGACGGAAGCTCCAGCCCTGGGTTTCGCTGGAGGAGGGGGGAACCACCGCCATGGGGCGGTTCTGGTAAGCGTTGCCGCCAAGCTTGCTGGTGATGCCGGAAAGGTCGCCTTTCAGGCTGCTGCTGCTGTTGCCCCGCAGCAGCTGGAAGCTCCAGGTGAACTCCTGCATGGTGGTGCAGCTTTCGGTCTTCCAGCCGCGCTGGTAAGGCACCGTCCACTCACCAAAGGTGTTTTGGTAGTCGTCGGAATCGAGGAAGCTGTCGATGTCGGCGTCGTAGCCCTTGCTGTCCAGGCGCTCGGCATGGGCACGCATCTCATCGAAGTCCACGGGTGCGCGTCCCAGCAGGTGGCGGAAGGCCAGTTCGATGTAGCGGTAGCGGGCGCAGGTGTCGAAGAAACGGCCGCGGTACAGCTCGCTCTTGGCAACCATGCGCACGAACTCGCGCACGCTGATTTCACCGAGCTTGAACTGGGATTCAGCCACGAGCTGACGCTCGCTCTCCATCACATAGGCGTTGCCAAGCACCTGCTTGTACACCGCATTGATGATCTGTTCTTTCTTGGCGTCGTCATCCCCAGGGATCAGCTCGAGCGGAGCTTCGCTTTCCTGAGAGAAACGCTCAACCCCGAGGAGTGAGGCGGGACCGAAGGGCATAAACAGCGGATGACAACTCGCTGCCATGCTCAGATGTGATCAGGGATGCGGGCGTGTTTCGCAATAAAGCTCAATCAATTGTGTTTGAGTGTTGCGTGACACTGCATTTTTTTGACAGCGGCTTGCTTTTTAGGTAGCGGCTTGGCTGTTATTTCGGGTTCGCGGCTGCTGCGTCGAGCGACGCCCTTGTGCTTTGCCGTGTCAACGGGTTCCAGCAGTCAAGCTCCTGAATGGGCCTGCTGAGCAGATGGTTTCTCAGGGGGTCTAGGCCTGTCGTTAAGGAAAAATCGGCGCCTCGGATGGACTCCACCCCTTCAAGTCCCGCGTCCGTGAGGTCGGCTCCGCGGAAGTCGGCAAAGTCAAGCTGACAGCCTCCGAATCGGGTGCCACGGCATCGGGCTCCTCGAAGTACGGCATGGCGCAGATCCGCTCCCACCAGTCGAACCTGGTCCAGCAGGCATCCGCTGAGGTCGGCTCCACTGAGATAGCTGCCCATCAGATTGGTGCCTCTGAGGTCCATGTCTCTGAGGTTGGCTCCATTCAGGAAGGCACCGTTGAGGCGAGCGCCAGGTCCCACTGCGCCGCTGCTCCGGATCTCAAACCCCTCGGGGAACACGGTCTTGCTGTCGTAGCGCGCCAAGCGCAGATCGGCTCCCTCCAACGAGCAGGAGCTCAGATCACTGCCCCTGAGATCGACGCGACACAGCAGCGCGCCACTCAGATCGATGGAGCCGAGGACGAGGCCCCGCCAATCTGCCCCCCGGGCATCTTTCAAAGGGCCCGAGAGGGTTTCAGGTCGTGTTTGTTCAGGCGGAAGCCAGTGGGCCAGCTGCAGCTTGGAATCCAAGAAGGTCAACGAGTGCTGAGCATCGAGCCTGCCACGATGACGAGGATTCGCAGGATTTCCACACTGCCGACCAAGGCCAAGCCCAACCAGAATTTCTTCGCCCATGCCGGTGGCTTCTGCATCCAGGTGGGAAGCTGGTTGAGCTCATCTTTTGTCAGCAGCTTCTGCTCCCACAGCATGTCCCTGTGGTCGCGGCCATAGCGAGGGAAGCGCTGGTAGATCGGCATCTCTCCTGTAGGAGCGCCAGGAATCACCCTTGATCGATGGGCTGGTACGTCGTCATATCCAAAGGCATCGAGATATTCAGTGCTGTCCAAGACAGCATCCACAAAACCGCTGAAGCCTTTTTGGGCGATCACGATTGACCAACTGATCCGCTCGCTCTGGCCGTGAACCGGACGCCCTAGCACGCGTCCTATCACCTGATCGACTAGGCGGTAATTGGTGTTGCAGGAGACATAGCCTTCCTGGAACCTCCTCGAGAGCAGCAGGCCGCGGATGAAGTCACGGGTGGTGATGCTGCCATCACGGAACTGTGACTCCAGGTTGACGTCCCGGTCGCACTTCATCGCATGGAAGAAGATTTGCCGGTAGGCCTTTTCAATCTGAGCGTTGCGATCGTCGCGGCTCGGAAAGGTTGCCCGATTGAGTTCGGACGTCAGGCCACCCAAATCCCCGACGCGCTGGTTTTGGCTTGTCAACGGGTACTCCAGGAGCTGAAGTGCCATCAGTAGAAATGCTCAGTTGATAGGTAATGATTGTCGGGCTTTTGGGTCGGTTCTGTGGCGGAGCCTTCGCGTCTCTTCATCACATTGAGAATCGTGTGGCTGGTGTGCTCAGGAGTTGCCCCTAATGCTTCTACTTGGCTGCTTGAGCTGAAGCCTTTGCATCACTCGGTCAAGGCAATCAGGTTTCACTAGGTCTGGTTTGTCATTCAGCAACGCGGCCCGTGCGGTGGGTCCTACTCCTGACCAACGGCAACACTTTTAAATCTCATCGGTAGTGAGCAGGCGTTTTTGCTCATCAGCCTCTGCAATGACCTGGCGAAGAGCATCGGGGATGGGAGGGTCCTGATCGAGCCCGCACGCCTTGGCTCGTTGCACTCAATCTTTGATTCCGTCTGCGTTTGTGGCTGTCATGGCTCTGACTGTCCAGAGGCCATTGATGGCAACACGGGGCATGCCGTCAGCCAGCCATGGCGTTCGAGATAGAACGCCCAGGTCATCTCCTCAGCAAGGCCTGGGCAGTGCTCCGGTACCGCTTCAGCCAGGTTCGATGCCACCCCGAGGGACTGCAGCAGGTTCACGATCGCTTCGGCTTGGTCGATTGAGGTGTCACGAATTGCAGCTCCAACGACCCAGGTCAGCCTCGTGGCCTCTAATGCGCAGGAGCTGCTTTCACATGCCAGGAGAACGTTGCCGGGCTCAGTGATGGTTAGGAGTGTGTCTTGCCAGAGCGTGCGATCGTCCGGTTTCACATTGATGCGCAGAACGCCGTCGCCGATGGACAGGCGAAGCTCCATGTCTGGAGCCAGCTTCGACGTGAGCGAACGGATGATGGCTTCAGACGATTGCGTCACCTGTCCTCCCCATTGCCCAACACAGTACCGCCGGTGTTCTTGAGATCAGTGACCCAGTGATGAGGGATCTCAGCGCTGTGATCGTCCGTGCGTTTGAACTGGAACGGACCTGCGATCGATCCCCATAGATGCTCGTGTGTCGCCGGGTCGTATCCCCTGTCGATGGTGCTCATCCCGTCATCCGTGAGCTCAAAGCTGCTCACGAGATACGAGGTTTTCCCCCGCCGGGTTACCAGGCATCGGCATCCAGGTTCAACCTCGCCACGGAACCCCTCATCCGTTTCGCGCACTTGGTATGAGCACCCTTCCAGCAAGGTGAGATCGGCTGCCGTGAGCTGGCTGCGTCGCTGTGGGTCTTCGACACTGCCCCAGAAGCGCTGATCGTCGCGGATCGCGTAGTTCAGGATCAACAGGCCACGCGTCGGGCAGACGGTCGGCTGCAGCACCCGAACTCGGTAGGGCTCGTTTGAGGCGATGGCGTAGGCCTGCTCGAGCAAGAGAGATCCCGGATCCAGCTGGGGCAGAGGGCGTAGCCGGACCAAAATGTTGCCGTAAAGAGGCGGGTTTTCAAACGCTTGTTCTTGGTTGCTGAAGCTGGCGCTGAGGCTTCGGATCAACCGGATAAGGGCCTCATTCATCGTGGTCTCGATCACAGCTTCTTTCCCCATCCTGCTGGTTGAGATCTCCTTGCTGGACAACATCTTCACGATCGATACGATCCACGAAGATTGCATTGTCCTTACTCCTTATGACCTCTGGTGATGGTTTCTTGGCCACAGTGCATCAGCTCAGCCAACAGCTCCATACCGTGAGTGAGATTGCGGAGTCACTCACACTTCGGTTGCTGTCACTAGAACAGCGAATCCAGCAGCTCGAGGCTCAAGTCGACCAGCCGTCTGTCAATGACGAGGAGAGTCAACATCTCCTTACTGAAAGCAGCGACCGGTTGCGTCACCTGCATGGTTTGTTGTCAGAAGAGCATCCCGAGCCTGAACTTCGTCTTGTTGAGGCATCCGAAGAGCAGGTCGACGAAACCGTGTATGTGGATGATCCCCAGATGGATCATGGAGACGAACAGATCGTTGACGATTCAGATCTTGATCAGGAACAGATTAATCTGCTCAGCGCCTGATGAAATCAAGCTCTTGATTTAGGCCTCAAGATCAAGCAACCTCACGCGAAATCTGGCGACCTGCCGTGCTTGTTGGGGGCTGGACTGGATGAATGGATGATCATCGAAGGTTTTGATCACCGTTTCAATTTGCTCATCAAGATTGAGCCCTGAGAGCAATCCTTTGACATGGCATTCTTTCCAAGCCGGGTCAAATGCCATTGCAAAGCCGTCGGCATTGTTGAACTGACGATCGTCATTGACAGGAAAACGTATCAACGAACGAGTGGCGAAATGCCAGGACCCAGATTTGAACTGGGGACACGGCGATTTTCAGTCGCCTGCTCTACCAACTGAGCTATCCCGGCGCGTTGTCTGCGCGACATGGAGATCTTAAATCACCGTGTGCGTCCGAGGGGCGTTCTGCCCAGGCAGATCACTCCACTGACCGTCATTCTCCGGACGTTCAGGGCATCCATGGCAGCAAGGGCCGTGGCTCCACTGGTGAGGATGTCATCCACAAGCCAAAGGTCCGGCGCTCTCTCTTCGGTGCTAAGAACTGCTCGAGAGATCGCTACCCCTGGGTCTACAACAAAGCTTCCCCGTTGATTCGTCATCCTCTGCTGCCGGTTGAGATGGTGCTGACCGACGGTTGGACGTGAACGCTTCAGCAGCGATCGGGTGGTCCGCTGCAGGGATCGACAGATCATCAAGGGCAGTGGGTTGCTTCTGGACTCGGCTTTCCAGCCGGGGATGGGAACCAGAACGGCATCGTTTGGCAGGGCTGCACCGAGGCCCTCGGTGAGTGCATGAAGAAGACGGCGATCCGGATGGCACCGCAGCTGCAGGATCAGATTGCGCAGCTCTCCCTCGTACCATCCCGCCGCCATCCAGCGGTAGGGACGAATTCCATGCAATCCTCGAGCAGGAAGGGCAAAGCGTTGCCAGCAGGCCAGACAGAACGGTCCTTGTCGAGGACAACGTTCAATCTCCCTTTTGCAGCGCGGGCAACAGAGCGTGGTGAGCAGATCCTTCAGGCAGTCCTTGAGGGGAGTCAGCAATGCATGCTCTTCAGCGCTATCTCAGGATTCCCCTCCAGTCACAGGCGCTGGCATGGCCCGGAGCATGGCCACCAGGGTTCTGTGCGCATCTTCGCTGTCAGTCAGTACATGATCGAAGGGGATTCGCACGGCCTGGTCATCCACGTCCAAGGTCATCGCGTTAGCTGTGACCTCTTTCATTGTTGCCGCTGTTGCGGATGGAACCCCGCCGTAATGGTGGGCGTAGCGCAGCACGGCATCGCTGTGGTCGTCATTCATATGACGGCAGATGCGGTCGCTGACTTCAGGAGTGAGAGGGTCGGCAGCCATGGGAATCGATAGCGGTCAGAGTGATTCAGCCGAAGCGCTGCCAGAGCAGCAGCGCCAGGCGGAAGCCGCTGAACCCCACATAGCCCGCGAGAACCAGGAACAGACCCACAGCCAGGACGTCACGCAGTCGGTTGGGCAAGGGTTCAGAGAAGCTCAACCAATTCTCACTCGGAATGGCTCGCCGCAGCGGCCTTTTGTTGCAGAGCGGTGAGCGCCAGACGGGCCACTCCTGCAGCCGGGGGGGTGGTGCAGCTGCGGATCGGCAGTCCCAGCATTCGTTCGCGAAGGCGACGCCATTGCGGATTTCTGGCACCCCCTCCCAGCGTCACGAGCCTTTTGGGGGCTGGAGCCCCGAGTTGCTGCAAGCGCTGCCAACCATCTCGTTCAATTCTGCTGAGACCTTCGAGCAGTCCATGGAGATAGAGCGCATCACTCACGGGGCGAGGCGTGAGCACGGGCTCCTGGGCTGGATCATCCACCGGGAAGCGTTCTCCTTTGCAAGCCAGCGGTCGTAGATCAAGCCCGCTGGATGCTTCGGGATCGATCTGACGGCTCAGCTCTGTTAGGTCGATGCCTGGAAACACCTGAAGGAGCACGGCGCCTCCACTGTTCGACGCTCCACCTCCAAGCCAGCGGCCACCCACTCGGTGCGTGGAGGTGCCGGCCCCAGGCCTGAGTGGCTCATCCATGAATCGCTTGATCACCAAGGTGCTTCCCAGCACGGTGATGCCTTCATCGTCTGCTGCATCTGCCGTCAGCACCGCGGCGTTGGCATCCGTGGTGCCCGCGACCACGAGCAGGTCATCGGGTAAGTCGAGGTCTTTGGAGCGCTCTTTTGAAATCGTTCCCAGAGGCGATCCGCTGGGACGGATGTCGGGCAACGACGCCATCCACGGTTCTGCGTGAAAGCTTTCCGGCCAGCACTGGCGTTGCAAAAGCCAGCCCAGCCTGATGTTGTTGCCTTCTTCTCCCCAGCGCCAATCCTGGAGAAGCCACCCATGCACCCAATCAGCCTGGTGTCTCAGCAAGACCGGTTGCCGATGGTGTTGCAGCAACCTCAGGGCACGGGCCAGGCTGCTACTTGCGCTGCAGGCAGGACCGTCCTCGGCGATCAGATCACGCACTTTCTCGATCTGTTCTGGACAGGCCTGGTGGTACGGCAGTGCGTCGCCAAGGGGGTCCCCCTGATGGGTGCAGGCGAGCAGCGTGCCGGAGGTTCCATCCACGGCGACAGCCCCCAGTTGCCTGCGGAGCGGCGTGGGGATGGATGGAATGAGCTCTGTCACAGCCTGAATCCAGTCAGACGGTGCCTGCAGACCCTGGCGGTAGAGGGTGGCGGCGCTGAACAGCAGCGACCGGCTGGAATCGATCACGGCGATCCTCACGCCACTTGTTCCCAGGTCGATGCCGAGGGCAAGCGGCGTGTTCGCCATGGTGTTAGTGCCTGTGATCAGAGGGTGTTGCCCTGTTGAAGACGGCTGGCTTCAGCCTGAAGCAGGGTTGATGCTTTGTCTTCGACGTCTTCCCAGGGCAGCTTCAGGTCGGGACGGCCGAAGTGGCCATAGGCAGCGGTATCGCGGTAGAAGCGTCCTCCACTCAACGAGGGCATCTCACGCAATTTGAATTGCTGGATGATGGCTCCCGGACGCAGGTCAAAGTGCTGTTGCACCAATTCGGTGAGTTCCGCATTCGAAACCTTGCCGGTTCCAAAGGATTCCACCAGGATCGAGACCGGCTTGGCCACCCCGATGGCATAGCTGAGCTGCACTTCAGCGCGTTGTGCAAGTCCTGCAGACACAAGGCATTTGGCCACGTACCGAGCTGCATAAGCTGCTGAACGGTCCACTTTTGTGGGGTCTTTCCCGGAGAAGGCTCCACCGCCATGACGGGCATATCCTCCGTAGGTGTCCACGATGATCTTTCGGCCTGTGAGCCCAGCGTCACCCTGTGGCCCACCCACCACGAATTTTCCTGTGGGATTTACCAGATAGCGCGTGGAGTCTTTGGAAGGCTTCAGCGGAAGGTCGGCCGTTGCAGGCTCCACCACGTGGGTCCAAAGGTCGTCGCTGATGCGTTCGCGAACCTGCTGTTCGTCGTTCATTCCAGCAACCTCAGCGGTGTGCTGCGTTGAGATCAGGATCGTGTCAATGGCAACAGGCTTGTCGTTCTCATAGACCACGCTCACCTGAGTCTTGCCATCTGGAAGCAGGTAATCCAGGGTGCCGTTGTGACGCACTTCGGCCAACCGACGTGACAACCGGTGCGCCAGGCTGATCGGCAACGGCATCAGCTCCGGGGTCTCGTTGCAGGCGTATCCGAACATGATGCCCTGATCGCCGGCGCCGACTTTGTCGAGAGGATCTCCCTCGTGGTCGTCTGCTTCATCGACACCTTGGGCGATGTCGGGCGACTGTTGATCGAGCGCGACGAGAACGGCACAGCTGTTGGCATCGAATCCGCCGGCCCTGGCACCGCTGTAACCGATCTCTCGAATGACATCGCGCACCAGATGGATGAAATCGACCTGTGCTTTGGAGGTCACTTCACCCGTGATCATGCAAAGCCCGGTATTGACCACCGTTTCACAGGCCACTCGGCTGCTGCTGTCTTGGGCCAGCAGGGCGTCGAGAACGGCATCACTCACCTGATCACAGATTTTATCGGGATGTCCTTCTGTGACCGATTCTGAGGTGAAGACGTAGCGACTCATACCGGGCTGTCGAATTCGTCGGACTGTAAAGCGTGGAGTTCCGGCGTCATGGTTGTCCTGATGGCTTCTCCAAGGTGAGGTCTTGCCAGTGATGAATCAGATGGTCATGAGCCGTGAGATCAGGGGAGCGATGCCAACCTGCCACGTAGCCAATAGCGGCTCCGATGCCTGCACGTTTGGCCATCAACAGATCGGTGTCGGCATCGCCAATCAGAGCGCAGCGATCGACCGATAGATTCAGTTGTGCACACAGTGCGTGGACTGCAGCTGGATCTGGCTTGCACGGCCAGCACTCAGCACTCCATACCGCCGCAAACATGTCGGTGAGATTGTGATGCCGCAGAAATGCTTGGATGCCATCGGTGGTGTCATTGCTGATCACCGCGCAGATCACACCGGCCTCCCTCAGCGATCGAAGCATGGTGAAGGCTGCCGGCAGCATGGAAACGGGATGTCCATTGGGATGCTTTGCCTGCCACTGGACATCAACACAATTAAAAACGTCTTCCGCCATCAGCAAAGCCTTAGGCCAACCCAGGCCCATTTGTGCGAACACCGTGGCTGTGCTCAGGATGTTGTGCTGTCTTGAGGCCACAGCCAAGGTTCCGTCTGGCAGAACCCCCTCTCGGTTACGTCCGTAGGTGCGAACCAGCAACTCTTCAAGTTCGCCGATGTCCGCGCTCGACGCTCCCTGAGCCGAGAACTGACGCTTGGCTTCTTCGATCCGAGCATCGGCCAGGCTCTTGAGCTGAGGCTCGCTGTGAGAAAGGGTGCCGTCCTTGTCGAACAGCACCCCGTCGATGGGACCAATGCTTTGGCCCCGGAGGTTGAAATGAGCCAAGGGGGCTCAGCAACTCAGACCATCATCGAGCCCAGGGGTTCTTCGCCTTCTTCGGCTTGTTCAAGCAACATCTGCTTGTAACGGGCGGCCATCTCTTCGGCCTTCTCGAACACTTTCTGAGGATCGGTGAGCATGTCGCCGGGCTCTGGCTCGAGGGCTTTGGTCGACAGCGAGATGCGTCCACGCTCGGCATCGAGATCGATAATCATCACCTTCATCTGATCGTTCACATTGAGAACCGAGTGGGGAGTCTCGATGTGTTCGTGGCTGATTTCAGAGATGTGAAGCAGGCCACTGACACCGCCGATGTCGATGAAAGCGCCGTAGGGCTTGATGCCACGAACGGTACCCACCACAACTTCGCCCACTTCCAGGCGATTCATCTTCCGTTCCACCAGCGCGCGGCGGTGACTGAGCACGAGGCGATTGCGCTCTTCGTCGACTTCGAGGAATTTCAGTGGAAGGAAATCGGCGACCAGCTCTTCCTTGGGCTTTCTGGTGCTGATGTGAGACCCAGGGATGAATCCACGGAGACCTTCAACACGCACCAAGGCACCACCGCGGTTTGTGGCAAACACCTCGGAATAGATCGTGGCATCTTCCTTCTGGAGTTGGCGAACCCGTTCCCAGGCGCGCTGATATTCAATTCTGCGGATGGAGAGTGAGAGCTGACCATCTTCGTTCTCCTCACTCATGATGAAGAACTCGCGGATCTCGCCCGGCTGAAGTACGTCGCTCAACCCTTCCACCCGGTTGATCGAGACTTCTTGAAGAGGCATGAAAGCCGCAGTTTTCGCGCCGATGTCGATCATGGCGCCCTTCGATTCCAGGGCAAACACCGTGCCGTTCACGATGTCGCCCGGCTTGAAGTTGTAGTCGTACTTGCTGAGAAGGGCTGCAAACTCATCCAGCGTGAAGCCGGCGTTGTCCATGTCCCGATTCGCTGCACGACTGCTGGGGTCGTCGGCGGTGGGGATGTCTTCGGGGATGCTGAGATCTTCATCCGTGCCGAAATCTGCCTGGTCGGCTGCCATCTCGGCTGCTGCTTCGGGCACGTTGGTGAGGGTTTCAGCCGTTTCCACAGCAGGATCCTGAACGGGATCAGTGGAGGTGACAGTCATGGAGGGGTGGCGGTCTGCCCGTTGAGCAGAGCGAAGGAAACTGGAGCAGGCCCGCCGACCTGGTCCAGGCAATCCCTCACTTTACAGAGTGGAGAGTCTGTCTCTTAAACCAGAGCTTCTATGCGGGTCTTGGAAGCGTTGATGCCTTCGAGCGTGGCGACGAAATCACTGACACCACTGAATTGTCTATACACCGATGCGAAGCGGATATAAGCGACTTCGCTCAATCCCTTGAGCTGCTCGAGCACCAGTTCTCCGATGTCATGGCTGGAGACTTCACGACCATTGCGTTGCTGCAAGATCAATTCCAGATCATCCACGATCGTTTCGAGCCGTTCAGGAGCCAGTCCTGTTTTTTCGCACGCACGACTAAGTCCGTGAAGAAGCTTGCTGCGACTGAATGCTTCCCGGTTTCCATTCCGTTTGATCACAGTGATTGGAACGGTTTCTACTCGTTCGTAGGTCGTGAAGCGGAATTCACAGTTCAAGCATTCCCTGCGTCGACGCACACTGCGACCGCCATCAGCTGCTCGTGACTCGAGCACCCGGCTATCTGTGTTTTGACAGGAAGGGCATTGCATGCCCGCGCACTCGAATGTGCACTAATCATACGGTTTGCGTCCACAGGTGAACAGAGCAGCAGTGATTTTCAGCGCAAGACATAAAAAAAACCCCGCCGAATGGCGGGGTTTTGAGGACTACTTGCCGATCTTCGGTGGATCGCGGAAGGCGATAGCAAAGAAGAGAGTGGCAATCGCAAGGGTGAGGATGAGGATGTAAGCAAAGCTTTCCATCGGGTAACTCCTAAAGGGCGATTAGCTGAGAGGGGTTCCGGCCGGTGGCACAAAACCATCGGGCAGACGACGGGTGGAACGGTCTCCCAATTTTTGGAAGAGGCCGAATTCCACCTGTTCACCGAGGTCTGGATCGATACCGGCAAACACATCGCGGTACAGAGTACGAGCACCGTGCCAGATATGCCCGAAGAAGAACAGCAGTGCAAAGGTGGCGTGTCCGAAGGTGAACCAGCCACGCGGTGAACTGCGGAACGTTCCGTCGGAGTTGTAGGTCTCCCGATCAAACTCGAACGCTTCACCAAGTTGAGCCTTGCGAGCAAGACGCTTCACTTCAGCAGGGTCCGTGAAGGTTTGTCCATCGAGGGCACCACCAAACACTGTTGCGGTGATTCCTTGCTGTTCGAACGAGTATTTCGCTTCCGCACGGCGGAAGGGAATGTCTCCACGAACGATTCCATCGCTGTCTTCAAGAATGACGGGGAAGTTCTCGAAGAAGTTGGGAAGGCGTCTGACCTGGAGATCCCTTCCCTCTTTGTCTGTGAAGGAGATGTGGCCGAGCCATCCAGTGGGAAGACCGTCACCGTTCACCATCGGGCCGACGCGGAACAGACCGCCCTTGGCAGGACTGTTGCCGACGTAGTCGTAGAAAGCAAGCTTCTCTGGAATCGAAGCGTACGCTTCGGCTGCAGTGGCGCCTTGGTCCATCGCCGTTTGAACGCGACGGTTGATTTCTGTTTTGAAATAGCTCTGGTCCCACTGGTAACGGGTGGGGCCGAATAGCTCGATCGGGGTGGCAGCTGCTCCGTACCACATGGTGCCGGCAACGATGAAGGCAGCGAAGAACACCGCTGCAATCGCACTAGCAAGCACCGTTTCGATGTTGCCCATCCGCAGCGCTTTGTAGAGGCGCTCAGAGGGACGCGTCGTGATGTGGAAAATTCCAGCAATGATGCCAACGATTCCGGCGGCAATGTGGTGAGCGACGATGCCCCCAGGGTTGAAGGGGTTAAATCCTTCAGGACCCCATGAAGGTTGCACCGGTTCGAGGTGACCTGTGATGCCGTATGGGTCTGAGATCCACATGCCAGGACCGAACACACCGGTGAGGTGGAACGCTCCGAAACCGAAGCAACCAAGACCAGCGAGGAGGAGGTGAATACCGAAAATCTTGGGAAGGTCGAGAGCAGGCTCCCCGGTGCGGGGGTCTTGCCAGATCTCGAGGTCCCAGTAGGTCCAGTGCCAGATGGCAGCAAGCATCAGCAGTCCGCTGAACACGATGTGAGCGGCGGCAACACCTTCGAAACTCCAGAAACCTGGATCAACACCGGTGGCACCGGTGATGCTCCAACCACCCCAGCTGTCGGTCACGCCAAGGCGTGCCATGAAGGGCATCACGAACATGCCCTGACGCCACATTGGGTTCAGAACAGGGTCGGACGGATCGAAGATGGCAAGTTCATAAAGGGCCATCGAGCCGGCCCAGCCGGCAACGAGGGCAGTGTGCATGAGGTGCACGGCCAAGAGACGGCCGGGGTCGTTGATGACGACGGTGTGCACCCGATACCAGGGCAATCCCATGGGTCAGGTTCGGGGGAACGGAGCTGTATAGACAGCCAGACCAAGCGATCGTAAGGCGTCCATCTCAGTGTGCGCGTGCCGTTGTCGTGAGCTGCAACGTCTGGAATCAGCATGGAGTGATTGCCGCTGGTCCGTTGGTCCCGTCTTCCCTGCGGTTCCAATGGCTTGCATGAGTCGAGGCGGGGGGTTACAAAACGCAACTTCAGGGCCCAAAGTGATGGAGTTTTGGCGCTGTGCTTGCGCCTCCTCCAGGAGTTTCCATGCCTGTGATCCGGTTTGTACGTGAAGGTCGCGACGTGGAGTGCTATCCGGGAGAGAACCTCCGCGACGTGGCTCTTAGGGAGGGAATACAGCTGTATGGCCTGAAAGGCCAGCTGGGGAACTGTGGTGGATGTGGGCAGTGCATTACCTGTTTTGTTGAGGTCAAAGGGGATCAGGCGGCCGCCAACTCCCTCTCTGGCCGAACAGCTGTAGAGGATTCCAAGCTCCGCCGCCGGCCTGGTAGTTGGAGACTCGCCTGCCAGGCTCTCGTTGAACGTTCCGTTGTCATCCTCACAAGGCCGCAGGTGTCGATGGGTGATCAGCGCCGACGCATTGAGGCGGCTCTCAGTGCACCTCTACCGCCAGGGCCCACGGCATGGCCTGTGGTGGAAAGCAGTGAGGATGACGATGAAGGGGCTGGCGATGATGAGGATCTTCAAAAGCAGTCATCCACAGACGCTCCTGCTACACCCGGTGACGAGCCGTGATGGGTTCGTGTCGAAGCCTTCCTAGCGGTGATACGTTCCATCAGGTTCTCGATCGTTCATGGAAACCAACGACCTCGGTTTCGTGGCCAGCCTGCTGTTTGTGCTTGTGCCGACCGTTTTCTTGATCATTCTGTTTATCCAAACCAACAGCAGGGAGGGTTGAGTCCCTCCTTGCTGACTGAAAGGGTTAGCTCCTCTCTGGTTCGCGTACGAGCAACACTGGCGCAGGGGCATGCACTCTGATGTAGTCACTGACGGATCCACCCAGAAGCTTGTCGAGATCAACCAAACCCCTTGCTACGAGCGGGCGTCGATCTTGAGAGGCGAGCACAACTAGATCGGCTTGGATTGTTTCTGCGGCTCGGCAAACCCCTTTGCCCACATCCGCATCCGTGACATGCAGAGGGTTAAGTGTTACTCCGAGCATGCGTGCCCTCTGGACGGCTTGGTCGAGCAGTGTGTCACTGGACCCTGAGGCCCCTCGCGATGGGGTCGGTTCAGTCCGTGAAACGTGAACGCCTGTGAGTTGTCCCCCGGGGATATCCCTCACCATTTCGCAGGCCAGCCGAAGGGCGTCGTCCCCAACGCCAGTGCCGTCGATGGTCACCAAGACCCGATTGATATGCCGCACATAAAGGTCGTCGCGGACCAACAGCATGGGGCGCGTCGATAGCTGAAAAACGTACTGACTGGCGCTATTGGCAAGGATCGACTGCAGGCGTCCCAGGCCGCGGGAGCCCATCACAATCAGATCCGCGTCCAGTTCGTCAGCCACCTTGAGAACGGTTTGTTTGGCGTCTCCCTGCCGGATGATCGAATTCACGTCACCTGGGTTGAGGCCCAGCTTTTCAACGGCCTTGGCCAACAGGCTGCCAGCCGTGGTCCAGTGCTGGTCTGAGTTGTCCTTGCTCTGTTCGGACACCACGTGCAGCAAATTCACCCTCGCTGTCTGAAACGCGGGCAGGTCACGCAGCATGCGGACCATTTCCTCGACGTGGCCTTTGCCGGAATCGGCGATCAACAGGTTCTTGAACACTGCATTGCTTCAGACATGCAGCAGCCTATGGCTGTTTCGTTGAGGCTTTTCGATGGTGAATGAGAGCGTTACGGCGATTCCGTTCCGTCTGCTTAAACGTGTGCTTCCACAGCACACCGATCACGGTGGCGTGATGTGGCACGGGGGATATGTGGCATGGCTCGAGGAGGCCAGGGTTGAGGCTCTCAATGTCATTGACTTTCCTTACCAGCGTTTTGTCGCCGCGGGGCTGGACATGCCGGTGGTACGTCTTGAAATCCGCTATCGAGAGGCCTTGCGGCTTGGTGATGAGGTTGTGCTGGAGTCAGTGCCTCAGCCTCAGCTTGGTGTGCGCTGGCCCTGGACAACGCGCTTCATTCGCGCTGGCGTGTGCGTGGCAGACGCAACGGTTGAACTGGTTCTCGTTCAAGTGCAAAGCACGCTCAAGGTCGTACGACACCCCCCTGAGGAGGTCGCGAAAGTTTTCGAGACGTTGACAGGCCGCAGAAAAGAACAGTCAAAATAAGTACAGGTGTACTTGTTTTGACTGTTGGATCGGGCTTGGTGGTGGGTATGGGCGGGTTGTCCTGGCATCGGCCCCTCGCGGATGCGACAGCTTGCAGATTTGTCTTGTGAGATGGGCTGTGGGTTGGCTGATCTCTGGGCTTGGCCTCTCTCCAGGTTTCGCAACGTCCTTGGCTGGCCAGAGTCATTGCTTGGCTCCCTGGCGAGATACCGCAAAGAGTGCCGATCACCGGGCAGTGTCACGGTTCCAGGTCATGCTTTGCTGCCGATGGACTCACTCTGGCCAGAGTCCCTACTTGATCTCGATCGCCCGCCTCTTTCTTTGCAGTGGTGTGGCCGCCGTGATCTTTGGCCTCTGCTCTCCAGCCGTCAGGCGGTGGCTGTGATTGGTACCCGTCGACCGTCGGCGCATGGGCTGCGCATGGCGGAGGCGCTTGGGCGTGCCCTCGCCTTCGCAGGGTGGCCGGTGGTGAGTGGGCTCGCAGAGGGTATTGATGCTGCTGTTCATCGAGCCTGTGTTCAATCCAAAGGGGTGCCTGTTGGGGTTCTCGGCACGCCATTGCACAGGGTCTATCCCCACGACCATCGTGGGTTGCAGCAGTCCGTCGCGGAGAATGGGCTCCTGTTCACTGAGCTCAGGGATCACGCCAGGGTGCAGAGATCGACGTTCGCCCTCAGGAATCGATTCCTGGTGGCTGTCGCCAGGGCTGTGGTGATTGTCGAGTGTCCGAAGGCGAGTGGTGCTTTGCATTCCGCGGCCATCGCTGAGTCGATGGCACGTCCGCTCTGGGTGGTTCCAGGCGATGCCCTGCGTCACTCCGCGCAGGGCAGCAATGCACTCCTGCAAGGGAAGGCTTCCGCTCTGGTTGATCTCGGGGCTTTCATTGATGCGTTGGGACCTGGCCCCGTTCCCTGCCAGGACTCGATGGTCAGCCCCACGGGCTTGGATCCTTCTAAAGAGAGGCTCCTCCAGCAAGTGAATGACGGTGCCACTCTCGAGCAGATGGCGAGGTGTCTTCAGGAGGATCCCCAGCACATCGCCCAGACCTTGATGCAATTAGAGCTTGCCGGCGTCGTGATGCCGATGCCAGGCCTGCGCTGGCGCTCCGTTTAGGTTCTGCCCATGCAAACAACGCGTTGTTCCGCGCAAGACCTGCTCGCCTGGCGCCGCTCCAAGCTTGCGCAGGGTGGGCGAGCTGTTGATTTCGACTGGCTGCTGATGATGCAGGGCGATCTCAGCTGGGCTGCACTGCAGAAGATGCGCATCCTGCCGGAATCAACCGTTTATCTCGCTGCATCCCTCACTGAATTGGAATCGTTGTGGCATCGCCATGTCACGGAGCATGTCCCCCTGCAGCACCTGGTGGGCCGATGTCCATGGCGTGATGTGGAGTTGCAGGTCAGCGCAGCAGCGCTGATCCCTCGCCAGGAGACCGAGCTTCTGATTGACCTAGCTCTTCAGTGCCTGAAGCACTCCGATTCAGATGCTCTCCCTCAGGCCGGGTTCTGGGCTGATCTCGGTACGGGAAGTGGAGCCATTGCTGTGGCGCTTGCCCGCTCTTTGCCTCGCTGGGAAGGACACGCCGTCGATCTCAGTGCCGAGGCTCTTGACCTGGCGCGGGTGAACCTGCGGTCACTCGCGCCTTCGAACGGATGGACGCTGCATCAGGGCAGCTGGTGGGAGCCCTTGCGTCACTTGTGGGGCATGTTGCATCTGGTGCTTTCCAATCCTCCATACATCCCTCGCACTCAGCTTCATGGTCTCGACCCGGTGGTTCGTGACCATGAACCTCATTTGGCCCTCTCGGGCGGTGATGACGGGCTGGATTGCTTACGCGCCATCATTGATAAAGCGCCAAGGGCGCTTGCCCCAGGGGGATGGCTGTTGGTGGAGCACCACCACGACCAGAGCGATGATGTTCTGATGCTGATGCGCGATGCGGGCCTCGATGCCCCCCAGGCCAGGCCTGACCTTCAGGGTGTGATGCGCTTCGCATTGGCACAGCGTCCCTTGCGAGGGTGAGATCTTTCCAGGCGATGGCCATGACGCCGTTAGATGGACAATTGATGGCAGTTGAGGAGATTGCCGGGCACCTTTGCGGCGGGGGCGCTGCACTCTTGCCCACGGATACGCTTCCGGCATTGGCATGCACTCCTTCCTCAGCGGCCCAGATCTGGACGTTGAAACAACGCCCTCAGGACAAACCGTTGATTCTGATGGCGGCAGAGGTCAGCGCTCTACTCGACCTCACCACCGTTATCGCCAGGGAGGATGCCCGGCCTCTGGCTGATCGTTACTGGCCTGGGCCGCTCACGCTGGTTCTACCCGCCGAAGGGACGCTGACGAATCACCTCAATCCCGGCCAAGACACCCTTGGCATGAGGATTCCTGCCTGTGCAGTGACCCGTTCTCTCCTTGCACGCTGTGGTCCATTGGCTACCACGAGCGCCAACCGATCCGGCGGAACTCCCAGTTGCAGCGCCGAGCAAGCGGCCGCGGCGTTCCCAGCTCTTCCCCTGCTTGCCCCTTTGCCGTGGCCCCAACCATCGGGTCTGGCCAGCACCGTTCTGAAGTGGATCTCCCCGGGGTGCTGGCAGACGCTGCGACAGGGCGCTGTGATGATTCCAAACGGCACCTCTTAACGCGATGCTCTGGTTGGTAGCGCTCGTGCTTGTTCTCCAGACGGCCTTTCACTGGCTTCTTGAGCCGGTGATTCGTCTCCTTACCCCGCTGTTTGAGCTGAACGTGCTGCCCTGGCTGTTCGCCTTCACAGGGGTATGGCTCCTTGCTGGGCACCGTGATCGCGATCGTCCCTGAAGGATTCATTTCCCTTTGGAAGCCGGCTGACGGATTTGAACCGACGGCCTTCGCTTTACAAAAGCGCTGCTCTACCGCTGAGCTAAGCCGGCATTGAGGGAAGTTTACCGATGGGTTGACCGTGGGGATCTTTTGATTGACTCAGCCACCAGAGAACCAGTTCCAAACGCGAGCGGCAGCCTGTTTTCATGAGCGCATGGCTGATATGACTCTCGATGGTTCGAATGCTGATCATCAAGGTCTTGGCCATGGCTTTGTTGGACATGCCATGGAGCAGAAGCTGAATCACGCCGATCTCTGCCTGGGTGAGGTTGGCTGAATGCGCCATGCCGAAGGGTCTCGCTGCCGCGAGGATTCCACGGTTCAGCCGCCAGGTTTCGAGGAGGCCATGGATCGCCGGATCGGCAGATTGGCCACAAGGGCTGTCACGCGATCTTCGGTTTCGAGAGTGACATCACCCTCCTCAAGATCGACGTCGACGTATTTGGCGACGACCTCGAAAATTTCACGGCGCATCTGATCCAACTGCTCGGGACTCAGATCGCTGCGATCGTGAGCCAGTACGAGCTGGAGGCGTTCTCTGGCCGTTGTGGCACTGGCCGGCTGGCGACCAAGAATTCGATCCAGAAGGTCCTGAAGAGTCATGGCGTTCAGAAGATCTTGGTTTGCATCATTCGGCGAACCTTGGCACGCAGTCCCGTTCGCCCTTCCCGAGCGGGATCCATCAACGGCACGTCCTCACCCTGAAGGCGTCGGGCGATGTTCGTGTAGGCCCTTGCTGCAGGCGACGCACTGCCGTTAAGGGTGAGCGGTTCCCCTCGGTTCGTGCTCACAATCACTTGCTCATCCTCGAGAACGAGGCCCAGCAGTGGCAGCGCCAGGATGTCGGTGACATCGTCGACAGCAAGCATCTCTTGATTGGCCATCATCCGGGGGCGAACCCGGTTGAGGACGAGCTGCACGGGAGTGACTCCCCGCGTGTTCAGCAGACCGATCACGCGGTCTGCATCCCGCACCGCTGATACCTCGGGCGTTGTGATCACGATGGCTTCTTTGGCAGCGGCCGCAGCATTCTTGAATCCGTCTTCGATGCCTGCAGGACAGTCGATGAGGACGTAATCGAAGCGTTCGGAGAGCATGCCGACGATGGCTTGCATGTCTTCAGGTTTCAGCCACTCGAGCATTCGTGGATTTCCCGCCGGCAGCAAGGCGAGATTCGGCTCTTGTTTGTGCTTCACCAAGGCCTGGTTTAGGCGGCATGTTTCAGCCAGTACTTCCTGGGCTGTGTACACGATCCGGTTTTCGAGGCCGAGGAGTAGATCAAGGTTTCGCAGTCCAAAATCAGCATCCAGCACCACCGTGCGCGCACCCTGCCTGGAGAGTGCGATGCCGAGATTGGCAGTGAGCGTTGTCTTACCAACGCCTCCTTTGCCTGAGCAGATCAGGATCGTTCGCGAAATCGTCACGGGGTCCCGGTTGGTTGGGCCACATTAATGGCTTCGATCGGCTAATAACCTTTTCCGGTGATTCGCTTGATCATCCCGTGAAGGGAGGCCGGGCCGGCTCGATGGCAATATCACCATCCCGGATGCAAGCCTGTTCAGCCTGTCCGGCCATCGGAGGCTCTTCCGGACCTCTGGCGACAAGGTCGGCAATGCGCAGCTGCAGCGGCCTCAGCTGCAGTGCGATGATCCGTGCCGACAGGTTTCCAGCGGCCCCGGCATGGGCGCGTCCGCGCAGGCGGCCCCAAACGTAGACATTGCCCTGAGCAGTAACGGAAGCTCCTGGGTTGACATCCCCAATCACCAGCGCATGCCCCTCGCTGCTGAGGTGATCCCCGGATCGAAGGGTTCCCCGGTGAATCCGCAGGTCTCCTCGCCTTTCATCGGTTTTGGCTCCACCGGTCTCTTCGTCTGTGTCTGCCATCGGCCGGAGGCCAGTCGGAAAACCAAGAGCAGCGGCTCCGATCTGCGTTTTGGGGCAGTGGGTGATGATCTGCTGCACTGTGTATCCCTCTCGCCCGAGGGCCTCCATGAGTTCAGTGAGCTCTCGACAACCCATCGACCAGTCACCCATGTCGAGGTCGACGGATCCCACCGGTAGAGATTCCCTTTGGTCCGGAACCCACTGATTCCAGTGACAGCTCTTGTGGGGCGGGAGGATCAGGACACGTTGGGCCTGTGACGGGGACGCCGCTTTCATCGCCAGCCGTTTCCTGCTTGAAGAGGCGAGATCTCCTGTCTCACCCTGGCCTTCAGCTCGGCGGCGATCTCCCGGGGGTGGATCAACCAGGCCGATTCCGCTGGCGTGGCCAAGCTGCTCACGAGTGCTGACTCCTGCTCTAAAGCCTGCAGGCTATGCCCATCCCAGAGCCGCAGGCCTCCTCGGTAGGGGTGATAGCCGTGAAGCTGATGTTGCCGCAGCCCGCAGCAGAGGGTGGGCTCCAGTCCAGCTGCTTCCGACATTGTTTGAGCGGCAGCGAGCAGTTCCAGTCGATCGGAAGAGTGAAGTGCACTCACATCGAGGGCTTTCAGCAGCCGGCGATTGAGAAAGCGATCGCACAGGCTCGCCAGGGGGGCAGGGGCATCGGCCTGCCAGCGCTGCAGGTGATAGCCGACGCGAAGGTCGTCGTTGGCGAGGTAGCTCTCGAGATCAAGTCGTTCGGTCTTCCACAGCCAACGGTGCATCGTGGAATCCGCCCAGATGCGGTCTGGACCGAGATGGCGAGCCTCCTGAATGAGACGCTCCAGCAACCAGTTGCACATCACGTTCAGCCGGTGGTTGTAAACGCTGCGGTACATCAGGTTGCGAACCACCAAGTAGTGCTCCACCGCCATTAATCCTTTCGGATGAATGGCCAGCTCTCCATCAGGGGCAAGGGTGATAGCGGCAAGAATGCGATCGAGGTCAAGCTGCCCATACCGAGCACCGGTGCTGTAGCTGTCCCTCAGCAGATAGTCGAGGCGATCACAATCCAGCTGGCTGCTGACCAGGGATTTGATCACCCCGCGTTCTGCCTGGCCATGTTCGAGGAGATCCGCAACCGCATCAGCGGTACCTGTGGCGTAATTCTCCAGGGAATCCCGGATCTGAGGATGCTCTCGGATCACCTGCGCAGACCACTGCTCGTGGTGGGTGCCGAACATCTCTTCCCCGGTGTGGCTCAGCGGGGCATGCCCCAGGTCGTGCAGCAGAGCGGCCCCGTAGAGAACACCCCGTTGCTGCTCTAGTGAGGGATCCAGCGTTTTGAGCCTTTCCATTGCCCGTCGCGCAATGGAAAACACACCAAGGGAATGGGTGAATCGACTCGACTCGGCTCCATGGAAGGTGAGGAACGCTGGTCCGAGCTGCCGGATCCGGCGTAATCGTTGAAACGGTGATGAGTCCACCAGCGAGAGAACCATGGCTTCCGCTGGATCTCTCGCATCGAGGCTGATGCCTCGATGCAGTGGGTCGTGGTACGTGCGGGATGCCATTCAGCTTGGTTGCGATGCCACGTCTGTGCTGTCCAGAGGCTGGATCTGGTCGCTCGGATGCTCCTGTTCGATTAGTGCCTGAAGCACTCGCTCGGCGTCATTCAGCCAGCGATCGCCTTCGCCTCCGGGGTTGAGAGGTTCTGGTTGATCCAGGATCCGGTCGGGTTGGATGCCTTGCCCTTGGATGTCCCGTCCGCTTGGGGTGACATACCCCGCCACCGTGACAGCCAGACCACTGCCATCACTCAGGTTGGTGAGGGTCTGAATCAGTCCTTTTCCAAATGTGTGATCCCCAAGCAGCAGAGATCGTCCATCGTCTTGGAGTGCGCCTGCCAGGATTTCGCTGGCACTTGCAGTTCCACTGTTGACAAGGGTCACCATCGGTCCGCTGTACAGCTCCCCAGGGCCTGACTGAATGGGATCGGCGATTCCGTCGCGATTGCGTGTTTCCACGATCGGCTCCTGATCCAGGAACACATCAGCCACCGCCAGTCCGGCGCTCACCAACCCACCGGAGTTGTTCCGGAGATCCAGCACGAGTCCTTCAACGTTCTTGTCGGAAAGCTCTTCGAGAGCTGCCCTCACTTGGGAAGGAACGCCTTCACTGAACTGCGTGATGCGCAGGTAGCCCAGGGTGTGGGCATCACTGCGCAGGCGGCGTGTCCTCACAGGCCGGAGGTCAATGGTTCGCCTTTCAAGGCTGATCTCTTTGCGTTCTCCCTCGGGAGACATCAACGTCACCAGAACTTGACTGCCCACGGTTCCCCGAAGGCGAGCTGCGGTCGCTTCCAGCCCGAGAGCGTCGACACCTTCGCCATCCACGGCAAGGATTTCGGTCCCACTGACGACGCTGGCATCGGCCGCGGGCGAGCCCTCGAGAGGAGCAATCACCACGATGGCGTCCCCGTCAGGCGGATGTCCGAGTTGCAATCCCACACCACTGAGGCTTCCCTCGTTGCTGGCTTTCATCACGGTGTAGTCGTCAGGCCTGAGCAACCGCGTGTAAGGGTCATTCAGGGGCAGCAGCATGGTTTCGATGGCGCTGTACGCCTGCTCACTGGTTTCGATGGTGTTTTCCAGTGCTTTCTGACGCAGCCGCTTCCAGCGGATTGTTTCGAACGTCTCAGGATCGACGTAGCTCTGATTCACAAGACGCCAGCTCTCCACCACCAGCTGCTGGGCGTCATTGAGAGCGAGGGCCTGAGGTGCGGCAAGCAGGCTGATCAACACACCGATGAACAGGCCAGATGCAAGGCGTTGCAACTGATTTGACCAGCTGTTAACAGTCGGCAACATTGGCTTCATTCTTGCGCGCCTTCCTCAGTGTCGTCGGTAGACTCTCGCAATCCAAGCCCATAACTGCATGGCGAACTCCTCACCCGTCTACGACTGGTTCCAGGAACGTCTTGAAATTCAGGACATTGCTGATGACATCAGCAGCAAGTACGTGCCCCCTCACGTCAACATCTTCTATTGCCTGGGTGGTATCACCTTGGTCTGCTTCCTGATCCAGTTCGCCACTGGGTTTGCGATGACCTTCTATTACAAGCCGACCGTTGCTGAGGCTTACAGCTCCGTTCAGTACCTCATGACTGACGTGAGCTTTGGATGGCTGATCCGTTCGGTGCACCGCTGGAGCGCCTCGATGATGGTGCTGATGCTGATCCTGCACGTCTTCCGTGTGTATCTCACCGGTGGTTTCAAGCGTCCACGTGAGCTCACCTGGGTGACCGGCGTGACGATGGCCGTGATCACGGTTTCCTTCGGAGTGACCGGATACTCCCTCCCCTGGGATCAAGTTGGTTACTGGGCCGTGAAAATCGTGTCGGGTGTTCCGGCTGCCATTCCTGTGGTCGGTGATTTCATGGTTGAACTGCTCCGTGGCGGCGAGAGTGTGGGTCAGTCAACGTTGACTCGCTTTTACAGCCTTCACACGTTCGTGATGCCTTGGCTGCTTGCAGTGTTCATGCTCATGCACTTCCTGATGATCCGGAAGCAGGGCATCTCCGGTCCGTTGTGATCCGTTTCAGTCTCTGATCGTTCCTGATCAGGTCATTCAGGTCTGTCTAAGGTTTTTTCATCTCCCGCTGATCCATGCACATTCTCAAGAAGCCGGATCTCTCAGATCCCAAGATGCGTGCCAAGCTCGCCAAGGGTATGGGACACAACTATTACGGAGAGCCGGCCTGGCCTAACGATCTCCTCTATATCTTCCCAGTTGTCATCCTCGGAACGATTGCTTGCGTGGTCGGTCTTGCCGTCCTTGACCCTGCAATGTTGGGTGATAAGGCTGATCCCTTTGCCACTCCCCTGGAAATTCTTCCCGAGTGGTACCTCTACCCGGTTTTCCAGATCCTGCGTGTTGTTCCAAACAAACTGCTTGGAATCGCTTTGCAGACTCTGGTTCCTTTGGGACTGATGCTGGTTCCCTTCATCGAGAGCTTCAATAAGTTCCAGAATCCTTTCCGCCGTCCGGTGGCCATGGCTGTGTTCCTGTTCGGAACCGTCACCACGATCTACCTCGGTATTGGTGCTGCTCTGCCAATCGACAAATCCCTCACCCTTGGATTGTTCTGAACGTCCTGATCTCTTCAGTTCGACATCAAGCCCGGTCTTTGACCGGGCTTTTCTGTTTTGATGCATCCTCTCGTGCCACGGCCTTTAATCGTTGTGCCTCACTGGACTATCAATTGAGTCAGGATCGGGAACGGCACCCTCGTCGAGGTCGAGCAATAGAACATCATCGGGATTGACCCGTAAAAATTGGTGAAGCAATAGAAAGCCAACGATGGTCCAGGTCTGATAAGTCCTTGATTGCTGTCCGACCCACGTACCGGTTGGACCATCAAAGTATTCAGCCCATTGTTGCCTGGGCAACTGGTTGAGATGACTCCAGTAGCACTCCTCGAGCAAAGCTTTCATCTGCCCCATAAGCAACACATCGGCATGGGGGTGGCGTCGCTCATGCAACAGGATGGAACTGCCGAAAAACCAGAGAAGGCTTGGCCAGTGCCCACCGTTGTGGTAACTCCAGGGCCAGTTCTTTGGGTCTGAGCCGGTCTTGTTCTGCCATTCCAGGCTTTCCATCGGTGGATGGCAGATGCGCATCGGCATTTCGGCCATTAGGTGATCACGGTTATGCAGCGTCAGTCGGAATAGGGCGCGCTGTTGAGGAGCCGTGAGCAGTCCGAAGAGACAGCCGAGTGAATTTCCCAGGCTGTAAAAGCGGAAGTCGGGTCGGCCCGTGCGTATGTTGCCGATGAGGTAACCGCCGCGATTTTCAAGCCAGTCCTGCAGCCAGTCGGGAATCACCTGAGGTTGAACGTTGAATTCGTTTTGGTGCTGGTTGTCTCCGTACTGTTCCGTGGGGCGTCGTCTCAGCACTTGCATGGTTTTGCTGGTGACCCAGTAGTGCTTGAGCAGGAACTGACGTAGATCATGAACCCATTGCCGGGTCAGTATGAGCCGTTGATCCAGCAGCCGACTGCCGTGATGCTTTCGTCCAAGCTCCATGATCTGGGCGCAGCAACGCAGTGAGCCATAAAGGAGGACTTCCACCTCGAGCGGTGCTCCCCAAACGTCCATCGGACGATCAATCATGAAGGCACAGTCCGGCA
This sequence comes from Synechococcus sp. WH 7805, assembly GCF_000153285.1. Classification (NCBI taxonomy): domain Bacteria; kingdom Bacillati; phylum Cyanobacteriota; class Cyanophyceae; order Synechococcales; family Synechococcaceae; genus Synechococcus; species Synechococcus sp. WH 7805. Next base: position 1,104,806 of record NZ_CH724168.1, on the reverse strand, counting down.
CGAAGAGCACCGGAGTGCCCTCAAACGTGGGATGCAGCACAAGGTCGAGCAGCAGCTGCACGCCCCGTTGAACCGCCTGGCTGGAGGCGAACTCTTCGTCTCCACTGGATTTCACATACATCCAGCACAGAACCGGCCACCAAAGGCTTGCGTCAACCGATGTGATGCGACCGATGGAACGCTGCCCGTAGTCGGCGATCAATTGGCCTTTCTCCTCCACGAAGCTTGTGGGGAAAACCCCTCGGGTTTGATACGTGGTGCTTTGTAGATCGAGACAGATACTCAGGAATTGTTTGACGATGTCGAAGCGTTTCTGCGTGAGCAGATAGACCATCACCGGCACGTTGTCGCGCAGGAAAATCTCGCCGTAGTTGAGAGCCTCGTCGTGACGAGGGTGCTCGAGGGCTGCGACGCTTCCAGCGAGTTGTCCGCGCACAGGAATCAGGGTGCGCTCGAAATGCTCGCGGGCTTTCAGAACAACCTGATCCTCTTTGGAACTCGGGCGCACCCTCTGGTTCTGCTGGCTGAACCGTCCGGCCATGGTTCTCCTCCGGAGATCCCCGAAACCTAGTGATGACTCCTGTTCTCGCCAGTGGAAGCAAGTCTGGAGATGCGCTGTTTGGGTTTGTAGTTGCTTGAGAGGGGGTGGGAGGTGTTATGGTTATGGACTGCGCGGGGGGCTGAGGCCTGAAGCGCAGCTTTCAAGCATGAAGGGCGTGAGCTTGTAGTGTTTGGAAGTGCTTACAAGGCCAAAGGGGAGCGATCCCACGGTGTTGTAAGTTTCACAAGCGGTCGCGAGACCGCACCGCCAACCGCTTCTGCAAGGGAGCGCGACGGCAGAACCTGGACAACTGAAAAGTTTAGGAACTGACGCTTTCATCGCGTTTGTTGCTGATGAATCAACTGAGAAGTTGAGGAGTGAGTGATGAATGAAAGAGCGATGAAGGTGTGAGGTCCCGTCAACAACAATTCGTTGCGAAGAAGCATTGTGCTTACAACTTGAAAGTTTTCACGAGCTTTTGAGTTGTCGGTGTGCGCAATGTGGAGCAACAACCGGATCTGAGATCCTGGAAAGTCACGAAGGAGAGATTCTAAGTGCACTCTTTTGAACCCTTCTGTCAGAGGAAGGAGGCATCAACTGTGATCAGTACGCCAGTGCTGATGAATGGGTGAAGCAAATCATTTTGAGGATGCGCGAGCATTCAAGAGGAAATGATCTACAACGGAGAGTTTGATCCTGGCTCAGGATGAACGCTGGCGGCGTGCTTAACACATGCAAGTCGAACGAACCTTCGGGTGAGTGGCGGACGGGTGAGTAACGCGTGGGAATCTGCCCTCAGGAGGGGGATAACGGCTGGAAACGGCCGCTAATACCCCATATGCCGAGAGGTGAAATGAATTCGCCTGAGGATGAGCCCGCGTCTGATTAGCTAGTTGGTGAGGTAAGAGCTCACCAAGGCATCGATCAGTAGCTGGTCTGAGAGGATGATCAGCCACACTGGGACTGAGACACGGCCCAGACTCCTACGGGAGGCAGCAGTGGGGAATTTTCCGCAATGGGCGAAAGCCTGACGGAGCAACGCCGCGTGAGGGATGAAGGCCTCTGGGCTGTAAACCTCTTTTCTCAAGGAAGAAGATCTGACGGTACTTGAGGAATAAGCCACGGCTAATTCCGTGCCAGCAGCCGCGGTAATACGGGAGTGGCAAGCGTTATCCGGAATTATTGGGCGTAAAGCGTCCGCAGGCGGCCCTTCAAGTCTGCTGTTAAAACGTGGAGCTTAACTCCATCATGGCAGTGGAAACTGTTGGGCTCGAGTGTGGTAGGGGCAGAGGGAATTCCCGGTGTAGCGGTGAAATGCGTAGATATCGGGAAGAACACCAGTGGCGAAGGCGCTCTGCTGGGCCATAACTGACGCTCATGGACGAAAGCCAGGGGAGCGAAAGGGATTAGATACCCCTGTAGTCCTGGCCGTAAACGATGAACACTAGGTGTCGGGGGAATCGACCCCCTCGGTGTCGTAGCCAACGCGTTAAGTGTTCCGCCTGGGGAGTACGCACGCAAGTGTGAAACTCAAAGGAATTGACGGGGGCCCGCACAAGCGGTGGAGTATGTGGTTTAATTCGATGCAACGCGAAGAACCTTACCAGGGTTTGACATCCTGCGAACCTCTTGGAAACGAGAGGGTGCCTTCGGGAGCGCAGTGACAGGTGGTGCATGGCTGTCGTCAGCTCGTGTCGTGAGATGTTGGGTTAAGTCCCGCAACGAGCGCAACCCACGTCTTTAGTTGCCAGCATTTAGTTGGGCACTCTAGAGAGACCGCCGGTGATAAACCGGAGGAAGGTGTGGATGACGTCAAGTCATCATGCCCCTTACATCCTGGGCTACACACGTACTACAATGCTACGGACAAAGAGCAGCAAGTTCGCGAGGACAAGCAAATCTCATAAACCGTGGCTCAGTTCAGATCGTAGGCTGCAACTCGCCTACGTGAAGGAGGAATCGCTAGTAATCGCAGGTCAGCATACTGCGGTGAATACGTTCCCGGGCCTTGTACACACCGCCCGTCACACCATGGAAGTTGGCCACGCCCGAAGCCGTTACTCCAACCCTTGTGGAGGAGGACGTCGAAGGTGGGGCTGATGACTGGGGTGAAGTCGTAACAAGGTAGCCGTACCGGAAGGTGCGGCTGGATCACCTCCTAACAGGGAGACAAACAACGATTTTGATGTCTGAGTATTTTATTCTTAGGCCGAAATCCTGTCACCTTAGGTCGATCGGTACCTCAGCTTTGAAGCCATCAAATTTGCAGCGATGCAAGTGAGGATGGTGGAGATTTTTAGTTCCTAAACTTTGTCTAGGTCACACCCCTGAAGGGATGAGACTCCTGGGCCATTAGCTCAGGTGGTTAGAGCGCACCCCTGATAAGGGTGAGGTCCCTGGTTCAAGTCCAGGATGGCCCATTCGGTGTTGGGGGTTTAGCTCAGTTGGTAGAGCGCCTGCTTTGCAAGCAGGATGTCAGGAGTTCGAGTCTCCTAACCTCCACTGACCAAACTGTATCCCCATCTCCAAAAGGAATTGGAGTATGAATTCGATTGGAGTGTGATTTTAGACGTGTCCGCTGGATGACCCCAGCTTCCTGTCATTCCAAATGAAAGCAAAAAAATTTTGCTAGTTAAATTTGGTTGATAAGATGCTGGGCTCGAGTCAAATGATCAAGCAATTGATGATTTGATTTGAAGTTCTAGCAGAACCTTGACAACTGCATAGGTAAGTCTGGAAAGAATAAAGCATCTCTCATGGATGCATCATTCTTTTTAAGGATGATGTCGATTCTTGAGCAAGAGCCGAGACTCCATCACGTTCTTTTGATTGTGTCGAGCAATCAAGAGTTTGATTTTTGATTCAGCAATGAATCAGGAAGAATCTGTTTCAACAACAGCAAGCGTGTTGGAGATTATATGGTCAAGCTACAAAGGGCTCACGGCGGATACCTTGGCACACAGAGGCGATGAAGGACGTGGTTACCTGCGATAAGTCTCGGGGAGCTGGAAACACGCTTTGATCCGGGAATTTCCGAATGGGGCAACCCCTAGAACGGCCAGCTGAATCTATAGGCTGGCGCGAGCCAACCCAGCGAACTGAAACATCTTAGTAGCTGGAGGAAAGGAAAGTAAAAACGACTCCCTAAGTAGCGGCGAGCGAACGGGGAAGAGCCTAAACCGACAGTTTCGACTGTCGGGGTTGTGGGACAGCAATGTGGATCAGGAATGTTAGTGGAAGTGTTTGAAAGACACGCCACAGAAGGTGAAAGCCCCGTACACGAAAACTGAACTGACCTAGCTGTATCCCGAGTAGCACGGAGCACGTGAAATTCCGTGTGAATCAGCGAGGACCACCTCGTAAGGCTAAGTACTCCTGTGTGACCGATAGCGAAACAGTACCGCGAGGGAAAGGTGAAAAGAACCCCGGGAGGGGAGTGAAATAGAACATGAAACCGTGAGCCTACAAGCAATGGGAGCCCTACTCATAGGGTGACCGTGTGCCTGTTGAAGAATGAGCCGGCGACTTATAGGCACTGGCGGGTTAAACCGGAAATGGTGGAGCCATAGCGAAAGCGAGTCTGAATAGGGCGTTTGTCAGTGTTTATAGACCCGAACCCGGGTGATCTAACCATGGCCAGGATGAAGCTTGGGTGATACCAAGTGGAGGTCCGAACCGACTGATGTTGAAAAATCAGCGGATGAGCTGTGGTTAGGGGTGAAATGCCAATCGAACCCGGAGCTAGCTGGTTCTCCCCGAAATACGTTGAGGCGTAGCGTCTCGTGCTCCAGCAGGGGGGTAAAGCCACCATTTCGGTGCGGGCTGCGAGAGCGGTACCAAATCGAGATGAACTCTGAATACCCTGTGTGTAGCGAGGCAGTCAGACTGTGGGGGATAAGCTCCATGGTCGAGAGGGAAACAGCCCAGACCGCCAGCTAAGGTCCCCAAATCAACACTAAGTGATAAAGGAGGTGGGATTGCCCAGACAACCAGGAGGTTTGCCTAGAAGCAGCCATCCTCAAAGGAGTGCGTAATAGCTCACTGGTCGAGCGATCCTGCGCCGAAAATGAACGGGGCTAAGTGTTGTACCGAAGCTGCGGATTTATGGTAGGGGAGCGTTCTATGTGGGGCGAAGCGTTAGCGTGAGCGGGCGTGGACTGCATAGAAGTGAGAATGTCGGCTTGAGTAGCGAAAACATGGGTGAGAATCCCATGCACCGAAACCCTAAGGGTTCCTCCGGCAGGCTCGTCCGCGGAGGGTTAGTCTGGACCTAAGGCGAGGCCGAAAGGCGTAGTCGATGGATAACAGGTCAACATTCCTGTACCGGTTATGTTTTGGGAAGAGGGACGGAGAAGGCTAGCCAAGCCAGATGTTGGTTACTGGTTCAAGCGTTCAAGGCGTTGAGGAGCGGCGAAAACGTTCCGAGCTGAGGCGTGAGTACGAGCTGCTACGGCAGCGAAGTTGGTGATGTCAAGCTTCCAAGAAAAGCTCTATACCCGTTAAGGCATAACTGCCAGTACCCGAAACCGACACAGGTGGGGTGGTAGAGAATACCGAGGTGCGCGAGGTAACTCTCTCTAAGGAACTCGGCAAAATGGCCCCGTAACTTCGGGAGAAGGGGTGCCACCGCAAGGTGGTCGCAGTGAAGAGGCCCTGGCGACTGTTTACCAAAAACACAGGTCTCCGCTAAGTCGCAAGACGATGTATGGGGGCTGACGCCTGCCCAGTGCCGGAAGGTTAAGGAAGCCGGTCAGCGTAAGCGAAGCTGGCGACTGAAGCCCCGGTGAACGGCGGCCGTAACTATAACGGTCCTAAGGTAGCGAAATTCCTTGTCGGGTAAGTTCCGACCCGCACGAAAGGCGTAACGATCAGGGCGCTGTCTCGGAGAGAGGCTCGGCGAAATAGAATTGTCTGTGAAGATGCGGACTACATACACCCGGACAGAAAGACCCTATGAAGCTTTACTGTAGCTTGGTATTGTGCCCGGGCTCTGAATGCGCAGGATAGGTGGGAGACGTTGAAGCAGTGCTTGTGGGTGCTGCTGAGTCAATGGTGAGATACCACTCTTTCAGAGCTAGGGTTCTAACGTTCACCCGTTATCCGGGGAGCGGACAGTATCTGGTGGGCAGTTTGACTGGGGCGGTCGCCTCCTAAAAGGTAACGGAGGCGCGCAAAGGTTTCCTCAGGCTGGTTGGAAATCAGCCGACGAGTGCAAAAGCAGAAGGAAGCTTGACTGTGAGACCTACAAGTCGAACAGGGACGAAAGTCGGCTTTAGTGATCCGACGGTTCTGAGTGGAAGGGCCGTCGCTCAACGGATAAAAGTTACTCTAGGGATAACAGGCTGATCTCCCCCAAGAGTTCACATCGACGGGGAGGTTTGGCACCTCGATGTCGGCTCATCGCAACCTGGGGCTGAAGTCGGTCCCAAGGGTTGGGCTGTTCGCCCATTAAAGCGGTACGCGAGCTGGGTTCAGAACGTCGTGAGACAGTTCGGTCCATATCCGGTGTATGCGTAGGAATATTGAGAGGATTTCTCCCTAGTACGAGAGGACCGGGAGGAACGCACCTCTGGTGTACCAGTTATCGTGCCAACGGTAAACGCTGGGTAGCCATGTGCGGAGTGGATAACCGCTGAAAGCATCTAAGTGGGAAGCCCACCTCAAGATGAGTATTCCCATGGGGTAACCCAGTAAGGTCACGGGAAGAACACCCGTTGATAGGCTCTACGTCGAAGTCCAGTAATGGATGCAGCGGAGGAGTACTAATAGACCGAGGGCTTGACCATTAATTTGGCTCTTGTCTGAGGCAAGTTTTATTTAGACCAGACCCATTATCTGAAGTGAGAGCTTTGGGTAATGACCTATGCAGTTCTCAGGGTTCAACCCTTGGGAATGTATCTATCCTGGTGTTCATGGCGCTGTGGACCCACTCCGATCCATCTCGAACTCGGTTGTGAAACGCAGCAGCGGCGACGATATTTGGGGGGTAGCCCCCTGAGAAAATAGCTCAATGCCAGGTAAAACATTCCAAACGAAGAAAGCCACCCCTTGGAGGGGTGGCTTTTTTTGTGCCTTATGTCCCTTTACTAATCATGTTGATCATTTGCAAGGCTTCCTTGGTAATGCCTGCTTTGGCATGATTTGGAACGCAGACCGAATTGACAAATCCTTGTTTTTTAGCCGTATCGATTGTTGATTTAACATTGTCGATCAGAATGCATTGTTCTCGCTTGAGATTGTGTTCAGCTCTGGCTTTGTCTAATTGTTTGGATTTGTACATATCGTTGAATTCATTGTTGCCCTTGCGTGACAATGGGTTAAACCATAGATCTATGGGATGCTTGGTTAAGTCCTTAAAGCGGGGAAGTATTTCCGCTAGTTTTCCATTATGGTTTTCATAGAATGGATCCCATCGTGCGGTGATAAAAATAACTTTTATTTGCTCGTTATTGCAGACATTGAAAGCTTCTTCTAAGACCCCATGATCATCATGAGTGATTGTTTCGTCTATATCAAATGCCGCAATGCCATTCCAATCTTGTGAATTTGAATCGGATTGATTGACGTCGGCGAGTGAGCTTCTCAGTTTGTAATGACTATCTTGCCAATAATTGTCCAAAATAAAGCCATATGCTATCATTAATTCATGAAGATTTTTGTCTAGTAAGTCATAACTCTTTTCAAATAAGGGCTGAAAGTTTTGATCGACATCAATCGCTGAGGCATGTGGAGCTCTGCAGAGAGACTCAAGAATAAAAGCTTCTTCAGTACAGTCATCGAAAAAATCTTTTTCAAAAAGTCTCCAGCAATGAGTCTTAAAACTTTTAAGTACTTCATAGTCTTTTGGCTCGTAATTAGCTGTCATTTCGTTAGCACGCTGCAGAGTATTTTGTCTAAAAAATATGCACTGCGGAACAAAATTGTAATTCGTTTTGAAATAATAAACGTGTGAGTCTCCGCTGCCTTGAATGTCGACCCATAAGCTGGTGGTATCTGCTACCAAGTGATCAATATATGCTTTGTAATGAGCACTGTTTGTATAACATGCTTTTCTGGACATATAAACGTACTCCGTTTGCCTCTCTCCTGGATAAATTGCATCAAAAAGCTTTTTTATGAAATAGCAATCTCTTGATTTGAAATAAATTCTTTGATTGAGTTTTGTTTGCTGATGAATGAAGTGACAGAAATCAATAAGGTGAGGCAATAGTATCATTAAATAGGCTTCTTTGTTGCTGCTAAGCTCAAGTATGTCGTCATATTGTTTTTGTGAGAGATTTTTACCTCTATAATATTCAAAGCTGTCAATTAATTCAACTTCGTTTGATGACTGAAGCTCAATATATTGCTCGTCAATTTTTAAGAGATTGATAGTCTCAGCGAGTATTCTGTAATCATTCATTTTGAGATTAAGAATTCACTACTACCTTATAGCGCTTTTTCGTTTTCGCATGTCCTGTTGTCTTGAATTGCCCACTTTGGCGCCATAAGTTGTAGTTAACCTGAGAATGGTCTTCGTGGGAATTGCACTTATTTCTCTCGCGATTTAGAACTATTTTTTCTGCGACTGAAATATCCATAGAGTTCTGATGTCGTTACGCCAACCACAACGCCAAAGGCCAGGTTATGTGGATGTGTCGCCATACTTGCTAAAAATGTTGCCACCATTAGTAATGTGTCAATACTTGGTTTCTTTCCTATGCTTTTAATGCTATCTGAATCTGCTGTTTCTAGCGCGATCGTGATCATCACGGCCACGACTGCCGCAAGGGGGATCTCTGACAGTAAGTTCTTCCCATAAACGACAATGATGAGAATAAATATCCCTGTCGATAAAGTTGATAGTCTACTGTTGGCACCATTTTTATTGTTCATAACTGACTCACCTACTAATGCGCATCCAGCCATCCCTCCGAATATTGACGAAATGATATTTGCCACTCCTTGTCCTATCGCTTCATTCTTTTTACTTGTTCTGGTGTCGGTTAATGTGTCGATATAATCCACGGTCAAAAATGTTTCTAGAAGTCCCACAAGCGAGATTGCTATTGCAATGGGCAGAGTGATTGTCAGAATTTCCGAGGTAGATAGTATTTGATCGCTTTGAATCATCCAAGGTAACATTGGTGAATGTAGGCCCTCTGGCAGTGAACCCAAGTCCCCGACCTTTGGAATCTTAAGCTGAAGCATTGTAGATATAACTGTTATAACAACAATGGAAATTAGTTGAGCAGGTATGAGCCGAGTGAGTCGTGGTGCGAGATAAACGATTGCTATACCTATTGCACTCAGTATCCAAATACTCGGTAGTTGAGCTGTCGTGGGAAGAAGACCTATGTCCTGATGTCGTTCTAGCCCAAGAAGTTGATCAAACCCTAGCTGTGGTAACTCTGCTTGGATGATCAGTAGTGCCAGTGCATTGACGAAGCCACTAACGACTGCTTTGGGAACAAATTTCATTAATTTTCCAGCGCCTAAAATCCCCCATAGGATTTGGAAGCAACCTGCAAAAAAGCTAGCCGTTAATAGAAGAATGATCCCTTTATTATTAGCCAGGCTATTTCCATGCACTGCTAGGCCAGTCATGAGTACTGCTGTTGAGCCTGATGCTGACGTGATCATTGCAACGCGACTCCCAGTGATGGCGATCGCAATTGTCAGGAATATTGCTCCATAAAGACCAGTTTCCGGTGAGAAACCTGCGACACTGGCAAATCCTATGGCTTCAGGTATCAAAACAAGTGACATGACCAATCCCGCCATCAAGTTGTTGACAGGACTGTCTTGAAATTCGTTAAGCCTGCGTTTAATTGCCAACAGCATTTTGCTAGAGGTTTAAGGCTTTAATGATTTTATCTTGAATAGTCGTTTAAATGTGTTTCGGCAATCACATAGTCTTGTTTTGAATTTCTGACATTCGGTTTACTTCTCTTGAGCGCTCTCAGGTTACATTTGCCCTTTACATGTCAAATGAGTTGACACGCTTGTGGTTGACTTGTTGGCCTTGCTGGGTCTTTGTTTGGCCGATTATGATTGAGGTGTCAATGGTTTCTGTCTTGTTATTGAGGCAACGCTCGAGCCATTTGCGTTCTGTTTTGCTTCTTTTGATTGTGATTAAGCCACATCGTGTTTGCACTAAGCTTCTTTGAGGTTGTGAATGACTTGATGGTGACCGCCATTGCGGTGTGGATTGCCTTCGCGAAGGCAGAATCTGGTCTTCATTCCTGAAGCAAGGGCTGCATCACATTCTCCAGGATGATCACTTATAAAGAGGATTGACGCTGCTTTCATGCCGATTATTTGACAGATAGTGTTGTAGCTATCTTCTTTTAGTTTTGGTCCTGTTCTGGTGTCGAACCATTGGCTAAATCGATCTGTGATGTCTCCATTGGTGGTATGCGAATACAGCAGTTGTTGTGCCTTGACGCTTCCTGATGAGTAAACTGCAAGGGTGAGACCTTTTTGTTTCCACGTATCTAAAGCTGGAATCACGTCAGGGTACAAAGGGGATTGCAGTTCCCCAGATGCATAGCCTTGCTCCCAAATGATTCCCTGCAGCTCCTTAAGGGCTGTTGATTTTCGATCACATTCAATGAGGTGTTCGAAGTAACGAACAACTTCTTCTTCGGTAGGAGAGTTCTGGCTGGTTGCCTGAAGCAAGAGTGCTTGGCTCGTCGGATCGGTGTCTTTCTTCCATTCGCTGATGGCTTCTTGGATTGCAGCCAACACACTGGCTTTGCGGTTTTGTGCGCAGATTGTCTGTGTGAGTTGGCGCCGGGCGAAGGGGAACAGAGTCTGGGATACGAAATTGACAGGGCATGTCGTCCCTTCAATATCAAGAACAATGGCCTCAATCACAGTGTTTTGTTGAGCAGGGTTTGTCTCCACGACAATTCGAGGAGGAATTCAATGATTTCAGTATGCCGTTTGGCTTGAAAAAGATCATCACCCCATGCGTACAGGCCATGTCCTCCGACTAGTAGGCCTGAAGGTGCATCCTCTAAATATTGGCTTGCTTTTGCGCTCAGGTATTTTAAATTCTGATCATTTTTGATAATGGGCAGCTCAACTGTTGTGTCATGGGTGCTGATGCCTGCCAGTCCCTTGAGCATCTCCCATCCACTCAGTTTCAAGTGCCCTTCTGCCTGATGCCGTCTGGAAAGAAATGTTCCGTTGATTGAATGGGTGTGAAGAACTGCTCCCGCAGAGCACTGTTTGATGATTTGAAGATGCATCAATGTTTCTGCACTGGCCTTCCCTTCGCCACCGATTACCTCGCCGTGGGCATTGACTTCAATCAGATCTGTTGCCTCTAGGGATCCTTTGTCCACGCCGCTGGGTGCCATCAAGAGTCTCAATGGCTCCTGCTCATACACAACACTGAAGTTGCCGCCGGTTCCGTCACACCACCCGCGGTTGTGCAGGTCGCGAATGGCTTTGATTAATTGTTGTTTGTGATCGTCTTTTCGCATGGCTCAACTCTGGCATTCAGAGCACCAATGGCTGCTGCGCCCCCCCAGTCGTTTGCGTTCAATCGGGTTGCCACAAACCAAGCACGGTTGACCTGTGCGCCGATAGACCGATGCTTGGCCTCCATAGTTGCCATTCACACCCTCGAGGTCTCGAAAATCGCTGAAGGTGGTGCCTCCGGCTCCGATGCTGATCTCGAGAACATGCACGAGGCTTATGCACAGGCGCTCGAGCTCAGCAAGCCTGAGTTCACCAGCTTTGCGATGCGGTGCGATGCCTGATGCAAAAAGGCTTTCGTCGGCATAGATGTTGCCTGCCCCGGCAACGACCGCTTGATCTAGAAGAGCAGCCTTGATTGTTCGGGTTGATCCTCTCAGTTTTTGTTGCAGATACGTTGCGTTGAACTCTTCACTGAAGGGTTCGGGACCCAATCGTTGGAGGCCTGTGATGACAGAGTCGATGGGTACGTTCTGCGGTACAAACCACATCTCTCCGAAGCTGCGCATATCCACGAAGCGCAGTTCATGGCCCTGTTCATTCCAGAGGCGAACCCGTGTGTGACGGCAGGGATCCGTTTGCGTTGGATGCCATTGGAACTGGCCAGTCATGCGCAAATGAACGCCCCATACCCCGTTGCAGGTTCCCGTTTGCGGCTCGTGCAGTTGCGCCATGAGGTATTTCCCTCGACGGCTCCAATGCCCCACTTTTTGCCCTTGCAGTCCAAGGCACAGAGCATGGGGTCCCCCTGGACTGGCGACTGCCCGATCACGCAGGACATCTACGTCGTGAATGACAAACGACTGAAGACGGCTCGCCAGTCCCCGGCGAACCGTCTCTACTTCCGGGAGTTCCGGCAACGGACTCAGGCTGGTTCGAGTTCCGATTCGGCAAAGTTGTTTGTGTTGATGCCGCCCTCGGAGCCTGAGATGCCGTTGTAGTTCACCTGCTCAAACCGCACCACGACCGGGTAACGGATGCCAGACGTGTCGATGGAGGCCACTTTGCCTACTTCGTTGAACCAGTAGGACTCAGGGCGCTTGATGCGCACCATGTCACCGCGGGAGATCGCCATCGCTGCGCTGAAACTGGGATGCAAAAGGAGCGTATCTCGGTGATGGCACCTCGGTGCTTGAGCGTCACACAATGTCGTCCCAAGGCTCTGCTGGTTCGGTCGGTTTCCATGGCAGCATCCAACGTCTGTTGTGCTGCGGTTCGTGTTGCCCTCGTCCCCTGAATCTCCACTATTGGAGCTCGATCTGCCCGATCCGGAGCAGGACGACATCAGCACCATGGAGTTTCTGGCCAAGCTGGAAGAGGCATGGACCGTCTGCGACAAATTCGACCTTCAGACTGAGATCTGGAGAGGGCGCATTCTCAAGGCTGTACGTGATCGTGAGAAGCGTGGAGGTGATGGGCGCGGTGCTGGTTTTCTGCAGTGGCTTAGAGAGCAAGAGATCAGCAAGACGCGGGCTTATGGCCTGATCCAGCTGGCGGAATCCGCCGAACAGATGCTTGGTGACGGCGTTTTGGAGCCGACCAGTGTCAATCAGTTTTCAAAAAGAGCCTTCATGGAAACCTCCCTGGCTGAACCGGAGGTGCAGCTGATGATCTCGGAAGCAGCCAATGAGGGACAAGAGATCACCCGGAAGCAGGTGCGACGGTTGGCTGATGAGTTCACTGCGGCGACGAGCCCCCTTCTGCCAGAGGAGATCCGTGAGCGGACGCAACAGAACCTTCTTCCTCCGAAGGCGGTGGCGCCTCTGGTGAGGGAGCTTGCCAAGCTTCCCGAGCCCCAGCAAGAGGATCTGCGTAAGGTGCTCCGCGATGAGCCAGAGCTCGATCGCATCAAGGATGTCACCCACACGGCGCGATGGATCACTAAAGCCACTGAATCGGGAGAGGCCGTGCGTGCGTTTCAACAGGGTGAACTGGATCTTGAGAAGGCGATGCAGGAGGCCCAGAGGTTGGATGCGCTTGGCCTCCTTGCGGATGCCGTTGGTCAGGCCCATGCTCTGGAATCCGCTGTGCTCAAGCTGCATACCTCCTGGAGACGACTCGGCGGTCTTCAAGAGCGGCTCTGGGTTGAGAGTGGGAGCAGTACGCCCTATCTGAGGGATGTTCTCTCTGCGCTGCAAAGCCTCAGTGGAGCCACCATGCGCGTCTCTTTAGGGGAACTGGCTGGAGGAAAGCGGGTTCGCTTGCAACTGGTCGAGGAATCACCGGATCAACTGGAGCCACCTGTTCTCTAGATCTGGCGTTCGGTATGGTGGATACACCACCTGTAGTGTGTCTTGGATTTGCTGCTGACGACGCTGCAGCGTTATTACGGATGGTCATCCTTCCGATCGGGCCAGCGTCCAGTGGTGGAGTGCCTCCTTGCTGGCAAGGATTGCTTGGCGGTGTTGCCGACCGGCGGCGGCAAGTCTCTCTGCTATCAACTTCCGGCTCTCGTTCGCGCTGGCTTGGTCGTGGTGATCTCACCGCTGGTGGCTCTGATGGAAGATCAGGTGCTTCAGCTTCGCCGCCGGGGGATTGAGGCGGCCTGTTTGCATGGCGGAATCGAGCTCGAGCAGCGTCGTCGCATCCTCGAACAGATCGATGCAGGAACCCTCAGACTTCTGTATCTCGCACCGGAACGGCTGCAGGGGGAAGCGATCCGTTCTCTGCTGCAGGAGCAGGCGGCATCCGGTCAGTTGGTTGCTTTCGCAGTGGACGAAGCTCACTGCATCAGTGCCTGGGGGCATGATTTCCGTCCGGATTACCGACGCCTTGGCCAGTTGAGGGATCTCTGCCCAGGTGTGCCAATGGTGGCGCTCAGCGCCACAGCAGCACCACGCGTTCGCGCCGACATCCTCCGCCTGTTGCATCTCCGTCGTCCTCTCATTCAGGTGGCATCAGCCCGTCGACGCAATCTGCACTACGCCATGCGCAGGCGTGTGAAAGATCCTCTCCAGGAGGTGGTTGCGGCTATCCAACAAGCCAGAGGCGCCTCCCTGATCTATGCCCGGACGCGTCGTTCAGTCGAGCAGTGGACTGAGAGGCTCCGCTCAACCGGCATTGAGGCCATCTCATACCACGCTGGTCTCGAGCCGGACGTGCGACTGCGGGCCCTTGAGCATTTTCTCGGCAGCAACGATCCCGTGCTTGTCGCCACGGTCGCCTTCGGAATGGGCGTCGATCGCTCGGATGTGGGTTTGGTTCTCCACCTTGATTTGCCGAGTACCCCTGAGGGTTATCTGCAGGAATCGGGTCGTGCCGGTCGTGATGGATTGCCGGCTCACTGCTTGGTGCTCTTTTCACCCGCTGATCGCACAAGCCTCGGCAGGGCGATGCAAGCCTCATTGCGTCGATCACAAGCGAGTGATTCTGCAGACGAGGCCCATCGGGTTGAGCTTGCCCAGCGGCAGTTGCGTCGAATGGAGGCTGTGGCCGAAGGGGAGGGCTGCCGGGAACAGGCACTGCTGCTCTCGGTCGGTGAGCTTGTCCCTCCCTGCGGTCGCTGCGATCGATGCCAGATGGAGTGTCACCGGCAGAACTGGTCAGATGAAGCGCAGATCCTGTTGGAAAAACTGGCCGTTGCACGCGGGACGGATGTCAGGCATCTCAGTGATGCTCTCAATATCGAGGAGGGGCAATCGGCTCACTGGGGTTGGCTTGCCCGTCGTCTGGTTCAGGAGGAGCTGATTCAGGAAAGTGATGATGGCAACCAGCGCCTTTACATCAGGGAAAGTGGCCGACGGTTTCTCCATCGTCCCTGGCCCCTTCTTTATGCAGCTTGATTCAGGCGTCAGCTCTTCGCGGTCTTGCAGCGGTCCTTCAACAGGTCGCGTTCGAACTTCTTCTGGGGTGAGCTCCAGGTCTTCCAGCTTCCATTGGCGGCCGTCACGTTGATCTTCTCTGCGGCGCAGTTCACGGCCACATACAGAGACTGTCCATCACTGTTAAGCGTGGGTGCGACGTCACTGCCTCCCATTAACTGCCAGTTACCCCAGTCCACCTGAAGGGGGCCATAGGTCTTCCAGTCAGCTTTGTTCGGTTGGATGCCTGGTGAGGTCTTCGAGACATCGGCTTTTGCGGTGATGACTGGTTTGGCTTTGGTTGTTGACTTGGCCTTGGTTGTTGTCTTGGCCTTGGATGCTGTCTTGGTTTTGGGCTTGATAGTTGTGTTCGTTTTGATTTCGGCTGCTGACGCCTTGGGCTTGGGCTTGGGTTGCACAGTCGTCTCAGGAACGGCTGCTGTTTCAGGTTGATCCCTGGTGGCCACCGCGGCGGCTGGTTGGGTTTCGCTGGCTCGAAGCATGAGCTTGGTGCCCACGGTCACCTGGTTGGGATTCGCAATGGAATTGATGCTGACTAGCGATGCGACAGGGACTTTGTAGGCCTTGGCAATTTGCGTCAGGGTCTGGCCGCGCGCCACGGTGTGACTGGTGGCATTGGGGTCTGCCTTCACCGGTACTGGCTTGAGTTTGGGTTTGGCGGCTGTTTTCGGTTTTGGCAAAACTGCATTGCTAGGCAGTTTCAGCGTTTGGCCTTTCTCCACATGATCGGCACTGGCGAGGCCGTTCAACACCATTAATTGGCGCTCACTGACGCGGTACTGCAGAGCGATCGCACCAAGGGTGTCTCCCGAACGCACCGTATGCCGCCCCTTCCCAGCTGTGAATCCTGCGGCTGCTCCCTCTGGAAGACGCAGGGTCTGCCCCGCCTCGACATGGTTTGAGTCGCGCAGGCCATTCACACGCATCAAACTGCCGATCGATACGCCATAGCGTTCAGCGATATCGGAGAGGGTGTCTCCGCCTCTGACCGTTATGTTTGCTGCGCCGGAAGGAAGGCCCGAGAGGGCCATCAAGGCAAGGAGTGCTACGAGGGTGCGGCGCATACATCTCCAATAGATGGGCGAAACATAAGGTGCCATCCACAGGACGCCAGCCCTGCTTCATACGCTCGTCAACGAATCTCAGCTCAAAAGTCGGCGAAATGTATCCGGCTTCAGTGTGTAGGGAGGATATCTCTGCGGTAGATCGAGCCAGAACGAGCGTTTCAGAACCGAGCGTTCATGCGAAAAAGTGCGGAACCCTGCTTCGCCGTGATGGGATCCCATGCCACTGGCCCCAACACCTCCGAAAGCAAGACCTGGGACGCCAGCCTGGAGGATGACATCGTTGAAACAGACGGTCCCGGAACTCGTGGTGCGCAGGAGGCGTTGCTGCTCGTCAGGATCTCCACCAAACAGATAAATAGCGAGAGGCTTGTCCTGACTTTGGATACGAGTGATTGCATCGTTGAAATCATCGATTTCAATCACAGGAAGAAGAGGACCGAACAGTTCATCGGCCATCAACGGGTCAGTGTTGTTTTGGATGCTGATTAACGTTGGGGCAATCCTGCGGCGGGTTTCATCACATTCCCCACCAAGGAGGACGCGTCCGTCGTCCTTTGCTGTTTTGATCAAGCCCGCCAAACGTTTGTAGTGACGCTCAGAAATCAGTGAAGCCATGTGCTCTGATTCCAGGGGGTTGGTGCCGTAGAGCGCGTGACGCTGGTCCGTCATGGCCTGGAGGAGTGGACCTTTCAGACTGTGTTCCACAAGGATGTGATCGGGCGCCACACAGGCTTGTCCTGCGTTAAATCCCTTTCCCCAGATCAGTCGCCGTGCGGTGACCTCCAGATCGGCCCCTGCGAGAACCACGGCAGGGTTCTTGCCTCCGAGTTCCAGGGTCACCGGTGTGAGATTGGCCGCTGCTCCTTCAAGAACTTTGGCTCCAATCCGCCCCCCTCCGGTGAAAAAAATGTGATCAAAACGGAGCCTGACTAGATCCGCCGCCACGCGGGCGTCCCCGTTCACGACCTGGACCACATCGCTGGGAAAGTGGAGCGGCACCAGTCGTTCAATCAGCTCCGCTGTTGCCGGTGCCTGCTCAGACGGCTTGATTACAGCTGTATTTCCTGCGGCCAGTGCGCTAACCAAAGGCCAGAACGTAAGACTGAAGGGCAGATTCCAGGGCCCGATGAGAAGCACGCAGCCAAGTGGTTCCCGGATCAGCTGGGCGCGTCCGGGCTGCTGCACGATTGGGACCCGGACCGATTGAGGGCGCATCCATCGGCGCAGGTTCCGTCGGGCCAGTTTCAATTCCTGCAGCAGGGACACCACCTCGGCCATCCCTTCGAGTGGCGGTTTGGCCAGATCCTGATGAAGCGCGTCCAACACCTCCTGCTCGTGGTCACAGACGAGGGAATGCAAGCGATCCAGTTGGAGCCGTCGCCAGGCTTCTGGGCGGCTTGTCCCTTTCACCACAGGGGCGCGCAGTGCTTCGAGATCTGTAGCTGAGAAGGGACTGGTCCCGGTGATCTGAACCATCACGGTTCCCTGCGACCGTTGCATGTTTGCAGGTCTTCCCTTGCATCCATTGCGAAGGGGATGACGGAAGCCTCCGTCGTCATTACTACGGAGTGAGAAAGCATCAGTCGGATGCCGAAGCAGCAGCGGTGGTGGAACGGCGCCGTGATCTATCAATTGATCGTGCGCAGCTATGCCGATGGCAACGGCGATGGCGTGGGAGATCTGCAGGGGCTGTCGAGTCGTTTGCCTTATCTGCGCTGGCTTGGCGTGGAAGCGATTTGGCTGACTCCGGTCTATCCATCCCCCCTCCAGGACGGTGGGTATGACATCACTGATTTCAAGGCGATCCATCCAGATCTGGGAGATCTGGCGGCCTTTCATCGTTTTCTCACCGCAGCCCATGGGCATGGTCTGAAGGTGGTGATGGATCTGGTGCTGAATCACACCAGCGCGCTTCACCCCTGGTTTCAGAGGGCGCGCTGGGCACCACAGGGCACGCCTGAGAGAGAGGTGTACGTCTGGAGCGACGATCCCCATCGCTATGCGGACGCTCCCGTTCTGTTCCGCCACTTCGAATCGTCCAATTGGGAATGGGATGACGTGGCGGGGCAGTACTACCTCCACCGGTTCCTGCGTCATCAGCCCGACCTCAATTACGCCAACCCCCTGGTGCAAGACGAGATGCTCGAGGTTGTCGATTTCTGGATCGAGCGTGGTGTTGATGGTTTCCGTCTGGATGCGGTGCCCTTTCTCTGCGAAGAGGAGAATTCACGTTGCGAGGGCTTGCCGGAGACGCATGCCTTTTTGAAGCGGTTGCGTGAGCGGGTGGATTCTCATGGCCGCGATGTTCTCCTGTTGGCCGAGGCAATCCAACCGGTGCAGGAGGCAGCGCCCTATCTCGCGGACGATGAATTGCATGGTGCGTTCAATTTTGTTCTCACGGCTCATCTGTTCGCGGCCATTGCCAGCGGTTCCACGGAGCATCTGCGTCAGTGTCTTCAGGATGCCCAGGACGCCGTGTGCGGCTGCCGCTGGGCTTTACCCCTGCGCAATCACGATGAGCTCTGGCTTGGAGATGGTCATCTGATTCCCGAGGAGGTGATCCAAATCATTCGAGCCGGGCTTCATCAGGGCCAGGGTCACTGGCTCAACTGGGGCATTAATCGCCGCTTAGCTCCTTTGCTTAATGGCGATCCAGGTTCGAACCGTGTGTTGCACGGACTTCTCTACAGCCTGCCGGGGATGCCTTGTCTTTATTACGGCGATGAGCTGGGGATGGGGGACTGGCCCGGATTGAGGGACCGGGATCCCAACCGCACACCCATGGCCTGGACACCGGCCCGGAATGGAGGCTTCTCGTCGGCCCCGGACCCACTGCTCGTGTTGCCGCCCATCACAGCGCCTGGATACGACTACCGGGTGGTGAATGTGGAAGTGCAGAAACAGCTTCCAGGGTCACTGCTCAACTGGCACCGGCGCATGCTCACCTGCCGGCGGTTGTTGCCGGCCTTGCGCCATGGTGATTTCGAGCTGCTCCCGAGCGTTCATCCCAGTGTGATCAGCTATGTGCGCTGCGACGGATCGATGACCGTGCTGGTGGCGGCGAATCTTTCGGCGGCAGGAGCGTCGCTTCAACTCGATCTCAGCCGATGGGAGGGAGAGCGAACCCGGGAAGTGATGTGGGGGTGTGAATACCCACCCGCCAGCGCAGGCTGGTTTGTGTATTTGCCGGCCCACGGCTTCAACTGGTGGTTGCTGGGTGAGGTTGAAGAGCAGAACGAAGCCTTGCAGGACAGCTGACGGGCGCGAGCGGCCCGCGTTCAGCGGGACAGATCCAGGACGCCAGCATCAGCACTGCCGTGGCCAGCCTGAGCCAGGAGTTCGCTCACCTCCGGGCGCAGTCGCTCGGCATCCTGCTGATCCACCATGGCCAGGCGTGTGCGGCGGCAGAGCAGATCAGTGACGCTTCGCGCATGCTCATGGGTGATCGCATGACGCAGCTCGCCTCGGCAGACAGGAATCACATCGCTGAGGGGCTGTCGGTCGTCGTCAGACCAGCTCGACACCAGGTGTGTTGCTGCAAGCCCATGGTTGCCCAGTAGGTGGGCGATCTGCTGCTGGCGCTGAGGCGTGTCTGGCAACAGTGATTCCAGAGAGGCCTCCTGGCTCTGGAGCAGAGCAGGTGTTTGCAGGGAATCTGGGGCGCTGCCGATCAGAGGCAACATCCCAGGTGCTTGAAGGGCGTGCCCGAGCTGCTGCTCCACTGCTTGGAGAGTATCGATGGCCATGGGCCGGCAGGTGGTCCATTTGCCTCCCATCACACTGACCAGTCCGCAGGCCAGAGTCTCCACCTCGTGCTCGCGCACGACGCGGCTGCTGTTCACATCGGCACCTGCAGGCTTCAGCAGAGGGCGTCCCCCGGCCCAGCAGCTGCCTACGTCGATGTTGTTGAGTGCAGGAAACCAGCGCTGTACATAATCCAACAGGTACTTCACTTCGTTCTCTGATGGAGAGGAGGCCTGCTCCTGGGGGCAGGGGGTGTCGGTTGTGCCCACCAGGGTTCGCCCAAAGAACGGAAGCATGAACAGCACCCGTCCGTCATCGGTAGACGGCAGCAGCAGGCCGATTCCCTCCGGGCAAAGGGTTTGCTTGAGCACGAGGTGGATGCCACGGCTGGTGAGCATCCTCTTCTCGCAGGAGGGATCTGCCATCCTCCGGATCGTGTCGGAGTGGATCCCAGTGGCATTCACCACCACCCTCGCCTGCCAACGCTCGCTTTGACCGCCCGTGCTTTCGCTGATCGCTCCGCAGAGCCTGCCGCTGCTGTCGGTTTCCAGGGCGACGACCCGCGTACGGGTGCGCACGACCGCGCCCGCTTGTTCCGCGGTGAGTGCCATCAGGAGGTTGAGGCGCGCGTCATCAAACTGCCCGTCGCTGTAGGCCACCCCCCGCGTGATGTCGTCTCGAAGGGCGGGGAGGGCATGGCGCAGCTGTTGGCTTGAGAGCAGGCGACTGCTTCCAATCCCTGAGCGGCCCGAAAGTGCGTCGTAAAGGCCCAGCCCGAGGCGGTAGTAGGCCTGGCCGATCACTCCGCCCGTGGGCAGGGCCAGTTCGAGGCGTTTGGCTAGGAAAGGAGCTTGCTGGAGCCAGTGTCCCCGCTCCAGCAAGGCTTCTCTGACCAATCGCAGCTGCGCCGTGTCGGCGGTTTTGAACGCAAGCTCGAGGTAACGAACCCCTCCGTGCAGCAACTTGGTGCTGCGGCAACTGGTGCCTCCTCCCAGGTCATGGCTTTCCAGCAGGGCCACACGCAGGCCGCGGCGCACGCCCTCGTAGGCAACGCAGGCACCGCTGGCGCCTCCGCCGATCACCAGGAGATCGAAGCACGTGTCATTCATGCCAGTGGAGGCTCCGTGAAACGGCGTCATCCCACCGTCGTAACCAAGTCTGGCGCTGATCAGGATCAAGACGAGGCCTGAACAGTTGGGTGTTCTGTTGACGCTGGGGAAGAAGGACCTGAAGGTCGGGAACGACGTCGCACTGAAGGCCTGCCAGCAAGGCGACGCCCCGTGCGGTGCTTTCCAGCTGCGATGGGCGCCGCACGCGCAGCCCTGTGCTGTCGGCCTGGGCCTGGAGAAGGGGATCTGAGGCGGCTGCACCGCCATCGACGGCCAGTTCTCCCAGTCCATGGCCGATGGCATCCTCGGCCAGTCGAACCAACCCCGCCACGGAGAGGGCGATTCCCTCGAGCGCGGCACGGGCGATGTGCCCCCGTCGGCTGTCGCGGGTGAGGCCAATCAGCAGACCGCGTGCCTGGGGATCCCAGTGGGGTGTGCCCCAGCCTGTGAAGGCCGGTACGAGCATCACCCCCGCGGCGTTTTCAACACTGAGGGCGAGACGGTTCACCTCATCTGCTGTGGGAATGATCTCCAATCCATCGCGAAGCCACTGCACGACGGTGCCGGCATTGAAAAGGCTGCCCTCCAGGCAATACGTGGGAATGCCCTGGTCATCAGTCCAGCCGAGAGTGCTCAGCAGCCCAGCGTCACTGCGCTTGATCTCCGTCCCGGTGTTGATCACCAGGAAGGCACCGGTTCCATAGGTGCATTTGGCTTCACCTGGTTCCAGGCAGAGTTGTCCGAGGGTTGCAGCCTGCTGGTCGCCCAGGAGTGCACAGATCGGCACTCCGGCGAAGGGGCAGTCGCTGGCGATCGCGCCGAAGTCACCGCGGCAGGGCACGAGATCGGGTAAGGCGCTGGTGGGGAGCCCAATGTGATCACAGAACGCAGGCACCCATTGGCGCTGTTCCAGATCCATGAGCAGGGTGCGACTGGCATTGCTCATGTCGGAGCAGTGGCGACGTGCCCCGCTCAAGTGCCACAGCAGCCAGCTTTCCACGGTCCGGAAGCAGAGATCTCCTTGGGATGCCGGGGCGGCGGCGGCGTTGA